>JBNKBG010000012.1:0-43390 GCA_050287105.1 Thiohalomonadaceae bacterium
CCATGGAACAACGCCATACATAGATAGATATCCCGCGATGAACTCGCCGAAGGCACCGACTCCAACGCATTCCCTCCCACGAATACCACCTGCTCCAGTAGCGCCGCTGCGTCCTGTCTGCGCCAGTAATCCTCCGCCGTTGCGATCACCTGCGGTCGATCGAAGATCAGCGCCTTCAGACGGGGATGGGATTTGAGGATTGCCAGCGATTTGGCCCCTTTCGAACCACCTACATCGATCAGGCGGTCGAAACGACCCCAATCGAAATCGTTCAAATATTCGAGACCGGTCAACCCCTCTACGGTATCCATGGCGCGGGCGAACAGGGCATCAAATTCGGCATGCTCATCCATATAGGCAAAAAGCTCCTGGCCGTGGCTTCTGACAAATGGCGTCTCACCTGTGCGAATACAGGCCTCCAGTGATTCAAACCAGGGACGCGCCATTACCTCAGAATTGTGCATCAGTACCATGTCACGCACCGACTGAGGGTTATCACGACGCAGACAACTGGAGAGACGGTTATTACGAAACACTCGATGTGCGGTCTCTTCGAACACGCCAATTGAGGCGAGCATACGCAACAGACGATAGAGATGCGCTTCATCTAGCTTCAGTGCAGCCGCAACCTCAGCACTGCTCTTCTCTGTTTCGCCGATTTCGTCCGCCAGTCCATGAGCGGCAGCAGCGTAGAGCGCCCGCGATTGCCAGAAGGCGGAACCGATCTGCATCAGGCGAAATGGCGGCGGGGTGAGTTTATTGGGCAGTGTCGCCAGCCAGTTAGCCGCGCTGATTGCCCGGTTAAATAACCAAACCTGGAAACGGTTTTTTTGCAGACGGCTCATGGCTACTCCTTACTGTCATTGGTCGGCATCAAACCGGCGACAAAGAGTCGGCCGTTCAACACCGCCAGTTGCTGCAGAAACGCCTCATCCATCGGCCGCTCAAGCTGCGCTTCGAATACATCCTTCAGCAAGATCGGCATCATCGCCAGACTGACAAAGGCGATGCGTAACATGTCAGGATCGATGGTTTTCTCCACCTTCCCATGCGCCTTCAGCAACTCGATCTTTTCCCTGGCGCGGCTGCGACCACGCTCCAACAGTTGATGAATAAAGCGCTTTCCCGGCCCCTGATTGAGAGCCAGGACCTTGAGAACCAGTGCTGGAAAGCGTGGGTTCTGCTGCATGGTGCGATAGTAGATGGAAAAGTAGTCAACAAAGCCGCCGGTGGATAAGAGTAGCTCACTCTCCAGCACATCGAGCAATGGTTGCAGGGTCTGGCGCAGCATCTCTTCGTACAACCCCTCCTTGCTACCAAAGTAGTAACGGATCATGGCAATGGAGGTATCGGCCGCCGCCGCGATCTGCCGGGTGGTGACATTGTGGTATTCATCCCGGAGAAAGCACTCCAACGCGGCCTGGACCAGCCGCTGCTGTACCGGTTGTTCATTCCCATTACTCATCGCCGTACTCCCGAAACCTGTACAAAAAAGCTATCACCCGGAACCATGCCATGACAGAGAATTCGTTAATCAAAATCAGAGACTTGAATAATTCGGCTGCCCACTCCATGCGCGTAAAGACAACCCCATCACCCTCGACCGAGGAACCGTCGAGTGGGGAGATGCAGCTCAGATTTCTCCACACACATCACACGCCTATTCCGGCAGCACTCGCATCCTTCACTCTGGAAACTACACTCATACTGGCTAATCTAGGCTATAAATAGTCTTATATAACCCCAGGAAGCAATGTCTGAGACTTGAGATCAACGCAAGCCGGGCATCAATAAGATGGAATAACAAGATGGGAGCAGGACGTGAGCATCACTGAGCATGTAATCAAAAAGAGATTCTACTGGATTATTCTTTTCGCCCTGTGGACCGGACTAGGTACCTTTTCCTATCTCTACAACCTGGAATCACTCAACCACCACGGTCGGATGATGGCCAGCGAACGTGGTAAAAATTTCTTCAAGGCAATATTGATGGCGCGCAAATGGAACGCCGAGTATGGCCCTGTCTATATCCCTGTCACCGATCAGACAAAGCCCAATCCCTATCTGGAACTGCCACACCGGGAAATAAACACCCCTACCGGTCTGGAACTCACCATGGTTAACCCAGCCTATATGGCGCGGCAAATTTCCGAACTTGCTGCCAGAGAAGGCTTAAAGTTTCACCTAACCAGCCTGAATCCTATCCGTCCCGAGAATCTGGCCGATCCATGGGAAAAGGAGGCGCTGGAATCCTTTCATAACGGCGCGACTGAAAAGGTCGAGATGATAGAGAGTGGAGAACACCCTATCTTTCGTTACATGGCACCACTCTATGTGGAGCCTTCCTGCATGGCATGTCATGCCAAGCAGGGATACCGGATCGGAGATATCCGTGGCGGGATTAGCGTCAATCTGGATGCCAAGGCGATTCTGGACGAGATAGAGGGTGAAAAACGCTTTCTAACTTTGGCGCATCTGTTCACCATTTCCATGGGAATATTGCTTGGTTTTCTCTTTCTCCGTTCCGCACGAAAACATACCCTCGTGTTGGAGGGGGTCACCAGCTCACAGCAACAGGATATTCGGAAACAAAAAGAGCAACTCACCGCAACTACCCGGGCCATGCAGGATCTGGTTACCCGTGACACGACTACCGGGGTGCACACGGCGGAACACTTTAAGAACCTCTCCACCATTATGTGGAACAACGCGATCAATAAAAGTCGTCCCGTCTCCCTGCAACTGTTGGAGATAGATAATTTCACCGACTATGTCGACAACTACGGCGCACTGGAAGGTGATATCTGCCTCAAGCAGGTTACCGGGGCAATAATCCGCACAGTACAGGACAAGGGCAGTGTTGTTTCACGCTTTGGCGCGTACTCCTTTGCCATCATGCTTGCCGATAGCGATGCCCGTGCAGCTCACGACCTAGCACAACGAATACAGGGGGATGTACTGGGCCTGAATATTCCTCACGAAACCTCCGAGGTATCGAAGATCGTTACAATTACCGGTGTCGTTGCGACTGTCACACCGAATCATGGACAACAGCTTGGTGAGCTCATCAAGCGTGTTCGCGACGCAATGCGTCAGGCAAGGGAAAAGGGGCGCAACCGAATCTATAAAGTGTGACCTTGTCATGACAGCGCAAAGCCCGCTCATCGTCATCCTGTTCCTTGGCTATTTCGTCCTCCACTCCTTTACCGCCTCGCTATGGCTGAAACAACGCGTCGCGATCCGTTGCCCTGCGCTGGTTTCCTGGTACCGCCTGTTGTTCAATCTGTTGGCGACGTTACTGGCGCTGCCGCTTGCCTGGATCGCCTGGCGCTATCCGGGAGAACTATTATGGCAATGGCAGGGAGTGATGTTTTATCTGATGAATGGCATGGCCCTGCTTGCTCTACTGGTGCTGGCTTACTCACCTCGCCTGTATGACATGCAGGAATTTCTTGGTTTCAGCCAGCTGCGCACAAAAACCACAGAGATCAACGATCTGGAACACTTCCATATCTCCCCGCTTCACCGCTATGTTCGTCATCCCTGGTATTTCCTGATTCTGGTGATTCTCTGGACACGAGATGTGAGTAGTAATCAGCTGTTGATCTACACGCTGGTAACGCTCTACCTGTTTGTCGGTTCACGCATGGAAGAGAGAAAATTGATCGTTTATCACGGCAAGGTTTACGAGGAGTATCGGAAACGGGTAGCAGGACTCATCCCGCTGCCGTGGAAAACTCTGTCACGGCAGCAGGCGGATGAGTTGATACGCTTGTACTCACTCAAGGAACAAGCGGCTGCGCCAACTGGTTCTGCCAGGTTGTAAGAGCCGGTCTGGCAACAGGCGTAGGCACGGTGCCGTCGTAAAGTCCGGTATCGCGCCAGATCTGCGCGATCGGATCCTTACCCAACACATTGGTCCACATATCGTCGAAATCGACGACACACCACCAGATCACAAATTTCGCATTCAATGCCTCTGCCTCACTGAACAGCTCCTGTACGTAGGCATTCTGATTGGCTGGTGTGGCCGACACATTCACACTCAAAGACGGAATCAACAGATCCTGCGCGATCCAACCGGTCTCCGCCACGGCAATGGGCTTGCTGCCTGCAATGGTCTGCAACTGTGACAACCAATTGCTCGGCAGGTTGGCCGGATCGCCCGCATTGGCGTGACCGAAAAAGACGTAGGGATAGACACTGGCGCCCACCACGTCCACATAATTGATCAGATAGGGTAACCAGCTCTCAAGGAGTTGTGCATCGGCAGTGCCGGGATATTTCAGTCCGACGCTGACCATCAGTTTGAGATTGGGGAATGATGCCCTGAGGGCAGAAGAAACGGCAGCGACAAAGGTCAGGTAATTGGCGTATTGCGTTGTACCATTATTGGCATCGTAAAGGATCAACTCGCTCGCCTCGATACCGAAGTTGAAATAGTCAGGATTGAAACGGTTGATCAGATCAGTGGCAAAGTTGATGTAGGCCGTCTGTACCTGCGTCGAAGTAAAATCGTAACCATCCCACGGTGCGGGTAACGTCTGTCCTGTACCGGCGTTGTTCCAGTAATCCGCCATGCCAGTACGTGCGGTATTCAACGGGCTGATCGCCAGGTAGACCTTCTTACCTGCCTGCGTATTATTCACGCGCGCAGCAATTTCCGCTTCAACGCCAGTTGGGTAAGCGACACCGTCCAGCGCCTCCTGCCAGGGAATACCGCTATCGAGGTGGTGGGCGATGATATCGCCGTTGGTATTGATCTTGGCGTAGGTATCATTCACCGCCTCAGCTGTTGCAGCGTAAGGCCAGGGGGTGAAGCCCATGCTGAATGAACGACCTGCTGGAGTGTCACTACCGCTGTCACCACCACCACAGGCGACAAGCAACAACGACAGACTGAGTAGAACAATTCTTGTTAGTGTTTGATGTGGCATCGTGGTCGGTTACCTGCGGCCGCCGACTCGATGCCGGGGCCTGCTTATTGTGATGGTTCTGCGAGCTTTTCCAGTTGTCGCCACGCCGCACCAGACTCCAATATTTCACGTGCGATGGCGACACCCGTTGCGATACTGTCTGCTTTACCCCCCAGCCAGATCCGCACCCCGCCGTTGTAGATCAGCGCGTCATGCAGTGGTTCCGCTTCACCGCGAAAGGCAGCGGCGATCAAGCGTGCGGTTTCCAGCGGTGGTTCGCAGGGCAGTGGTTCACTTTCACTCAGGCCATAGTCTGCCGGAGAAAGTTCCAGCTGTTCGAGGCGGCCATCACGGTATTCCACCGCACTGATCGTTTGCAGCGGCAGTTCATCGCTACCATCGAGTCCCTGTACCGAAAGCACATGCTCAGCCCCCTGCGCGACCTGCACCTCGAGGAATTTGGTAAGGAAGGAAGTATGCGCGGCCCCCAGCAGCGAACGTTTTGCTCCACCCGGATTGAGCATCACTTCGCAGCTATGAAGGAAGGAGCGATAGAAAAGTTTTTCCCGCACCGGACGCAGACGCTCGATACCGTGACAATAAACGCGCGAGTGGAGATAGCCGAAACCGTTTTTCTCGATGTTCTGCCGCACCTGCTCCGGCTGCTGCATCGCCGGGATACCCAGCGCCTCCAGCACCTTGCCACTGGTCACGCCGTTCTTTGGCGGTAGACCATCGGAGGAGTGGAGCAGCATTGGCACACCGGCCGCGGAAGCAAGAATCGCCGCGGCAGGGCTTAATTGCAAAAAGTGTTTACGTCCATCGTAGGGGCCGTTGGCGTTGACCAGATTGGGCACGTCGGGACGGATAGTCGCTGAAGTCGCGTAAATGGTATCGAAGAAACCGAGATACTCATCCAGCTTGGTGCCCTTGTAACGCATCGCGGTAAGAAAGGCACCCACCTGTGCCGGGTCGCACTCGTTGGAAAAGAGAAAGGCCAGCGCCTCGCTGGCTTCTTCACGACTGAGATCGCGCGCACCGCGTTTACCCTTGGCAATATCGCGCAACATGTAGCGGAATCGCAGCCCCGCTTCGCTGGTAAAATCGGTCATCCCCAAATCCTGTTCTTGTAGCACCGGTTGAACCCGGCTTGTCGATCAAACTTTCTTATACAATTCGGAACCATCTTCGGCATACTTCACCGCCATCTCCTGCATCCCCTTCTCCGCGAAATCGCGAACCTCCTGCGAAATTTTCATCGAGCAGAACTTGGGGCCGCACATGGAACAGAAGTGCGCCACCTTGTGCGCCTCGGCAGGCAGGGTTTCGTCGTGGAAACTCATCGCCTTTTCCGGATCGAGCGCCAGGGCAAATTGATCGTGCCAACGGAACTCAAAGCGCGCCTTGGACATGGCGTTGTCCTGCACCTGCACGCCGGGGAAACCCTTGGCCAAGTCGGCTGCATGGGCGGCGATCTTGTAGGTGATGATCCCTTCGCGCACATCTTCCTTATTCGGCAAACCGAGGTGCTCTTTCGGCGTGACATAGCAGAGCATGGCGGTACCGTACCAGCCGATCTGCGCCGCACCGATCCCGGAGGAGAAGTGATCATAGCCGGGGGAGATGTCGGTCACCAACGGACCGAGTGTGTAGAACGGTGCCTCGAAGCAGTCCTGCAACTCCTTGTCCATGTTGGCCTTGATCATCTGCATCGGCACATGGCCGGGGCCTTCGATCATTACCTGGCAATCGTGTTCCCAGGCACGCTGGGTCAGTTCACCCAGGGTCTCCAGTTCACCGAACTGCGCCGCATCGTTGGCATCAGCAAGTGAGCCTGGACGCAGACCGTCACCAAGCGAGAAGCCGACGTCGTAGGCCTTCATGATTTCGCAGATTTCATCGAAGCGGGTGTAGAGGAAACTCTCCTCGTGATGCGCCAGACACCACTTGGCCATAATCGATCCGCCACGGGAGACGATGCCGGTGATCCGCTCAGCGGTAAGCGGCACATAACGCAGCCGCACCCCGGCGTGAATGGTGAAGTAGTCGACCCCCTGCTCTGCCTGTTCGATCAGCGTGTCGCGGAATATCTCCCAGGTGAGATCCTCGGCGATGCCATCAACCTTCTCCAGCGCCTGATAGATCGGCACGGTACCGATGGGCACCGGCGCGTTGCGCAGGATCCACTCGCGGGTCTCGTGAATGTTTTTACCGGTGGAAAGATCCATCAGGGTGTCACCGCCCCAGCGACAGGACCATACCAGCTTCTCCACCTCTTCAGCGATAGAAGAGGTCACCGCAGAGTTACCTATGTTGGTGTTGATCTTCACCCGGAAGTTACGGCCGATGATCATCGGCTCCAGTTCCGGGTGGTTGATGTTGGCGGGGATCACCGCGCGACCGGCTGCCACCTCACTACGTACAAACTCGGGAGTGATGATCTCCGGAATCGCCGCACCGAAGGATTGGCCTGCGTGCTGACGCAACAATTTGCTGTAACGCGGATCATCGCGCATCTCTTGCAGGCGGTTATTTTCGCGGATGGCGATGAACTCCATTTCGGGGGTGACGATACCCTGACGTGCATAGTGCATCTGGGTTACGTTCATTCCAGACTTTGCACGACGCGGATTACGGATGTGCTCAAAACGCAGTGAAGCCAGTGCCGGATCGTTCTGCCGTCTGGCGCCAAACTCGGAGGTCGGACCATTGAGCAGTTCGGTATCACCGCGCTCTTCGATCCACTGCTCTCGCAACGCGGGCAGTCCCTGCAACAGATCGATCTTTGCCTCAGGGTCGGTATAGGGACCGGAGGTATCGTAAACGGTGATCGGCGGATTGTGCTCCGCCTCTGTCGAGGTGAGGGTATCGCCCTGCTCGATCTCGCGCATAGGCACGCGAATGTCGGTGCGGGAACCTGCAACGTAGATCTTGCGTGACTTGGGAAAGGGACGGGTGACCTCAGTAGAGAGCTGAGCGGTCTTTTGCAGGAAGTCTTCAGGGATGGCGCTCATAATGGGTCCTCAGTTGGCAGCGGAGGAACGGAGCGAAGAGACCGCACCGCTTCCCTACGCCGGCATAATCCGGATCAGGTTCAAAGGGTGTTGTCTCAGCCCCTGTGGGCACCCCTAGCAGTAGCGCAAAAGGTATACGATGCGCCCTGGCATAGCAAGTCGGTCATCAGGACACGACCGAGAAAAACCTCATTAAATAGAGCTATTTGTCGTTTGCGAGCACTCACATCCGGGCTCAGCCAGGCTGCCAAAACCCGCCACCCCGGCCTTGCCTGGCATCGGCAAAAGGCTTACTCTCGGCACTCTCTTTTTTTAACACCAAACGGGGAACCGCCATGGCCGATATGAATATCGAAAAAGCGCGCCATAACATGATTGAACAGCAGATCCGCCCCTGGGACGTCATCGACCAGCGCGTATTGAATCTGCTGCAGCGCATCCCGCGCGAGGATTTTGTCCTTCCCGAATATCGCTCTCTCGCCTTTACCGACATGGAACTGCCCATCGGCTACGACCAGGTGATGATGGAGCCCAAGCTGGAAGCGCGCATGCTACAGAGTCTGGCGATCAAGCCCGACGACAAGGTACTGGAGATCGGTACCGGTAGCGGCTACGTTACCGCCATGCTGGCTGCACTAGCCAGTGAGGTGACTTCGGTGGAGATCGAGCCGGCACTGCAACAGCAGGCCGAGCGCAATCTGACCACCAAGGGTATCGGTAACGTTACCCTGCATCAGGGCGATGCCGCCAATGGCTGGCAAGATGGTCAGTCCTATAACGTGATCGTTGTCACCGGCTCACTGCCCGCGCTACCCAAGGCGCTCAAGGACAACCTGCAGGTTGGTGGCCGACTTTTCGCTGTGGTGGGCTCCGCCCCTGCAATGACGGCACTGCTGGTTACCCGAATCAACAGTAACGAATGGCGCGAAGAGTCCCTGTTTGAGACTGTCGTCCCACCGTTGCGAAACAGCCAGGTGACAGAAAAGTTTGAGTTCTGATTCACTACTTAAAGATGTGTCGTGCAATGGGGCCCCGTGGCCCCATTGTTTTTTTACCCATCTTGTATCAAGTTTTGCAAAGAGTGACCGGTGGCTCTTGATCCCTCCGCTACGCAACCTCAATATAAGCGGCAACTAATATTTATTCTGTGCTGGTTTCGGAGATTTGGTAGTATACTGTCAACTTATTGCCGGAACGTACCGGCCTGCTACTAATCAAACCCTACGGAACAGTAACCCGTCTCAAAAACAAAGGACGCACAATGCAACGAGTTGCCCTCACCCTGTTCACTGCAACCGCCATGCTCCTCGGCAGCGCTCCGGCCAGCGCCGAGAACCTGATGGATATCTACCGTCTGGCGCAAAAGAATGACCCTCAGCTACGCGCTGCAGAGGCCGCCAATCAGGCCGCCCAGGCAAAAAGCGGTCAGAGCCGTGCGGCCTTTCTGCCACAGATTGGCCTGACCGCGCACTACACCCAGAACAATAGCGATATAACCAAAGTAAGCCCCTCTTCATCTGCATCGATCGGCAAAACCGATTACATCAGTCAGGGCTACACCCTCAGCCTGACCCAAAGCCTATATCACCACGAATACTATGTGCAGATGCGCCAGACCGATGCCAGCATCGCCGCCGCCGATGCCCAGTTTGAAGCAGCCAAACAAGGCACCGTCCTGCGTGTCGCTCAGGCCTACTTCAACCTGCTGGCGGCACAGGACAACCTGACCACCGCCGAGGCAAGCAAGCGAGCCATCAGTCAGCAACTACGCCAGACCCAACAGCGCTTTGAGGTCGGTCTCTCAGCCATCACCGATGTGCATGAGGCACAGGCTGGCTATGACTCCGCCGTCGCCGCAGAGCTCGCCGCACAGAACCAGTTAGATATCGCCAAAGAGAACCTGCGAGAGATCGTCGGCCAGGAACCGATGGCACTGGCGGTACTGAAGGACGAAGTCCCGTTACTCTCTCCGGAACCGGCCAACATCGACGAATGGGTTAGTGGCGCGCAAAAACAGAATCTCTCCCTGCTGGCCGCCGAGGCATCAGCCAAGGTCGCCTATGAAGAGCTGAACCGCCGCTCGGCCGGACATTATCCGAGCCTTGATTTGGTCGCTAACCAGATCCACTCCGACACTACCGACTCGTCCACCGGGCTTGAAAGTGACAACACCGCCGTCAGTCTCCAACTGAACGTCCCAATCTTCTCCGGCGGCCTGACCACCTCGCAGACCCGTGAGGCCCGCGCCCTCTACAACCAGGCCAATGAAGTCCTGGAACAGCAGCGCCGCGCCACCACCCGCGAGGCGCGTAGCGCCTACCTCGGCGTGGTCACCGGCATCAGCCAGGTGAAGGCACGCAAGCAGGCGCTATCCTCGGCGCAGACCGCTCTGGAGGCAACCCAGGCCGGTTTTGAGGTCGGCACCCGTACCGCGGTGGACGTACTCAATGCCCAGCAGGTTCGCTTCCAGGCCCAGAGCGAGTACTACAGATCCCGCTACGACTACATCCTCGCCACCCTGCAACTGAAGCAGGCGGCGGGCAACCTCAGTGATACCGACCTGGCCAAGGTCAATGAGTGGTTGCAGCAGTAACGGAAAATGACAGGTTGCAGGTGACAGTGCCGCGATAGGGCTTTTACCGTTACCTACAACCTGGCAATACCTTTCTAGCCATCCCGTCGCATCCCCTGATAAACTCGTCCGCCTATGGACAACGACACGCCTTTCCCTCTGCCCGGTGCCTTCTGAGCGAATCCACCATGCCAGACGACGCCACCTTCCGACCCAGCCGCTTTCTCGCCCCACGCCACTGGCCAACCTGGCTGGGCCTCGGTCTATTGCGCCTTACCAGCCTTCTACCCTACCGCATCCTGATCAAAGCCGGTGAGATACTGGGCAGCCTGATTTACCACCTTGCCTCACAACGCCGCCATATCGTCGACACCAACCTGCGCCTCTGCTTCCCCGAGTTGAGTAAAAGCGAGCGTGACCGCCTCAGCAGGAGAAATTTCCAGCACACGGCACTGGCGCTGCTGGAGACCCCCTACAGTTGGTGGCGCAAACCGGAGGAGCTGGAAAGGCTGGTACAAATTGAAGGCATGGAACACATGCAAAAGGCACTGGCCGAGGGACGCGGCGCGATTATGATGGGGGCGCACTTCACCAGCATGCTGATGTGTGGCCGTCTGCTGGCGATGCACCTCCCCTTTCATATCCTGGTCAAACCCGCCAAGAATCCCCTTTACGAAGCACTCATGCGCCACTACCGCGAGCGTGACTACGCCGGGGTGATCAACGCCGATGACCTGCGCGGTATGGTCCGGGCGCTGAAACGCGGCGAGATTGTCTGGTATTCACCGGATCAGGACCTGGGTGCCCAGCGCTCGGTGTTTGCCCCCTTCATGGACGTCTCCACCGCGACCATCACGGCCACCGCCCGGCTGGCCAAGATGTCCGGGGCGCCGATCGTACCGATCAACTTCGAGCGTCTACCCGATACCCGCGGCTATCGTATGCTGTTGCTGCCCCCCATGGAGGGCTTCCCCAGCGGGGATGATGTGGCTGACGCAACACGGATAAACCAGTTCATCGAAGCGCATGTGCGCGAAGTACCGGAGCAGTACCTCTGGGCCCACCGCCGCTTCAAGACCCGTCCTCCCGGAGAACCCGGTGTCTACTGAAGGACAGCGGCGTGATCTGCAGCTTTACAACGGGCTGCTGCGCCTGCTCTCCCTGCCACTCGCCCTTTATACCGCCTGGCTCGCCCTGCGCGAGAGGGAGCTGGGTTACCTGAAACAGCGGCTGGGCTTCTATGCCGAGGCGCAGCGACGACGGGTGATCTGGCTTCACGCCGCCTCGGTGGGTGAGGTAAACGCGGTGCTACCCCTGATCCTCCAGCTACAACAGCAACAACCGGAGCAGCCGCTACTGCTCACCACCACCACCCCCAGCGGTGCCCGCACGGCCCGCGCCAGGCTCCCCGCCGGGGTTCAGCACGCCTACTTCCCCATCGACTGGCAACAAGGCGTCCGCCGCTTCCTCGACACCTACCGCCCGCGCTGCGCCCTGATGATGGAGACCGAGCTATGGCCCAACCTCTATAGCGAGTGCCGCCGACGCAATAGCCCATTACTGATCATTAACGGCCGTCTTTCGGCGCGCACCACCCTGGTTCGACCCTGGATACGGCGGCTCTACACTCTCTGCCTGCAGCAGGTCACCGCGGTACTGGCCCGTTCGGAGCAGGATCGCGCCAGCTTCATCACCCTTGGCGCGGCACGGGAACGCTGCGAGACCATCGGCAATATCAAATTCTCCTCCGCACCGAAACATAGCGGGGTGAAACCCATCGATCTCGGCCGCCCCTACCTGCTCGCTGCCTCAACCCGTGACAATGAAGAGCCGCTGCTGGTGGATGCGTGGCACCGCTCCGGTTCGGATAACCAACTGCTGGTGATCGCACCACGCCACCCACAGCGCCGCGACAGGATCCTCACCGCGCTGCGTGGCGAGACCATCGCGGTACGCAGCCGGGGCGATGCCATCACCGGGGATACAGGGATCTATCTGGCCGATACCTTCGGTGAGTTGCCGGCACTGATCGCCGGCGCGGAACTGGTCTTTATGGGTGGGTCGCTGGTAGCGAAGGGTGGACAGAACATCCTTGAGGCAGCGGCGTTGGGCAAGGCACCGCTATTCGGTCCACACATGGAGAATTTCCCGAGTGAGGCGGCGATCCTGCTCGCAGCCGGTGGCGCACTTCAGGTTCAGGACAGTAGTGAGCTGGCAGAGGCGATCAAACGTCTGCTAACCAAGCAGGGAGTGCGCGAGGAGATGGGGGAAAAGGCCCGCGCAGCGGTGGAGCAACACCGCGACATGGCTGAGCGCTACTACGTGGCCATCCAGCGTTACTGCGAGGCGGCCTCGGCGTAGGCGTGTAGCAGGGTTTTCCAATCTTCATCGTCGAAGGAGAAGCGCATCTCCGAGCGACGAAACTTCTCCAGCGAGCGTTTCAGCCGCGCCAGATTCGCCTGTTGCCAGCCCGTTGCCGGGGTGCGCAGTTCGCCGCGGTCAAAATCAATCAGGGTAACCTTACCCGCATCATCCAGCAGGATATTGCAGGCGTTGAGATCGGCATGATAGACACCAGCATCGTGGAAGCGGCGCAAACAGATGCCAAGCCCGGTGAGAAGTGTGCTGGAGAGGCGCCCCTTGACCAGCCAGTTGGCCAGCGGCTCGGCATCGACCACCTCGGTAATGATGTCTGCGCTGTAGGTGAGTCCGTGACGGACCACCCGCACTGCCACCGGATACGGTACCGGCAGACCACGCTGGTAGAGCTCAACCAGCAGATGCCACTCGCGCCAGGGGCGGCTCTTTTCGAGACCCAGCCACAGGTAACGATCACGGGAAAACCGCGCAGGCAGGCCGCCACGATGGTAGTGACGCAGTGCCAGGGCCTTCTCCTGGTGGCGCACAAATACCGTGGTACCACGACCGGGCGCCTCCTTCAGAATCAAACCCTGCGACGCCCACCAGTTGGGGATGAAATAATCATCGCTCAACTGGCCGATACTATCGGCATCATATAGGATGTCGCTTTTGTCTGTTTTGATACTGGTCGAATTCATATATGGCTCTGCCGTTAACCTCGCCACCGAAAAATCTGTGCCTGCTGCGCCTCTCGGCCATCGGCGATATCAGCCATTGCCTGCCGATCCTGCGCACCATTCAAACCGCATGGCCTGAAACGCAGATCACCTGGATCATCGGCAAACGTGAGCATGCACTGGTCGGTGACATTCAGGGCGTGGACTTTATCATCTTTGACAAGTCGCGGCGATGGGCGGCCTATAAGGATCTCTTTCGTGCGCTACGGAAGAAGCGTTTCGACGTCCTGTTGCACATGCAGATGTCGCTGCGTGCCAGCCTCGCCAGTCTGTTGATTCGCGCTGACATTCGTCTCGGTTTTGACCGCGCCCGTGCCGGAGATATGCAGTGGTTGTTTACCAATCACAAGATCGCTGCACGCACCAACCAGCACGTGATCGACAGCTTTTTCGGCTTTTCCGAGGCCCTCGGGATATCCTCGCGCGAACTCCGCTGGGATATCCCAATCCCTGAAACGGCGCATCGCTTTGCCGAGCAGCGCCTGCCGCGCGGGCGATTGTTGGTGATTAGCCCCTGCTCAAGTATGGCCTATCGCAACTGGCACAGCGCCGGCTATGCCGCCGTTGCCGAATATGCGATCAAACAACATGGGATGCCGGTAGTGCTGTGTGGCGGAAATACGGCACGGGAGCGGCAATATGGTGCAGAGATCCATGCCCTGCTCGACAGAGCTGGCTGTAGCGATTCACTGCACAACCTGATCGGTGAAACCGACCTCAAACAACTGCTGGCAGTACTGCAACGTGCCACCTGCCTGCTGAGTCCCGATGCGGGTCCCGCACATCTGGCTACCGCGGTAAATACGCCGGTGATAGGGCTTTACGCCTGTACCAACCCGGATCGGGCACGCCCCTACCTGAGTAATGACTTTATTGTGAACAGGTACCCGGAAGCGGTGCAGGCGGCCTATGCTAAACTGCCCGACCAGTTACCCTGGGGTACGCGAGTCAAGGATCAAGCGGCGATGGCCCTCATCCGCGTCGAGGATGTCACCCAGGTACTGGATCGCTTGCTGTCTCAGGCTGCGGCCACAAACTAAGGTTTTCAGGTGTTATACGATGTTATCTAACTTTCGCTTCTTCCTCCTGCCGATGTTACAGCTCCTGCTCATCGCCTTCACCGAACGGGTGGTTTTTGTCGTCTACTACCACGACAGCCACTTTGCCGGAATGTCTACAGGAGACATTATTAACGCCCTGTTCTGGGGTATTCGCTTCGACCTGTCGCTAGCCGCCGCCTTCACCTTTTTCGCCGGTCTGCTGGCCTATCTGTTTCACCGTCTGTTGCACACCCGTTTGATAGCCGGCCTGCGCTATACCACGCTGTTTTTTGCCGTGTTATTGCTGTTTCTGCACGGCGCAGACATCATCTATTACGATGAAGCGGGGCGACACCTTGGCTATGAAGTGAAGGAAGGTCTGAGTTCAGCAAAAGAGCTGGTGGAGATGGCGTTCACCGTTCATCCGAATATGTTCTACTTCCAGCTGTTTCTGCTGTTGCCGGTTCTGTTTTTCAACAACTTCCTTTTCAATCGCGGTAATCCCGTCCACGAAGACGATGCACCCTATCTGCAGGTAAAAACCCACCCACTGCATACCGAACTGGCATTGTTGATTCTGCTGCCCATCTGCGTGCTACTGGTACGTGGTGGTATTGGTGACGTACCGCTTGAGCCACTCCATGCGCAGGAGATCGGCGACAGTCAACAGGCAGCCATTGCACTCAACGGCCCCTACAATGCCGTGTTCTCCGTGGCCACCCCCTATTCCATTACCCCTGTACTGGCCCAGAAACCGACAGCGAGTGAGAAAAAGCTGCTGCGCGATATCTACAAGGGCTACCCTACTGAAGCAACCTGGGGTCGCGAATTTAAATATAACGTAGTGATGATCATGCTGGAGAGCTGGTCCGGCGCGTATATGCAATCCTACGGTTACGACAAACCCACCACCCCTTTCTTTGATGACCTGCGAAAAAAATCCTTCACCACCCTGGCCACCATGGCAGGTGGGCACCGCACCACCGAAGGGATTTTCTCCACCATGTGCTCCTGGCAAAACCCGCTGGGGCAGACCGTAGCCCAGAGCCAATTGCAGAACTACGCCTACCGCTGCCTGCCCCAGATCCTCAATGAGCGTGACTATCACACCGCCTTCTTCCAGGGCACCCTGAAGAATACCAGCGGTACCGGCGCCTTTGCCCAGTTGCTTGGCTTCAAACACAGCTACGGTAAAGAAGATGTGGATGACTACCAGTATCCGCACAACAGCTGGGGGCTGCAGGATCCGGATCTGTATCGCTACGTCATGAAGCAGATCAAACTGATGCCTCAGCCGTTTTTCGTCGGTATCAATACCAATTCGACCCACTCCACTGAGTTACCGCCTGGGGTAGACCCACAATTCTCCGGGAATGACCCCGAAACCCCGTACCTGAACGCACTGCGCTTCTCTGATGAGGCACTGAAGAGCTTTATGCTCAGCTTCGCCAACTACCCGGAACTGAGCAACACTATCTTTATTCTGGTTGCGGATCATGCGGGACGCTCGCGTAACTCGGCTAAATCGGCTGATGGGACCTTCAACAAATACCTCATTCCCTTCCTGATCTACGCACCTGGGATCGTTAAGCCTAAACAGCTAGACATGGTCAGTAGCCAACGCGATATTGCGCCGACCCTGCTCTACACCATGAACATCGATGGCAAGGCACCGTTCACTGGCATGGCACTGCAGGACAAGGGGGGGAGTCATGCGGCAGATTACTATCACGACGGTACTCTGGGCTGGATCGAAGGAACGAGCGGTATAGAGTTCAATATTGAAAAGAAAAACGAGATGCGCTGCTTTGCCGTGGGCAAAAAACCATTAGCACTCACTACCAGTGATTGCGGCAAACAGCAGGAACAACAGCGCCGCCGTGCTCTCGCTTTTACCCACACAAACCAGTCTTTACTGTTCGAGGGAAATATCGAGAATTTCGCCGTTTTACTGGGGCGTGACAAGCCCTGAATTCATCAGATTTGCACAGTTTCTGTGTTAATATGTGGCCGTTTTTAGACCTCATCGTGGGTCTAAGTTGAACTCAACCAGGGGTAGTGAAACGTGAAAATCGTCGTTGTTGGCACCGGCTATGTGGGACTGGTCACTGGTACCTGCTTTGCTGAAATGGGCAATACCGTCACCTGTGTCGACATCGACAAGGCAAAGATTGACGGCCTGAAAAACGGTGTCTTGCCGATTTACGAACCGGGCCTGGAAGAGATGGTTCTGGAGAACGCCCGTGAAGGACGTCTGCGCTTCACCACCTCTATCAAAGAGGCGGTTGTCGACGCTGACATCCACTTCATCGCGGTCGGCACTCCCCCAGGAGAAGATGGCTCAGCTGACCTGCAATACGTCCTCACTGTTGCCAGGGAACTTGGCCAGCATATGCAGGCTAAATACAACGTGGTTGTAGATAAATCCACCGTTCCTGTCGGCACCGCTGACAAAGTGCGCGCTACCATCCAGGCCGAACTAGATGCCCGGGGCAGCGACATTCAGTTCGACGTGGTCAGTAATCCTGAATTCCTCAAGGAAGGGGCCGCCATTGATGATTTCATGCGCCCAGACCGGGTTGTTGTCGGCATTGCCGATGAGCGCTCGGAAAAGATCATGCACGACCTCTACGCGCCCTTTACCCGCAACCATGATCGTATCCTGATCATGGGCGTGCGCGACGCAGAGATGACCAAGTATGCAGCCAACGCCATGCTGGCTACCAAGATATCATTCATGAACGAAATCGCAGCCCTCTGCGAAAAGCTGGATGTCGATGTGGAGAATGTTCGCCTCGGCATCGGTTCTGATGAACGCATAGGTTACCACTTCATTTACCCTGGCTGTGGTTACGGCGGTTCCTGCTTCCCCAAGGATGTGAAGGCGCTGCTCCGCATGGCGGATGAGAACGATATGGACGCGATGGTACTGGACGCCGTCGAGCGGCGTAATGACCTGCAGAAGCATCGTCTGTTCGAAAAGATCACTGCCAAATTCGGTAACGATCTCAGCGGCCTGACCTTTGCTCTCTGGGGCCTGGCCTTCAAACCTGGCACCGACGACATGCGCGAGGCACCCTCACTGGTGCTGATTCGCGAATTGATCGCGGCGGGTGCGCGTATCCATGCACACGACCCGGTAGCGATCGAAACCGCCCGCCGCGAAATGAATGCCGCCTGGCTAGATGAAGGAAAAATCACTTTTTTTGATCATCAATATGATGTGCTAGCTGGGGCCGATGCTTTAGTGCTGGTCACTGAGTGGAAGCCGTTCCGCAAACCCGACTTCGAACGCATCGGCAACACCCTCAAAACCAAGGTTGTCTTCGACGGGCGCAACCAGTACAACCCACGTGAGCTGTTTGAACTTGGTTTCGACTACACCGGCATTGGCCGGACGGTAAGAGGGTAGGCGACATGCATCTGCGTAAACGGATTCTGGTCACAGGTGGCGCTGGTTTTCTCGGCTCACACCTCTGCGAACGACTACTCTCAGAAGGCCATGACGTCCTTTGCCTGGACAACTTTTTCACCGGCACCAAGGATAACGTCGCCCACCTGCTCGACAACCATAATTTTGAGCTGATGCGCCACGATGTCACTTTCCCCCTCTATGTGGAAGTGGATGAAATCTATAACCTGGCCTGCCCCGCCTCGCCGATCCACTACCAGCACGACCCGGTACAGACCACCAAGACCTCGGTCCATGGTGCGATCAACATGCTCGGCCTGGCCAAGCGAACCGGCGCGAAAATCCTCCAGACATCCACCTCCGAGGTCTACGGTGACCCACTGGTTCATCCACAGACAGAAGAGTACTGGGGACACGTCAATCCCATTGGTCACCGCTCCTGCTACGACGAGGGCAAACGCTGCGCTGAGACCCTGTTCTTCGACTACCACCGCCAACACAACCTGAAGATCAAGGTCGCACGCCTGTTCAACACCTATGGCCCGCGCATGCACCCTAATGATGGCAGGGTAGTCTCCAATTTCATCATGCAGGCATTACAGGACAAACCCATCACCATCTATGGTGATGGCAACCAGACCCGCTCATTCTGCTATGTTGATGACCTAATCGAGGTCCTCGTCAGACTAATGAACTCAGGTGATGAAATAACCGGCCCGATCAATACCGGTAACCCTGGTGAATTCACCATCCTGGAGCTGGCAGAAAAGGTGATCGCAATGACCGGTTCCAAATCAAAACTTGAGTTCCGTCCACTACCACACGACGATCCGCAGCAGCGCCAGCCAGACATCACCAAGGCACGAGAATTGTTGGGTTGGGAGCCGACTACGCAACTAGAGGCGGGACTTGAACGCACTATTCCGTATTTTGCTTCATTACTAAAAACTTAACGGACAGACACTGCTTCATAATATGTCACCAAAAACAACCGTAATAATTTCCGTTTACAATGACGCTGAAGCTTTACGCACCATTTTTTCGGCGCTCATGTTGCAAAGTGAGCAAGCCTTCGCCGTGCTCGTATCTGAAGACGGAGAATCACCAGTCATAGCACATGCAGTGGTCGAAGCAAAAAACCTGTTTCCTCATCTCATACACCTGACACAACCAGATCAAGGATTCCTCAAGAACAGGGCCCTTAACAGAGCTGTGCTAGCAGCACCTACAGAACATCTGATCTTCATTGATGGAGACTGCGTACCACATCCTCACTTCGTTAAAGGACATCTGACATACGCGGCCGATAGAGTTGTTAACTGTGGTCGCAGGGTCGAGCTTGGACAAATCTTTTCGGCTCAGTTGCGCACAAATGCGGATAAAACTATCGCCATGCTAGCCAGTCCGGTACGTTACCTTTTAAACGCTGGCAGACTGCTTCACGACAATACAAAAAATTATGAACTTGGCTTCTATGTACCATGGCTACAAACCGTGTCTCGCAAAGTTACTTCCATTATGGGTTGTAACTTCTCACTGAACCGCAAAGATTTATTATCTATAAATGGTTTCGATGAAGACTACACATCACCTGGTTTTGGCGAAGACAGTGATATTGCGATACGTCTGGAGAAAAATGGCTGCAAGCTATTGAGCAATAAGCTCGTGGCGGTTCAGTATCACTTGCATCATCCGCGTGGTGCGCGGGGTTCGGACGAGAATAAAGCCCTATTAGAGAAAGCGAGAACCGCACACAATACCCATTGCAAACACGGCATCAGCGGGCATATTGATACGCAAATATGTTCCATATAATTCCACTATCACATGCTAGAAGACATTTGCTTTGCGATTATTCGCTACTTTTTTCTTCATTTTGCGTTTTACTATCCGGCGCATCGGAGACAATAATCGGTATCTGATACGATAAAACAGCCTGGCTACCACGCCTGTATTTTGTGCGGCAGCAGGATGCCCCTTACCATTAACAGCCCGTCCATTCCGTCCATACTGCGGCAATTGATACATTCGCTCCGGAGAGTTATCACCTATTTCGAACAATGGAAAATATTCTCGATCGACAAAGAAAAGGTTATCCCCACCTGACGTAACGTGGATTAATTCATATCCTTTATCTTTCCCTAAAGCCACAAACGGTTTTATCGCAGCGCCAAAGTAATCATCCTTTTGCCACATAAAGTCTGGATCATATTCAATGACAAAATCACTATCCGCGCCATAACTGGCGTTATATTCAACACAAACAAATACTGGACGATAATGAGTAATGGCTTTCCAGACATAATAGTCATTGCCATCTATATCTATAGTGAGAAGGTATGGTCTAGCAGGTACGTTACCCTCTTTGAACAGGGCCTCAATATTCTCTGCGGTAATAAACGATTGAATAGTCGTTACAAAGGAATTGCTACTAAGGTTCTCTTTCAGCCGCTTTGCTGCATCGGGATCACCTTCGATATACAGAGCTGAGAAGCCATATCGATCAACTAGTTCTCGAGTATGTGCTGTCGTTCCATCACGAGCGCCGAACTCAATGCAGTATTTTGTTTCCGGCTTAACGACATTCAGCAAATAACGATACAGCCCCTCCTCTATGGGACCATTCGCTTTGTGAACCCCATATTCGTGGTGACTAAGCGGAAGTGTCTTTGGCTGATACTTATTAAGGAACATGCTCTAAATCCTAATCACTCATTTTCCGAACACATACACCGAAAAGGGACACACCGGTTATCGGTATTAACTTCGCTCTGCTTCGATTAGGTAGGCTGTTGTATTCATTTTATCTGCAAGGAATCGATAGCCCACCGCCATCATACGTCGTATTAGTCCATCATACTGTCCACCTACCATATGTAGATGCTCAAAGTGAATAATTGGTGGTCGACACTGGTGAAGATTCAGCATTGAAAGCACCTCATAGTCATATCCTTCCGCATCAACTTTAAGGATGTCAGGTACCCGCGCCGATGATTTAAGTATGTCGTCAAGAGTTATACATGGGACTTCTTGCATGGTAATTACGCTATCGGTCAATCCTATCCGCTTTACATGCTTTAAAACGTGTGCTTTTTCAAAACTGGCGATACCGTTTTTACTGGCCCAATGCGGGGCATTCATTCGATCCTTAATGATCTCCTTGTTGAGACTGTAGAGAGTCATCACGTGGTTGTTCGCATGGATTGCTTTGTTGACTAAAACAATATCGGGATAAACGGAAAAGTTTTTCTGTAACTCTAAGAACATGTCCGGCTGGGGCTCAACCATAACGCCAGACGCACTATAATCACGTACATATCGAAAAAGGTCATCCTCCTGACTAACCCCATCGTTGGCTCCTATCTGAATAAAATGGAAACTGCCACCGTTGCGAAATATTTCATGGCGGATGAGAAAATCGAGATCCAACTTCAACTGCACATTTTCGCGCAGGATAATAGGCATCGTACGTTCGATCCGTTGCCCCTTCCCAGCAAGCAGTTTATTTAGCACGTCTCTTGCGTTCATATTAGAGTTTTCTCATATTTCAGCTTAATTCTTCAGTCTGTGTTAGTCAGTCATCGTATCTCGCAAAATCCTGCTTCCACCGATTCTATCATGCTAAGCTATTGCTCAAACAAAAATTTGGGTGCCATTCTTATGCATCTGGCTAATAGTCCCACAAGGAGGTGAGTTATTTTCGGCAAAACTCTGCAACGCAGGCTGTTGATTGTGCGTAATGACCGCTTGGGAGACTTTATGCTCGCCTGGCCGGCTTTCGCCCTATTAAAGCAAGAGTGGCCGGATGCAACTGTTTGCGCTCTCGTGCCACGTTACACAGCAGATATGGCTGTACTATGTCCGTGGATCGATGAAGTACTTATTGATGAGGGTGAAAGTTCGTGGCTCCTGGCACAAAAGTTCCGCCGGGGAAAATTTGATGGACTACTGACTCTATTCTCCACCGGGCGCATCGCTCTGGCTGGTATCCTGGCTGGAATTCCATACCGACTGGCCCCCGCCACAAAGCTGTTCCAGGTTTTATATAATCACCGCTTGGTGCAGCGCCGCTCCCGCTCGGAAAAACCGGAGTATGCCTACAATATCGACCTTACCTGTCAACTTCTGCATGACCTACGTGGAATTGAAGCCCCAATTGCGGGGAACGGGGCTACTGCTGAGGACTTTCTCCCTCAAAGCATATCCCGACCATTGCTTGCGTTCTCTACCGAAACAAGTATTAGTGTACGTGACGAGTTGTGTGCGCAATACAATCTCGACCCGCGCAGCAAATTGGTTTTTATCCACCCGGGTAGCGGCGGCTCTGCCAACAACCTAACACCGGCCCAATATGTCGAACTTGCCAATGGCCTGCACAGTTCTCAACTTCTATCCATTATTGTCACCGCAGGCCCTGGTGAGGAGGAGGTAGCCACACTCATCGCCTCCGGTATATCCACTCATACCGCGCGGATGCTTCCTCCAGCGGGGGGGCTGGCTGGACTGGCTCACCATCTCCAGCTTGCCGATCTGTTCATCAGCTGCTCAACCGGGCCGCTACACCTCGCTGGAGCCCTGGATCGTCATACAGCCGCGTTTTATCCGCGCCATCGCTCTGGCTCCCCGTTACGCTGGCAAACTCTCAATGCCCCGGAAAAACGCTTGGTATTTACTCCTGCGCCATCTGCTGGGGCGCAGGATGTATTTAGTGTCGATATTCCCACGGCCGCCCAAGTCATTTCTCTCCAATTCCTCCGCTGATTCTGAGCCTGTACCCTATTTTTTGGCTGTTTTGCACGTTATACTGCTGCCCATATTCGCCACATGAAACCTCCGGCCTGAAATTGTCGTTCCCAATAAGCATGGATTCCCCTATCTACATCGCTCTCGCCGCAGACGAGAACTACACTCAGCACATGGCCGCGGTAACCCTCTCCGTTTTACATAACGCGACCGAACCGCAACGGATCTTTCTCTTCTTTCTCGATGCAGGTATACGGGAAGAAGACCGGGAGGAACTTGGCCGGATAGTCGAATCCTACGGAGCCCGGCACGCCTTTATCCGACCAGACACTGCCATTTATAGCAATATCACCACCCAGCGCTATGGCGTCGCTGCCCTTTTCCGGCTATCGCTGGAAACGTTGTTGCCTCAGGAAGTTGAAAGAGTCATCTATCTGGATTGCGATGTCCTTGTTTTTGCTGACCTCACCACCCTTTGGCAGACGGATCTTGGACCAAATATCGTTGGTGCGGTAACGAATCTTGGGCATCAGCCAACAGAGCGACTGGGCATAGCGGAAGGGGAGTATTTCAATTCCGGTGTATTACTTATCGATCTACATCGCTGGAGGGAAGAGGGGCTTGGAAAGAAGGTGCTTTCGTACATGGTCAACCACAACGAAAAACTGATCTTTCCCGACCAGGATGGGCTGAACTGTATTCTTAAGGGACGCTGGCAACCTCTGCCATTACGCTGGAATGCGCAACCGGCTATCTACAGCATGTACCACAAGAAAAAATTCGTTAGCGGCATTTCCGCCGCCGACTACCACACTGCAATCACTAATCCGGGGATCATGCACTTCGTTGGTGAGGATAAACCCTGGCACTATATGAGTTTTCACCCCATGGGAGATAACTACTGGGCCTATCTGGCTGACTCCCCATGGAAGCAGGCAAGACCCGTAGGTTACTCCTTTATGAATTGGCTGCGAAAGAACATCCGGTTTGAGAAGCAGGCAAAACGACTGTTGCGTCGCCTGTCCATCCCAAAAAATGTACGCAACAAGGGTTTCTGAATTCAGGGAATCTGCAAGAATTTTTCGGCAATACCTATCGCATCAAAACGCCGATACCACTCCGGCTTTACCGTAACAGGATGTTTCAACGCCTCCTTTATTTTTCCCGCTAATCCCTCCACCGTTGGCTCCGCAATCAATCTGGCCTGCTCTTCGATCAATACATCGCGCACACCGCCGGGACAATCCACCGCAACGACCTGGGTGCCGCAGGCCATCGACTCCGCCAATACCAGGCCAAACCCCTCATAGATAGAACTCAGCACAAACATTCTGGCGTGTTTCATCCAGGGGAAGGGGTTCTCCTTCTGCCCGGCAAAGATAACCTTTTCTTCCAGTCCCAATTCCCTGACCAGTTTTTCCAACATGGGACGATCCTGACCGTCGCCGACAATCACCAGCTTTTCGTCGAGCCCGGCGTGGTGATAAGCGCGAATGAGCAGTTGCTGATTTTTCTGATAGGTGAGGCGCGCCACGTGCACGATATAGGACTCGCTCGGTATCGAAGGATCGACCTCCGCGGCCTTTTGCTGTATCTCATCAACAGGAATGGGATTGGTGATCAGATTCAAATTACTTGGCCGACAGACCGCAAAGGAAAAACGCTCTTCCAGCGATTGTTTAACGCCGCTGGATATCGCCACGATATTTGCTTCCGCATAGAGCATTCGGGTATAGCGATTATCCAGCCAGGAACCTCGTGGCGTGGGAACCGGACTAACGATCACCCGACAGGCACGCTCTTCCTTGAACGACCAGAGATTTTCGAACGCTCCCTGAGCCATAAAGAAAATTCGATCATATCGCCCACCGCGCTTCTCTTCGCGACGCAGAAAGTAACGAAACATCGGCATCCAGAAAAAACTGCGCCAGAGAAACCCGGAGCGTGGGAGCAGGCGACTGAGAAAGGCATTTACCAGAAAAATGTAGAGCGCCCCGATGATGGTACGACGGAAGATACGATCCACATCAAAAAAGTGAACCTTTACCCCCTCGTGGGGCTTTATCACATAGCGCTTTTTGATCGACAGAATGTCGACCTCATGACCCAGAGCATGGAAGGCATCCGCAAGAGTAACGGAATGGCGCTCAATACCGCCCATCTGCAGCGAGCGTGTGACGATGAGAATACGGCTCATTGATTCGCCCCCTGTCGATACTGCGTCAGTCTCTGGGCAAACAACTGCTGCAGCGATGCAAAATGCTCTACCTCGTCAAACAGTTTGTCCGCTTTCACCTTACCAGCACCAGCCAAATCGGCACAGAAGGAGCGGTCACGCCATAGCCGCTGCAATTGGCTATATAGATCATCGGCACTAGTAGAACGGAACATTAAGCCAGTTTTCTCGTGGTCGATAATTTCGGGTACACCACCGCGGTCGCTGCCGATCACCGCGACCCCGGCACGCATCGCCTCCACCAGTACCAGGCCGAAGGTCTCCTCCACCGTGGTCAGGGCAATCACATCGCAGGCCTGCATCAGACGTTGCGGCTGGTCGACGAAGTCGCGGAACAGAATACGCGCCTGCCAACCATTCGCCTGTACCTGTTGTTTAAGGTCAGCAAGGTAATCGTCTTCCATGGCGTGACCGACGATCAGCGCGGCCACATCTTCGCCCTGCTGCAGAGCCTTGCCGATTGCCTCTACCAGCAGATGCTGACCCTTGTAGTGTTTGATGCGACCAAACAGACCGACCAGGAAAGTGGCATCACCGATACCGAGTTCGGTGCGCAGGGTACGGCGTGCCTCGCTATTGAGGAATTCACACGGCGGTGCCACACCGTAATACAGCGGCACGACACGATCCGCATACGCCGGGTTAAGAAAACCACGCATATCGTCGGCCAGCGCTTTGGTGATGGTGATATTGAGATCGATCTGACGATAGAGAAACTCGTGGTAGACATCACGCTTGGGCCGGGTGATCTGCATCTGCCGGGTCGATACCAGCATCGGTTTGCGTCGGGAAAACGCCTTGGCCAGCGCGGCCAACGGGATATCCTTGGTCCAGTGAATATGGACGATATCGACCTGCTCGGTATCGATCAGGCGGGCCAGACGGCGTGAGGCAAACAACGGCAGGGAACGGTTTTTCCGCTGCAGTGTTCGCGGCTCAAATCCTTCGTCCTGCAAACGTCTATAGAGACGTCCTTCTGCGTTAACCAGCGGAATCACTTCGGCGTTTTTACCCAGTTCGCGGCAGCAGCGATACATGTAGAGTTCCAGTCCGCCGAGGTCAGGCGAAAGGCAGAGTTCGAGAATCTTCACTTTTCTCCCTCGCGCCGTTTCTGCTCATGCAACTCGTTGAGCTTGAGGTATTTCATGTAAGCATGAAAGGCGGTGGTAATGGCGACAGTGGCACCGTCCATCCCCTGAAAAATCCCCCCCTTGAAAACCAGCTTGCGCAGCAGGGCGACCAGGGCATGTGTGGCGGGAGCCAGTTTCGAGGGCTGCTTGCCGCGTTCGTACATCGCCCAGGCGTCGCGCGAACTGAGTGCGTTGATCCGCTCCATCCAGTGGGCGTAATCACGGTAGGTGTAGTGGATCAGGTGGGCGTGCAATGCGCTAACTCGTTTGGCATCGACACTGGAGTGGCCCTTCTTCGGTAGATAGGTAGCACGCTTTCGATTGTAAAGACGCACTACACAATCGGGATAGAAACCGGCAGCGCGAATCCAGTGGTCGCCGACAAAGTTACGCCGCCTGAAGCTGTAGCCGTCAACCTTGCTGCTCTCCAGATCCAGCGCCTTAATAGCCGCGACCGCATCATCATCCAGCCGCTCATCGGCATCAAGGCTGAGAATCCAGTCATTGGTGGCATGGGGTACAGCAAAGGCCTTCTGCGGACCGTCACCCAGATAGGCCTGGTGGAAAACCCGTGCACCCGCCGCTTCTGCCAAACGCGCCGTCTCATCGGTAGTCTTATCGTCGACCACCACCAGCACCTCGTCGCAGACACGCCGCGCCGACTCGACACAGGCGACGATATTCTCCGCTTCGTTATAGGCGATGATGGTGGCACTTATTTTCATTCTTTCTCCAACATCGGCATCAGGACCGCGCAAACTTCATCTACGCCGATCCCCTTCAAACAATCCGTATGGCCATAGGGACAATCACGCTTGAAACAGGGGCTGCAATCGAGTCGACGATACAGCACCTCCGCCTCTCCGCTCAAAGGTGGCGTGTAGTCCGGGGTCGACGATCCGTAGATCGCCAGCAACGGCTTTCCCACTGCAGCGGCCACATGCATCAGGCCGGAGTCATTGCTCACGACCGCATCGCATGCGGCGATCAGATCCACTGCCTCGACCAGTGAGGTCCGGCCACAGAGATTTACCGCGCCAACGGCGGCAAGACTCTCTGCCTCCACTCGCTCTTTTTCGGAGCCGAATACCCACACCCTGAAACCAACACGAACAAGTTGCGTAACAAGTTCTGCATAGTACGGCCAGCGCTTGGCCGGGCCGTACTCGGCACCCGGCATCAGACCGATCGCCTTGCCTTCACCACGCAGTTCCAGTTCGTCCAGCAATCGCTCCCGGTTCTCTTCATCCACCATCAATCTCGGTGATGGAATCGGCGGCGGTAACTCACTATCGGCAGGCAACCCCAGTGCGACGTAACGCTGCACCGTCTGGGTCAACACCGTTTTATCAAGCGGGCGGATATCGTTCAACAGACCGTAGCGCATCTCGCCACGGTAACCGGTACGCACCTTAGCACCGGCAAAAAAAGGAATCAGCGCCGCCTTCATCGAGCGCGGAATCACGATGGCGCGATCATAGCAACGACTACGCAGGCCACGCCCCAACTGCCAACGTTTAGCAAGCCCCAGTTCGCCATGGCCGACCGGCACGTTGATCGCCTCGTTGATCTCCGGCATCCGCGCCAGCAGCGGCAGCGACCAAGTCGGTGCCAGTACATCGATGCGCGCCTGGGGCACACGTTGCTTGATGGTCATGAACAGGCTCTGCGCCATCACCATATCCCCCACCCAGGCGGGACCGGCGATGAGGTAGCGACTTGCCTCAGCCACCCAGCGCCGCCTCGGCCACCGCGACATTGTGGCGCAGATGTTCAGGGTTGATGGTGCCGACGACCACGCTATGCACCGCCTGCTGTGCCAACACAAAGCGCAGTGCAGCGTCCACCCCACCACCACCTGCGGCGGCATCGGCGTGGCCACTCTGCAGACCTTTCTTGATCACCACACCCTTGTTCAATTCTGCCGCACGTTGCAGCACCGGCAGTTCATCGGTATATGACGGGTTATAGGTAGCCATCACCACGTCCATGTTCTCCACCGTCCAGATCCCGCCCTCGACGGTCTTGGTCGACATGCCCACGGCGCGAATCAACCCCTCGCGCTTGAGCTGCTGCAGGGTGTCGCAGACCTCTTCGTTTTGAATGATGTTCATGTCGTCGCCGTCGGAGTGGACCAGCACCACGTCGATGACATCCCGCCCCAGCCGTTTCAGGCTACGCTCGACGCTCATGCGGGTATACGCGGCGGAGAAATCAAAAGAGGACTCACCATTCTCGAAGATCTCACCCACCTTGCCGACGATGACCCAATCATTTTTGTGCGGCAACAATTGGCCCAGCCGCTCCTCGGAGTTGCCGTAGGCGGGGGCAGTATCGAGGGTGTTGATGCCAAGATCCCAGGCCAGTGCCAGCAGTTCACGCACTGTCTTGTCATCGGGGATAGTAAAACCGGAGGGATACTTCACCTGTTGATCGCGGCCGATCTTCACGGTACCCAACCCCAGCGGGCTGACCATGATGCCGCTATCGCCCAGTGCTCTCAGCTCCATTTATCTTCCTCCTGCCAGGGCAGCAGCGCGTAGCCCGGATGGGGCCACTCAGGCAGCGCCGAAGTCGCCCCCGGCTCAACACCGCCCTGCTGAATCTTTTCAATAATCTGCTCCGCCAGCCGCGGCGCCAGTGCCAGCTTGGTCGGCCAGGCGGTGATTACCCCGTCGCGCTCATCGGCAAAGACATCATCCGGGCGCGCGCCACCGGGCATCTTCGGCTCGGCGCGATCGATGGGCAGGATACCCCACTGGGCATCGCTCAGGTCGAGCCAGGGGAAGAGTTCATGCAGTTCCTTTTGTGCCGCTTTAATCTGTTCCGCAGCGCTCCGACCGACACCCTCCTCGGCGATCTGCCCGCCCAGATACCAGACAGTGCGCCCGGCGCTGTCGTAGTGAGTGGTGATGGTAATACGCGGATTGGCGCTGGCACCGAGACAGTGGGCGTAGAGTTCGCCCGGCAGCGGCTTGGCACCGCCACGTAGCATCACCATCAGCAGTGGCCGCAGTTGCATGACCGGCGCAGTAAGTCCGCACTGGCTTAGTAGTGCGGCGTTACCCTTGCCCGCAGCGAGAACCAGCCGTTTGGCGCTAAAGGAAGTTGTCCTACCCTCTTCGGACAGGGTGATCTGCCAGCCATCGTCGAGACGGCTCAGACGTGTTTCATCGTTAATTCGATAGACCGCCTCACGCTGCGGTTCAGCCAGGGCATGGACCAAGGAGGCGGTGTCGAGCACAGGTTCCTCCAGACGATAGACCTGTCCCTTGAAGGCGGGATCGCGCAACACCTCTGGCCGCTCGTCGCCCTCGACGGGACGGGTACGGCTGCGCATCAGCTTGCTGGCGAAGAAACCCGCCATGCGCGAGGTGAGGCTGGTGGTGGACCAGAGGTATTGATTGCTGGCGAGGCGTCGGGCCTGGCGCAGGTCCAATTCACCCTCGCCGTCGAGGCAGGCACGCCAGCGGGCCGGCATGGCGACGATGGCCTCAGAGGAGCCGGTCAGTTTGCCGGTGAGAGCGTACTTGGTGCCGCCATGGATGATGCCCTGGGCGTAGCGGGTCTGGCCCGTACCGAGCGCCTGGGACTCGAAGAGTACTGCCTGATAACCGAGTTGACGCAACCGTGCCAGCAACCACAGCCCGGCGACGCCGCCGCCGAATA
The DNA here is from genome assembly GCA_050287105.1 of Thiohalomonadaceae bacterium. Classification (GTDB taxonomy): domain Bacteria; phylum Pseudomonadota; class Gammaproteobacteria; order Thiohalomonadales; family Thiohalomonadaceae; genus JAPHTQ01. The sequence continues at coordinate 29,831 of JBNKBG010000012.1, forward strand.
TCGCCACGTCGACCGGTGTCACCGGCTGGGCTTCACTCATTTGTCGCCCGATTTCTTTTCCGAGGCACGAATCGCACCGATGATGTTGGTGGTGGAGACGTTATCCACGTAGCTCATCACCTCCACCCGGCCGCCCGCTTCGCGTACGCAATCGCCGCCGGGGATGTTGTTCGGATCGTTATCGCCACCCTTGACCAGGATGTCGGGCAGGGTACGGCAGATCAGGCGGGTCGGGGTGTCCTCGTCGAAGCCGACCACCCAGTCGACACACTCCAGTGCGGCCAGCACGCGCATGCGCCGCTCCTGGGTATTAACCGGCCGCTCTTCGCCCTTGAGGCGCTTGACCGAGGCATCGTCGTTGACCGCGACGATCAACCGATCACCGCGCCGCGCCGCCTCTTCCAGATAGGTCACATGACCCGCATGGAGGATGTCGAAACAGCCATTGGTCATCACCACCGTCTCGCCGTGGGCCTTGGCCTCCTGCACCAGCGCGACCAGTTTGTCCTCGTCGACCACGCCCTGCTCCATCTCGTTCTGCTCGCGCATGGCGCGGCGGATCTCCGGCACACTGACGGTGGCGGTGCCCAGTTTGCCGACCACCACGCCAGCGGCGAGATTGGCCAGCACGGTGGAGGCCTCCAGCCCCTCACCCGAGGCCAGCGCGGCGGCGAGTACCGAGACCACGGTATCGCCGGCGCCGGTCACGTCGAAGACCTCCCGTGCCCTGGTCGGGATGTGCAACGGTTCGGCATCCTGTTGCAACAGGGTCATCCCCTTTTCGCTACGGGTGATGAGCAACGCGGCCAGTTCCAGCTTGCGCCGTAACCGCTCACCCTTCTCCACCACATCGGCATCGCTGGCGCAGTGGCCGACCACCGCCTCGAACTCATGCATGTTGGGGGTAATCAGGGTAGCACCGCTGTAGCAGGAAAAATCGTGCCCCTTGGGATCGACCAGCACCGGCTTGCCTGCAGCGCGGGCGATCTCGATCATCAGCGGTGCAGCACGCAGTGCGCCTTTCTGATAATCGGAGAGCACCACCACGTCACAGGCGGTGATTGCACGACGGAAACGCTCCAGCAGACCGCTGGAATCGTAGCCGGGGAAACCATCCTCAAAGTCGAGGCGAATCAATTGCTGGTGGCGACTCAGCACCCGCAGCTTGGTAATGGTGGGGTAGCCCTGCAGGCGCTCGAAGTGACACTCGACGTTGTGCTGCAGCAGGGTTTTCGCCAGGGCATCGGCGGCCTCGTCCTGACCGGTGAGCCCGATCACAACGGAGTGCGCGCCCAGCGCAGCGATGTTGAGGGCGACGTTGCCCGCACCACCGGCGCGCTCTTCGATCCCGCCCACCTTGACCACCGGTACCGGTGCCTCGGGGGAGATGCGCGAGGTATCGCCGTGCCAGTAACGGTCCAGCATCAGGTCGCCCACCACCAGTACGCGGGCCTTGTCGAAATCGGGTACTTGAGTAATTTTCATCGGAAACGGTTTATCCACAAACGCCACAGCGGGCAGGGTTGATCCAGCGCACCCTAGTCCTTGAGGGTATATTCAGCACCGCAATAGGGGCAGACAGAACGGCCACTGGCCTCGACATCGAGAAACACCCGTGGATGTGAGTTCCACAGGGTCATGTCGGACATTGGGCAATGCAGCGGAAGATCATCGCGGCTGACCTCGTAGTGACGGGCGGCATTGGCGGTTCTGAGTTGTTCTGCGTTATTGCTCATAGTTTCTCCATCACGTTTTTATTTAACGTAACTCAACCACTCCGGGTGCAGTTGATGACGACCGTGCACCACATCGAAATACATGGTTTGCAGCTTCTCGGTGATCGGACCACGCTTGCCGATACCGATCTTGCGGTTGTCGACCTCGCGGATTGGGGTCACCTCGGCAGCAGTGCCAGTGAAGAAGGCCTCGTCGGCGATATAGACCTCATCGCGGGTGATGCGCTTCTCTCTGACCTCGACACCGATCTCGGCGGCGAGACGGAAGATGGTGTTACGGGTGATGCCGTCGAGTGCCGAGGTGAGGTCCGGGGTGTAGAGCACACCGTCGCGCACCAGGAAGATGTTCTCGCCGCTGCCCTCAGCGACGTAGCCTTCGTTATCCAGCAACAAGGCTTCATCGTAACCACAGTCCAGCGCTTCCTGTAATGCAAGCATGGAATTCATATAGTTTCCGTTGGCCTTGGCCTTGCACATGGTGATGTTGACGTGGTGACGGGTATAGGACGAAGTGCGGATGCGAATCCCTTTCTCCATCCCCTCGGCACCGAGGTAGGCACCCCAGGACCAGGCGGCGACCATCACATGCACCTTGAGGTTGTCAGCGCGCAGGCCCATGCCTTCGGAACCGAAGAAACACATCGGGCGGATGTAGGCCGATTCGAGGTTGTTCTCACGCACCGCGGCACGCTGTGCCTCGTTGAGGGTCTCCCGATCGAAGGGGATCGCCATGTTGAGAATGTGCGCGGAGTTGAACAGTCGCTTGGTATGTTCTTCCAGACGGAAGATGGCGGTTCCCTTTTCGGCCTTGTAGGCACGCACACCTTCGAACACGCCCATGCCGTAGTGCAGGGTGTGGGTCAGAACGTGAGTCTTCGCCTCGCGCCAGGGAACCATCTCGCCGTCAAGCCAGATGACACCGTCACGGTCATCCATCGTCATCGAATTTCTCTCCTCGGAATCAAATACTTACCATTACGCATCCAGCAACCCATGCCAGATGCGCGAAACCTCTTCACGTTCAGTGGCGAACTCTGCCGCATCCACTATCGCCTTCTGCTCCTGCAGGGTCAGCCGGTGCACCCGGCTACGGTAGGCGCGGTAGGTATCACACAGCAGTTTACTGTCGGTATCGGCCATCAGGCCGCATCCGGCGAATAGCTCCAGCAGGCGGATATTATCGCTGAATTGCAGCAGGCGCGGATGTTCGTTCGCCCACGCCAGAACGCCATATTGCACCATAAATTCGATGTCGGCGATACCGCCGGGGTCCTGTTTGAGATCAAATTTCCCCGCTTCCGCCTTCGACAGTTGCGTGCGCATCTTTTCACGCATTTCGCGCACCTCGATGCGCAGCTTCTGTGCCTCCCGTGGCACGGCGAGGATCTCGGCGCGAATCCGGGCAAAGGCCTCGGCAATTCCGCCGTCACCGCAGATGTGCCGCGCCCGAACCAGTGCCTGATGTTCCCAGGTCCAGGCGTGTTTGCGCTGATACTCGGCAAAGGCGTCCACATTGCTCACCAGCAACCCCGAAGCGCCGCTGGGACGGAGTCGGGTATCCACCTCGTAGAGGATACCCGCCGGGGTGGGGGTATTGAGGATATGGATCATGCGCTGGGCCAGACGGGCATAGAAGACGCCATTCTCGATCGGTTTCTCACCGTCGGTACCCCTGCCCCCGCTCTCTTCGCTGTGCAGAAACACCAGATCGAGATCGGAGCCGTAACTCAATTCAATGCCGCCCAGCTTGCCGTAGGCGATCACCGCGAAACCGCTGTCGCAGACACGGCTATCAGCACAATGGGGCCGCCCGTGGCGAGCGGTGAGGTGCTGCCAGGCGAGATCGAAGGCCGCCTCCACCATCACCTCGGCGATCTCGGTGAGGTGATCGCTGACCACCATCAGCGGCACCGCCTCGACGATGTCCGCCGCCGCCACCCGCAATACGGCGGCCTGTTTGATCCGGCGCAGCACATCCATCTGCCCTTCCATGTCCTCCGTATCAAGGTGAGAGAGGCGCTCGCGCACCTCAGTCTGAATCACCTCACGCGAGGGCGGGGCGTAGAGACTGCGCGGATCGAGCAGTTCATCCAGTAGATGGGGGTTACGCCCGAGATGGGTGGCGATCCAGGGGCTGGCGGCACAGAGACGCACCAGTTGTGACAGGGCCATCGGGTTCTCCACCAGCAGGGCGATGTAGGCACTGCGACGGCCGATCCCCTCAACCAGTTGCAACACCCGTTGCAGGGTTTTGTCTGGATCACGGGTTGCGCCTACCGCGCCGAGGAGCAGCGGCATCAACTGATCCATGCGATTACGCCCCTGGGCACTCATGTTGAGGTAGGCGCGACTGCGATGTTGTGCCTGTAACAGGCGTAGTGCCTCGGCGTTGTCCCTGAATCCGATCTGTTGCAACGCCGCCAGGGAGGCGCTCTCATCAAGCGCCTCCAACCAGACACCGCGTAGATCCAGCGCGTCACTCTCCGCGTGATCGGCCTGCGGCGCGGCGAAGACCTGCTCGAAGTGTTCATGCACCCGTCGTCGGTGATCGCTCAGTGCCTTGGCATAGCTCACCCAGTCGGCATAGCCCATGCCGAAGGCGAGGCGCAACTGGCCCAACTCATCCGTCGGCAACTTATGGGTCTGCTGCTCAGCAAACTCCTGTATGCGGTGTTCGCTGTTGCGTAGAAAGGTATAAGCGGCGGTTAGCTCATCGACCACGAAGGGGGGTAATTGACCGAGTTTGTGCAGTCGCTCCAGCACCGACAGGATGGGGCGGATCTGCAACGAGGGTTCGCGTCCGCCGCGAATGAGCTGGAAGGCCTGGCCGATAAACTCCACCTCCCTAATGCCGCCCGCACCCAGTTTGATGTTGTCGGCCATTCCCTTGCGCTGCACCTCGCGGGCGATCATCGCCTTCATCTCACGCAGCGACTCAAAAGCACCGAAATCCACATACTTGCGATAGACGAAGGGTTTGAGCCGCGCCAACAGCTCTGCCCCCGCCTGCTGGTCACCCGCCACGATGCGCGCCTTGATCATGGCGTAGCGCTCCCACTCACGACCGTGAACCTGGTAGTACTCTTCCATGGCATCGAAGCTGATCGCCAGGGCGCTGGACTCACCGAAGGGGCGCAGACGCATGTCGACGCGAAAGACGAAACCGTGGGCAGTGGTGCTGTCCAGTGTGCGGATCAGTGCCTGCCCCAGTTTGATAAAGAACTCCTGATTACTCACACCACGTCCGCCACGGGTCTCACCGTTCTCCGGATAACAGAAGATCAGATCCACGTCGGAAGAGAAATTCAGTTCATAGGCACCGAGTTTACCCATGCCTATCACCACCATCCGTTGTGGCTCGCCATCAGGGCTATGCGGGGTACCCCAGAGTTCGCAGTGCCAGCGATAGAGATGTTCGAGGGCAAGGTCGATGCAGGCATCGGCAAGGTGCGAGAGATCGGCCACACTCTGTTGCAGATCCGCGTGACCTGCCAGGTCACGCCAGGCGATGCGCACCATCTCGCGACGACGATAGCGGCGCAGGATCTCGCCGAGCTGGTTTTCATTGAGGCAGTTTTGCAGGCGCTGTTGTAGCACTTGCAGATACTCATCGGCAGCGTAGCTGCGCCAGAGATCGCCGGAAGCCAACAACTCCGGTAACAACTGAGCGTCACGGATCAGTGACTGGGCAACGAAATCACTTAGCGCAATAACGCGGGCTATCTCTGCCTGATGGGATGCAGGGATAACGAAGTCACCACACTTCTCCAGCAGCTGTTGCCAGTGGTGTTCCACCCGGCCGTGCAGTGCATCGGGAATGGTGACCAGGATATCTGCACTGAGGGTTTTATCAGACACGCAATTCCTCGATTAGCATGGGGCCTTAATACAGGCAACGCGGCTATAAATGTTCAATACGTCGTTGATGCCAGAGAGAATAGTAACGAATATTGCCCGGCGCGTGGGCGATCACTGAAGAGAGCACAATCACGACCATCCCCAGTTGTAGATTGAAGGCAGGTAACCAAAGCATAACCCCAAGCAGACAGAGCTTGAGCAAAATTAACTGGCCCCGCAGTTGTAACAGCCATATGCCGTTGCTGTAGAGTGACAGCAGCACCATGGCAAAACCGGAGATCAGACTGAGCCAGAGATAGGGCGACCATAATTCACGTGGCGCGGCGTAAAGATAGGCACCACCCAGACCCGCCACGCCGATTAAGTGCACGGTGCGCAGGGCGATGTTGAGCCAGCGTTTGCCCGTAAAGGTGCGGGAGTGTTCAGGAAAGAGAGTACGCATTGATATCATGGCAACAGTCTACCTGTTTCGCCGCTAACAAAAAGCCCCGCCGAAGCGGGGCTTTTTTATTGGCTCAGGGGCCGGGCTTACATCATGCCCATACCGCCCATACCACCCATACCGCCCATGTCGCCACCCATTGCCGGGCCAGCGTCTTTCTTCGGTACGTCGGCAACCATCGCCTCGGTGGTGATCATCAGACCGGCAACGGAGGCAGCGTTCTGCAATGCGGAACGAGTTACCTTGGTCGGGTCGAGGATACCCATTTCGATCATGTCGCCATACTCACCAGTGGCAGCGTTGTAACCGTAGTTACCCTTACCTTCCTTCACCTTGTTGAGGATCACGGAGGGCTCTTCACCGGCGTTGCCGACGATCAGGCGCAGCGGCTCTTCCATCGCACGACGGGCGATATCGATACCGATGCTCTGGTCATGGTTGGCACCTTCCAGCTTGGCGATCGCGCCGATAACACGAACCAGGGCAACACCGCCGCCAGGAACCACACCCTCTTCAACCGCAGCACGGGTCGCGTGCAGGGCATCGTCGATGCGGTCTTTCTTCTCTTTCATCTCCATCTCGGTGGCGGCGCCAACCTTGATTACTGCAACGCCACCGGCCAGCTTGGCCACGCGCTCCTGCAGCTTCTCTTTGTCATAGTCGGAGGTTGTCTCTTCGATCTGGGCACGGATCTGGGAAACACGGCCTTCAATGTCACCCTTCTTACCAGCACCGTCGACGATCACGGTGTTCTCCTTGGAGATCACCACACGCTTGGCACGACCCAGCTCATTGAGAGTGGCCTTCTCCAGTGACATGCCCACCTCTTCGGAGATCACCTGACCACCGGTGAGGATCGCCATATCCTGCAGCATCGCCTTGCGACGATCGCCGAAACCGGGAGCCTTGACCGCAGCGACCTTGACGATGCCACGGATGGAGTTGACCACCAGGGTAGCCAGTGCTTCGCCTTCCACGTCCTCGGCGATGATCAGCAGCGGCTTGCCCGCTTTGGCGACGCCTTCCAGCACCGGCAACATTTCACGGATGTTGGAGATCTTCTTGTCGTGCAGCAGGATGTAGGGGTCTTCCAGTTCGGCGACCATCTTCTCCTGATTGTTGATGAAGTAGGGTGAGAGGTAGCCGCGATCGAACTGCATACCTTCAACCACATCCAGTTCATCACTCAGGGTAGAACCCTCTTCAACGGTGATCACACCGTCCTTACCCACCTTGTCCATCGCATCGGCGATGATCTTGCCGATGTTCTCGTCGGAGTTGGCGGAGATGGTACCAACCTGGGCGATCGCCTTGCTGTCGGCGCACGGCTTGGAGAGCTTCTTCAGCTCATCCACCGCGGCGATAACCGCCTTGTCAATGCCACGCTTCAGGTCCATCGGGTTCATCCCGGCGGTAACGGCTTTCATCCCTTCGCGCAGGATCGCCTGGGCCAGCACGGTAGCGGTAGTGGTACCGTCACCGGCGATATCGGCGGTCTGTGAGGAGACCTCTTTCACCATCTGCGCGCCCATGTTCTCGAACTTGTCTTCCAGCTCGATCTCTTTGGCAACGGAGACGCCATCCTTGGTGATAGAGGGAGCACCGAAGCTCTTCTCCAGTACTACGTTGCGGCCTTTGGGACCGAGGGTAACCTTGACCGCATTGGCCAGGGTATTCACACCGCGCAGCATCTTCTGGCGGGCGTCATCACCGAACTTAACTTCTTTTGCACTCATTGTGTGTCCGTCCTCTTCAAAATTCTTTCACGTTCAACAGTGGTGGCGACTTACTTGTCCAGTACGCCCATGATGTCCTCTTCACGCATCATCAGCAGCTCTTCGCCGTTGACCTTGACTGCGCTGCCGGAGTACTGACCAAACAGGACCTTGTCTCCGACTTTGACATCCATCGGGCGGACTTCGCCGTTTTCCAGAATACGACCCTTGCCCACGGCCAGGACTTCGCCCTGGGTAGGCTTCTCCGCTGCGGAACCGGGAAGAACGATGCCACCAGCGGTGGTGGTTTCCTCTTCCATGCGGCGGACAAGCACGCGATCATGCAGTGGACGAATGTTCATTCTTATCTCCTTCAAAACCTCATTGATGGTTACGACATTCCAGCGCCCTCCCCGAATCATCGGGTGGCGGTTTGCCGCTGGGGAAGCATAACAGGATTATTAGCACTCCCCTCACGCGAGTGCTAATAATAATTTCCAAACAGGAATAGTCAAGTGCCGAGAGGGCTCTTAATCGTCCTTTTCGCGACGGTATTCCCCTTCCAGGGTCTGCGGGCCGTTACTCTGATTGAAGGGAGAGGGGCGTGATCCCACAGAGCGGATAACCCCATGTTCCAACACCCATAGAATCAACCATTTACGAATTGGAGGGATAAGACCGAGGAAACCGATGGCATCGGTAAAGAAACCAGGGGTCAGTAGCAGCGCGCCACATATCAACAAAACCAGGCCCTCAAACATCGCCATGGTGGGCAGTTCACCGCGGGCCAGCGCCTGCTGCACCTTGGCATAGGTATAGAGCCCCTGGTGGCGCAATAACAGGGCACCCAGTACCGCAGTGAAGACCACCAGAAAGACCGTCGGCAGGGCGCCGATGCTGCTACCTACCTTGATCAATAGATAGATTTCAATCAACGGGATCAGCAGAAACAGGCTAAAAAAGAGTCGAAACAAGGTTCTGGCCTTTTACGTTAGGGGGCGGGTAGTATAACTCTCGCTGTCAGGTGAATCACACATGGCTACCATGCCTGCTTCGGCTTAAGCCGGAATTAACCAAACCACGGCTACGCTACCTTATATGCGCCACTATCTGCTGGTTTCAACCTGTCCCACCATGGAGATCGCCGAGACACTGGCGGAAATGCTGGTACGCGAGAAGCTGGCCGCCTGTGTCAACATCCTGCCCGGTGCCCGTTCGGTCTATGAGTGGAAGGGTAAGATCGAGAAGGAGGAAGAGGTGGTACTACTAATAAAAAGTCGTGCCGATCGCCTGCAGACGCTGGAGGAGCGCCTGCTGCTGGAGCATCCATACGAACTCCCTGAGTTGATCGCTGTCCCTATCGAGAAGGGTTCTGCGGCCTATCTCTCATGGATTGATACACAACTGGACAACTAACGAATGAAAAAAATCATCACCACACTACTCGCCCTGCTACTGCTTAACCTTCCACTCCACGCCGAAGAAGAGTTGCTGGAACCCTCCAAGGCCTTTGCCCTCAAGGTGGAAGCGCTGGATGGACAGAGCGTCAAGGCCACCTGGACCATCGCCGACGGCTACTACCTCTATCGCAGCAAGTTTCGCTTCGAAAGCGGCAGCGAAGGGATCACTCTGGGTGAGGCACAGTTTCCCGCGGGCAAGATCAAGCATGATGAGTTCTTTGGTGATGTGGAGATCTTCCGTGGTGCGGTCAGTGCAGTCATCCCGCTGGAGCGCTCTGAGACGGCGGGCAAGAACCTGATTCTCAAAACCACCTCTCAGGGCTGTGCCGATCTGGGCGTCTGCTACCCACCGCAAAAAGAGACACGTGAGGTGAACCTGGTCGCGGTTGCCGTTGCGGCCAAACCCGCTTTCCTGAGCGAGAGCAGCAATAGTTTCGATAGCGGCGATGAGGATATCCTGGAACCGGATCAGGCCTTCCATTTCGATACCCTGGTGCTGGATGGCAACACCCTGCTGGCCCGCTGGGAGATCGCACCTAAACACTACCTGTATAAAGACAAATTCAGCTTTAGCCTGGAAGATGCCAACGGCGTCACCCTAAGCCAGGCACAACTACCGCCGGGTGAAGAGAAGGACGACGAGTTCTTCGGCAAGATCGAGGTCTACCACGATCTTGTCGAAGCGCGCCTGCCGCTACAGCGCAGTAACCTCGACCCTACCAGTGTCACCTTCAAGGTCGGTTACCAGGGCTGTGCCGAGGCGGGCATCTGCTATCCGCCACAAAAGAAAACCGTCAACCTCGACCTGCCAGTCGGTAGTGCGGGCACAACCTCAACAACCCCGGCACCGACAAAAGCTGCCACTACACCGTTGAGCGAGCAGGACCAGCTCGCCGCCGCCCTGGCGGGTGATAACACCCTCGGCACCATCCTGCTGTTCTTCGTCGCCGGCCTGCTACTCGCCTTCACCCCCTGCGTCTTCCCGATGATCCCGATCCTCTCCAGCATCATCGTCGGTCAGGGCGGGGAGATGACCACGCGCAAAGCGTTCATCCTCTCTGTTACCTACGTGCTGGCAATGGCCCTCACCTACACCGTGGCCGGGATCATCGCGGGACTGTTCGGCTCCAACCTGCAGGCGGCCTTCCAGAATCCGTGGATCCTCGGCACCTTCTCCGCAGTCTTCGTCGCCCTTGCCTTCTCCATGTTCGGCTTCTACGAGCTGCAACTGCCTTCGGCAATACAAAGCAAACTGACCGAGGTAAGCAACAAACAGCAGGGCGGTAGCCTGATCGGTGTGGCGATCATGGGCCTGCTCTCGGCGTTGATCGTCGGTCCCTGTGTCGCCCCGCCGCTGATGGGTGCGTTGATCTATATCGGCCAGACCGGCGATCCGTGGTTGGGCGGTCTGGCACTGTTTGCCCTCTCCATGGGCATGGGTGCACCGCTGGTGGCTATCGGCACCGCGGGCGGCAAATACCTGCCCCGCGCCGGCGGCTGGATGGATGCGGTGAAAGCGGTCTTTGGCGTCCTGTTACTGGGTGTTGCGGTGTGGATGCTGGAGCGCATCCTGCCCGCAGAGATCACCATGCTGCTGTGGGCACTGTTGCTGCTCGGTTCGGCGATCTACATGGGCGCCCTGGAGCCGCTTAAAGAGGGAGTTAGCGGCTGGCGCAAGCTGTGGAAGATGCTCAGTCTGGTAATGCTGTTGCAGGGAGCGCTGATGCTGATCGGTCTCGCCGCAGGCAATACCGACCCACTACAGCCGCTCAAGGGAATCGGCCTGGGCGGCACCACCGCCGTCAAACCGGCACACCTGACCTTCAAACAGGTCGCCTCGGTCGAGGAGTTGGAGCGTGAAGTCGCCGCGGCTGCAAATCAGGGCAAGAGCGTGATGCTCGACTTCTATGCCGACTGGTGTGTCTCCTGCAAGGAGTTCGAGAAGTACACCTTCTCCGATCCGCAGGTGCTGGAGGCACTCGGTAACAGCGTTGCGCTGCAGGCGGATGTCACCGCCAACAACGATGCGCAACAGGCGCTGTTGAAACGCTTTGGCCTCATTGGCCCGCCGGGGATCATCTTCTACGATACCAGCGGCACGGAACTCCAGCCCCATCGGGTAGTTGGCTTTATGGAAGCCGATGAATTTGCCGCCCATATCAGACGTGCGCTGGGACAATGAGCATGCGACGCACTCTCCCTCTTCTCTTCCTCGCCACTCTACTCAGTGGCTGCGGCGAATCTGTCTCAACCTCTGTGGCCGCCAACACTACATCGCTGCAGGCAGTCGATTTCACCTTTCCCGATCTCGATGGTGAAGAGCGCAATCTGAAACAGTGGCAGGGCAAGGTGGTGATGCTCAACTTCTGGGCACCCTGGTGTCCCCCCTGCCGCAAAGAGGTTCCCGCCTTTATCGAACTGCAGGAGAAGTATGCGGATAAGGGCTTTACCATCGTCGGCATTACCGTTGATACCCAGGAAAACGCCCAGGTCTTTGCTGATACCATGGGTATTAACTACCCGATCCTGATCGCCGAAGATAAAGGCATCGCGCTGGCGGAAGATTACGGCAATAAGGTCGGGGCGCTGCCCTATACCGCGATTATTGATCGCCAGGGAAAGGTTATTTCGACCCATCGTTCCGAAGTCACCCGGGAACAGGCGGAAAACGTACTGGCAGAACTCCTGTAGAGCCGAATGTGATCTATGTCACACCCCGAACAGGATAGAACTTGCAATTATCTTCGCTGAAATAGCACCTAACTCTTAAGTTGTAGACATTCGCACCCCCATGGGGCAAAATGGCGTCCTTCTTGGGGTCCCGCAACAAAAAGAACGTCTAACATGCGGGGAAATGCAATAAACACTCGGCATATTTGCGCAATTGACGCAAAAACGAAGGTGGAACGAAATAATGGCCAAACTGCTGGTACTCAATGGTCCAAATCTCAACCTTCTGGGTAATCGAGAACCTGGCCACTACGGTACCGACAAACTTGAGCAGATTAACCAACGCCTCGTTGAACAGGCCGAAGCCGCTGGCCACCAGTTAACCTCTTTCCAGAGTAACGCCGAACATGAACTGGTGGAGCGTATCCATCAGGCAGCAAATGACGGCGTTAGCTGGATCATTATCAACCCGGCCGCCTTCACCCACACCAGTGTTGCGGTTCGAGATGCCCTGGCTGGTGTTGCCATCCCCTTTATCGAGGTGCACCTCTCCAACGTTCATGCACGTGAGGAGTTCAGGCGGCACTCCTATTTCTCAGATATCGCCAGCGGCGTGATCAGCGGCCTTGGGGCCCAGGGTTACGAACTGGCACTGGCGGCGATATTACGTCGTCTCTCCGTATAACAGACATAACAACTAACAGGTTCGAGCACTATGGACATACGCAAAGTAAAAAAACTGATTGAGCTGCTGGAAGAGTCAGGCATTGCCGAGATCGAGATCCACGAAGGTGAGGAATCGGTACGCATCAGCCGCAACAGCCAGATGCCTATGCAGATGGCTCAGCAGCAGATGTTTGCCCCTGCTCCGGCAGCACCAGCCGCTGCTCCGGCAGCCGCAGCACCTGCCACCAGCAGTGAACCCGCCCTGCCCAGTGGCCATCAGGTGACCTCACCTATTGTTGGTACCTTCTACCGCTCACCGTCACCCAGCGCCAAGGCCTTCGTTGAAGTGGGGCAAAGCGTGAATGCCGGCGACACGCTATGCATTATCGAAGCAATGAAGATCATGAACCAGATCGAGTCGGACAAGTCTGGTGTGGTCAAGGCCATCCTCTCGGATAACGGCGAGCCGGTTGAATACGGCCAGCCGCTGTTCATCATTGAATGACACAACTTTGAGCAAACACCACTACCATGTTTGACAAGATAGTTATTGCTAACCGGGGCGAGATCGCCCTGCGTATCCTGCGCGCCTGCCGCGAACTGGGGATCAAGACCGTTGCGGTTCACTCCACCGCTGATCGTGATCTGAAACATGTTCGGCTTGCCGACGAATCGGTCTGCATTGGTCCGGCCTCGTCATTGGAAAGCTACCTCAATGTTCCGGCCCTGATCAGCGCCGCAGAGGTTACCGACTCCATGGCCATCCATCCCGGCTACGGCTTCCTCTCCGAAAACGCCGATTTTGCTGAACGTGTGGAAGAGAGCGGCTTTGCCTTTATCGGCCCGCGTCCTGAAACCATCCGCCTGATGGGCGACAAGGTCTCGGCCATCGACTCGATGAAAATGGCGGGTGTACCCACCGTGCCTGGTTCTGGCGGTCCACTGGATGATGATCCGGACACCAACCTGCGCATTGCCCGCGAGATCGGCTATCCGGTCATCATCAAGGCAGC
>JBNKBG010000013.1:0-41655 GCA_050287105.1 Thiohalomonadaceae bacterium
GGCACCTGAAAGACTCTTCCATCCGGAAACGCCGCTGCGGCAACTGCTCTCTGCCCTTGATGCAGAGCACCCGGGCCATCGCAGCGAAAGCGACTACAGCCGTATGCTCGACACAATCTTTACTGCGGACTCCTCTACGCCGCTCAAGGAGCGCGCCGAGATATTTGCAAGGCAGGTTGCCGCCTCGCCACTGCATGATCGTCTGGCAGTTTTTGCCGCCAACAGTGATGAAGAGGAGGCGCGTGCGGTCGAATTGCAGGTACGCCGCTGGTTGCTGGAGGGAAAAGAGCGCATCGGCATCGTCAGTGAAAACCGCCGCCTCGCCCGCCGGGTACGTGCCCTGCTGGAGCGAGCCGACATTCCCATGGAAGACACTGCGGGCTGGGCCCTCTCCACCACCAGTGCTGCCGCGACACTGGAGCGCTGGCTTCAATGCGTCGAAGAGGACTTTCCACACCGCGCCATGCTCGACCTGCTCAAGTCCCCTTTCTTCTGCGAGGCAGCAGAACGCGACGTTCACCTGGCCGATGTCTACCTGCTGGAGCGGGACATCGTACTGCGGGAGAACATCGGCAGCGGTATCCGACGCTATCGCCAGAATCTCCACTACCGCCAGGGCCGCCTGCCTGCGGATCTGGCCAACCGCCTCAAGCCGGTCGATATCCTGCTGCAACGACTGCAACAGACGGCACAGCCGCTACAGCGATTCCTTTCTGCCCGTAGCCACCAGGCCGACGAACTGCTGGCTACACTGCGGCAAACCCTGACGGAACTTGGCGTGGCACAACAGCTGGCCGCTGACCCTGCGGGGGTTCGCCTGCTGGAAGAGCTACAAAAGATGGAACAGGCGGCCGCAGGGGAGAAACACGCCATGACCTGGCTGGAGTTCCGCAACTGGCTGGGACGAAGCCTGGAGCGCTACGACTTCAAACCCGCTACGCAAGGTCAACGGGTAACCCTGATGGGTCTGGCACAGGACTCTCCTGGCCACTTTGACGCCCTGGTAATCGCCTCGGCAGAGCGGGAGTTGATGCCGGGTAGCGCACCGGGCACGCCGTTCTTCAATGACACGGTACGCCGGGAGTTGGGGCTGCCCGCCGCTGACGAACAACTGGCCACGCGGTTTTACCATTTCCGTCGCCTGCTGGAAGCGGCCCCTTCACTCCTCATCACCCGCTGCGCTCAACGGGACGGTGAAGCGGTACTGGCCAGCCCATGGCTGGAACTACTCCTCGCCTTTCAGCAACTGGCTTATCAGGAGGGGGTGGAGGATCTCGGCTTGCCACAACTACTGAAGTGCGACGAGAGTGAAGTGCTCTCGCGCCGCCCCCTACCTGAACAGGGCGAAATGCCCCGCCCGGTGATCGCCCCCGCACTCCTGCCAAAGAGCTACTCGGCCAGCGCCTATCAACAACTCATGAACTGCCCCTACCAGTTCTTCGCCGCCCGTGGCCTCGGCCTGGCGCCACCGGATGCGATTCGTGAAGCACTGGAGAAATCGGACTACGGCGAAAGGGTGCATCGTTGCCTACAGGCACTCCACGGCGGAGTGGAGAAACTGCCCGGGCCATTTAGCGGCCAATGGGAACCCAGGCGGCGCGATGAGGCGATCACCCTGCTGGAGCAGATCAGCGATGCGGTCTTCGCCCGCGATCTGGAGGACAACTTCCTGCACCGCGGCTGGCTGCAGCGCTGGAAAAAGCGCATCCCCGACTATATCGACTGGCAGCTGCAGCGTGCCGGGCAGTGGCGGGTAGAGAGCGTCGAGCAGCAGCTTCAGCAGGAGCAGGCGATCTCCGGCATCATCCTGCATGGGCGCCTGGATCGCTGTGACAGCGATGGTACTGGGCTGGCCATTATCGACTACAAGACAGGAAACTATGCCGACCTCGACAGCGTCACCAGCGGTGAGGCGGTACAGCTCCCCTACTACGCCCTGCTGGCTGCGGGTGGTGCCCGGCCGGTTGCACGGGTGGAGTACCTGGCACTAGATGGAGCCAAGGTCAAAAGCCAGACCATTGTGGAAGGGGATGAACTGGAAACCCTTGCCCGTGAGATTGGTGAGCGGCTTGGCCTGTTGCAGCAACAGATGGCCGACGGGGCCGAGCTTCCTGCCTGGGGTGACCCGAAAACCTGTGAATACTGTCGTTTTGCAGGGGTGTGTCGCAAAGCCGTATGGGCCGAAAACGAAAAAGGCGACCGGGATTAACCGGTCGCCTTTAATCGATATTCCTTGTGGGCATCCTTGCCTAGGGCCTTCATCCTGAATACCCTGTCCCTGAAGGAAATCCTCTATCCGAAACTTTTTGTCCCTGGGCCTCCGTGCTTGCCGCGTCCTGCGGCTAGCGAAACATCCGTGCAAACGTCCCTGTTCTTGAGGTAAAGAGTAACAGCCCAGGGGTTTCCCACAACCGCCCCAACCGTGCTCCTACAGGCCACCCTGTACGCTCATCTGAGGATAATTGGCTTGCTTAACAAAAGCTTAAGGCCACACGCAAAACATGGTCATGGTCTTTCTAGGACACGCTTTGACAGATATTTCCTACAAAGAAATAGGAAATATCCTACAAGCCAGTCACTGTTTACCCAGCCAATAGCCGCCAGTATGCTCACATCATGACAATCGCCTCCCCCAGCAACCCACAGATCAATGCCACGGTGATGGCCTCGGCCGGCACCGGCAAGACCTACATGCTGGTCAACCGCCTGCTCCGCCTGCTCCTGGCAGGGGCACGCGCCGACGCCATCCTCGCAGTCACCTTTACTCGCAAGGCGGCAGCCGAGATGCAAAGTCGGCTCAGTGAGCGCCTGTTTACCCTTGCTGCCGCCAGTAACGAGGCGCTGGTTGCGGCACTGGAACAGCTTGGGGTCACCCCCGACGACACCAGCCTTGAAAGGGCTCGCGGTCTCTATGAGGCGCTGCATCAGGAGCGACGCCAGGTCCGTACCACCACCTTTCACGCCTTCTGCCAGGAGATATTGTTGCGCTTTCCACTGGAGGCGGAGGTCCCCCCCGGTTTCATCCTTCTGGATAGTAGTGCAGAGATCCTTCGCGCCGCCCGCGACAGCCTGATCGACGAGGCCAGCCGTGAGCCCGATGGAGAATTAGCCACTGCGCTACAACAGTTGCTCGACTATTGTGGCAGCCTGGATGGTCTTGAGCGCGCGCTCTCCTCCTTCATTGCCCACCGTGGCGACTGGTGGGCCTATACCGAAGCTTGCGATGACCCGCTTGCCTATGCCCGCCAGCAACTCGCGGGGCAGTTGGGAGTAGACCCGGGGGACGCCCCCCTGTCACGGTTCTTCAACCAGGAGCGTGCGGCACAACTCGGCGAATTCGGTGAACTGCTGCGCCGTCACCCTGGTGCCAGAAACGATGCAGCGGCCGAGCTGCTACAAACCGCCTGCGATGGCGATATCGAGGTGGCAAGGCGATTTGAGTCCTGTCGCCAGGTCTTCCTTACCGAGGCCAACCTGCCCAGAAGTCGTAAGCCCAGTACCACCCAGGCGAAAAAGATGGGCCACGAGGGGGAGTTACGGTTTCTCGAACTACACGATCTCCTGGCCGAGGCGATCCTCACCACACTGGATCAGCGCCTTGCCTACGACGCATGGCATGCGGGCAGCGCCTGGTATCTGGCGGGCAGCCGATTGCTGGCTCACTTCCAGCGACTCAAGCAGGAGCAGCGACAGCTCGACTTCACCGATCTGGAGTGGTCCGCCTATCGCCTGCTGAATCGCTCGGAGAGTGCCGAGTGGGTACAGTTCAAACTGGATCAACGTATCGATCACCTGCTGGTGGATGAATTCCAGGACACCAATCCGACCCAGTGGCGGCTGTTGCTGCCACTGCTGGAAGAGTTGGCCGCAGCAGAGAGCGAAAGGTCCCGCAGTGTCTTTCTCGTTGGTGACGCCAAGCAGTCGATCTACCGCTTCCGTCGCGCCGAACCCCGCCTGTTCCAGGCAGCCCACGAATGGCTATCGGAACATCTCGCCGCGGAGAGCTTTCCCCTGCATACCTCGTGGCGTAGCTCCCCGGCCATCATGGTGTGCGTTAACAGAGTATTTGGTAGCGACGGCCCACTGGCGGGGGAGTTGCGTGACTTTGCCCCGCACGACACTCACCACCAGCAACTGTGGGGCAAGGTCACGCTATTACCGCTGATCGAAAAAACAACAGAGGATGAGCCGGCCACGGATACGGTACTGCGTAATCCGCTGCAACAGCCACGCACGGAACAAAGCAACCAGCAATACCGGGAAGAGGGAGAACAGATCGCCGGTGAAATCCTGCGCCTGATCAGCGAGAAGAGAACGGTCAGTGTAGAAGGTGAAACGCGCCCGCTACGCTATGGCGACATCATGATCCTGGTACGCAAGCGTAGCCATAGCGGCGATTACGAGCAGGCGCTGCGCCGTGCGGGTATCCCCTATCTCGGTGCGGAACGCGGCACCCTGCTTCAGAGCGGCGAGATCCAGGACATGGTAGCGCTACTGGAGGTGTTATTAACACCGGAGAATAATCTCTCCCTGGCGACGGTACTGCGTAGTCCGCTGTTCGCCTGTAGTGATGGAGATCTGGTACGACTGGCGCAATACGAGCACGGTGGCTGGTACCAACGTCTACTGGCGCTGGCACCGGAGCTTGCCGCTGACACACCACTGGCACTGGCCGCAAACATGTTACAGCGTTGGCACTCCATGGCCGGTCGGATACCTATTCACGATCTGCTTGACCGCATCTATAGCGAAGGCGATCTGTTGCGACGCTATCGCGCCAGTTACCCCGCTCATCTTGGCGACAGGGTGATCGCCAATCTGGGCCGCTTCCTCGAACTGGCGCTGGAGATCGACAGTGGGCGCTACCCAAGCCTGGGACACTTTCTCTCCCGCCTAGATGAAATGGGTGCAAGCAGCGACGATGCACCTGACCAGGCAACCGGCAGCGGCGACGGAGATCGGGTACGCCTGCTGACCATTCATGCCGCCAAAGGGCTGGAGGCGCCAGTAGTCTTTATCGCCGACAGCGCCCAGGGAGAGCGCCCGGGAAAACCCTTTAATACCCTGCTGGAGTGGCCACCTCAGGCGGCACGTCCGGAGAGCTTTATCCTCATCGGGAAAAAAGATCAACAACCCGAGGCCGTTCGCCAAAAACTGGAACGTGAACAGCAGGAGCAACGCCGCGAAACGGCAAACCTGCTCTACGTGGCCCTGACCCGCGCCCGGCAACTGCTCTACATCAGCGGCACACGCCCGGCAAACAGCGATGACAGCAGTTGGTATTTTGCACTGCGGCGGGCGCTCGATCCGAACGACGAGGTTGCGTTGGATCAACCCTGTATTCTGCAACACGGCAAACCCACACTGCCGACAACGGCCCATGCACAACCGACCCAGGCCACGATCACCGCGGTTGACCCGCGTCTGGCCCAGGCGCAACGTGTTACGCCGTTACTACTGGAGATCGCTCCCAGCTATCAATCAGGTGAACAGCACCTGGCCGGGTATGAAGGCGATAAGGATGGCTGCCTGCGCGGTTCGGTCATACACCGGCTGTTGCAGTTGATGAGTGAGGGTGATGCTGCGGAGTGGCCACAACTGACGAGGCGCACTGCCGCCGAATTTGATCTGGAACCGCAGGATGCCCTGTTACAGCAGTGCATCGATGAGTGTACAGCGCTGCTCAATGACAGCGCCCACACATCACTTTTTCGGGATGCCGAAGCTACTCAGGTGTTTAATGAGGTGCCGCTGATCTATCGCCTTGGTGAACGAACGGTCTATGGCATCATTGACCGTCTGCTGCTGCGGCAAAATGAGGTTTGGATCATCGACTACAAGAGCCATCGGCATGCGACCGCAGAGAATGCGGCAGCACTGGCAGAGAGCTATCGGCAACAACTCGACTACTATGCAAAGGGGATAAGCCAGATCTGGCCAGAGCGCACCGTGCGCAGCTTCCTGCTGTTTACCGCTCCGCGCCTGCTACACGAAGTAATCGTAGCGGGTGCGGAGCAATTCGCGCTGTTTTAATTCTTCCCCTTGCTATCCAGCAGCGCCAGCAGACGGTCGGGTGGGGCATAGCCAGGCATCAGATGGCCATCTTCCAGCAGAATTGCCGGGGTACCACTGACTCCCAACTTCTTCCCCAGCATGAACTGCTCTGTCACTGGTGCATTGTCGCATTTTTTCGGTACTACCTTGCTGTTGTTCTTGGCATCGTCCATCGCCTTGTTGCGATCTTCGGCACACCAGACACTGACTGCCTTGTCATAGGAAGGGGAACCGATACCGGCACGCGGATAGGCCATGTAACGCACGGTAATGCCCAATTTGTTCATCTCCGCCATACCCGAGTGCAGCTTGCGGCAATAGACGCAATCGACATCGGTAAACACGGTAATCATGTGTTTCTGCTTGCCCTTGGCCTTGTAGACAATCATCGATGACTCATCCACGCCCTTCAGCATTTCGACACGAATACTCGACAGGCGCTGCTCCGTCAGGTTGCTTTGTGAGGTCAGGTCAAACAGGGCACCACTAATCAGGTAGCGGCCATCATTCGATACGTAGTAAACCTCGGTACCGTAGACTACCTCCTTCATACCATCGAGGGGGGCAGGCGCGATTTGATCAGGGGCCCTACCAAAGGATTTCAGTAGCACACTCTTCAGCGCATCCTCCTCAGCATGTAGCGGGGAAACAGCCAGCAAGGCCAGCAGGGAGGTCAACAACAGCGATTTCAATTTCATGATTACTCCGGAAAAAACGGGATTGGCGTCTCCGCATCGAGGCGTAAGTCTATCTGGATCTGAAATGGAACAGAAGTTACTCAGCACAGAGTTGGACACAGATCACCCTTGAAGTTCCATCGGCCTGGCCTGTAATTTCCGCACCATAATAATGGTTAACCGCGTGGGTGGTGCTGTGCGTGAAGACTTTTCAGGCGCTCACGGGCTACATGGGTATAGATCTGTGTGGTCGACAGGGTGCTGTGTCCCAACAGTAGCTGCACCACGCGCAGGTCGGCACCGTGATTCAATAAATGGGTAGCGAAGGCGTGACGCAGAGTGTGTGGCGAGAGGTGCTTGGTGATTTCGGCCTTTAGTGCATAGCGCTTAATCAACTGCCAGAAGGCCTGGCGGGTCATTGCGCTCTTACGACTACCGGGAAACAGGACATCGCTCTGGGCCGCCCCCAGCAACAGGCCACGCGCCTCACGCAGATAGCGCTCCAGCCAGTTCAACGCCTCCTCCCCCAGTGGCACCAACCGCTCTTTGTTTCCCTTACCGATCACCTTGACCAGCCCCTGCTGCAGATTGACCTGCTGCAATGTCAGCGAGACCAGTTCGGTGACACGCAATCCACTGGCATAAAGCACCTCCAGCATGGCGCGATCACGCAGGCCCATCGCCTTCTCTACATCAGGAGCGGCCAGCAGCCGCTCCACCTCATCCTCGGTAAGCGACTTGGGCAGGGCGCGTCCCAGCTTGGGGGCATCGATACGTGCGCTGGGGTCCTCGCTGATCTGTCGCTCGCGCAGCAGGTAACGGTAGAAACGACGGATACTGGAGAGCAGGCGTGCACTGGAGCGCGGACTGGCACCCTGCTCGGCCCGTCGCTGCAAATAACGCAACAGGTCGTGACGCGCTGCCGTCAGAAGATTGCCCTGCTCGGCCTGCAACCATATCGCCAGACCCTGCAGATCGCTGCGGTAGGCGGTTAGGGTGTTCTCGCTCAAACCACGCTCCAGCCAGAGGGCGTCGAGAAAGCGTTCAATCAGCGTGGTGTCCCGTTCACTCATGTCCTTCATGCTGCAACAGCCACCGTTTGATTGCCAGCGCCTGCCCCTCGGTTTTACCCATGAAGCCACCCAGCCCGTGTTTCGCCACCACGCGATGGCAGGGTACAAGCAGCGGCAGTGGATTTCGACGACAGGCACCGGCGACGGCCCGTGCGGAACTGTTGAGATTTGTTGCCAGTTCACCATAACTGCGAGTTTCGCCAAAGGGGATACGGGTCAGTTCTCGCCACACCTGTTGTTGGAAAGGGGTACCTGGTGCCACCTCGATAGGTTTCACCGGGTCACGTGAGCGATAGAGATACTCCTGCAGCAAGGAGACAATCGGCGCGGCAGCGGCTTCAACATAGGGGGATTGGTATTGAAACAGAAAATCGATATCCACCAGCCGTCCTTGTGTGAGACGAACGCCAATGGAGGGCACGCCCGGGATCGGTGAATCGAGCACCGCCTGAAACACCTTGTTATTAACGCTTTTCAGCGGCGGCCTCACGCATACGGATCTGTTCCAATTCACGAATCAACACTGCGCGACGTTCCGGCTTGTCCGTTACTCGCAGCAACTGGCTGTAGATGTGCGCCGCATCGGCCAACATGCCGCCTTCGGCCAACGTGGAGGCCGCCTTGTAGCGTGCGGTCTGCGCCCACGGGTCCATGCTGTCGTAATCGCTCAGGGTGGCAGAACGCAGATAGAGCTGTGCCGCCTCCACATAATTCTTCTGTCCCAGACGGGAGTCTCCCATCCAGAACAGCAGTTCACGGCGCAACTCCAGGGTGGGAACCGTGCGATACATCTCATCAAGCAGGGCATAGGCCGATTCGTGATCACCGACGTTTTGCAGATCAAACAACAGAGACATGAACTGATCGCGCTGTTCCTTACCCAGGGAAGGAATGGCTGGCATCAGCTTGCGCAGCAACGAGACCGCCGCCTGATTATCTCCAGCAAGAATAAACACCTTGGCACGACGTAACTGCCAGGGGAACTTGGCGGTATCGCCTGGCGGCTCCGGCAGGTAGCGCATCAAGCGTGACGCTGCCGCCAGATTGCCTTCGCGTATCGCCTGGTCCACCAGCAGATAGGCCGGCCCTGCCGGTACCGATGCACCTTCGTTGAAATAGTGGCTATTAAGAAAGAGCTGCTTGACCACGGCCATACCGTTGTCCATCTCCTGCAGCATTTCGATCAACTGCATCGCCGCCTTTTCACGGATGTCCAGGGCGAAGGCCTTGTGTGCCAGCAGGGCATAAAGTGAACGTTTACCGACCGGATAGCGTTTGTCGGTCTTCTCCGCCAGCTTATACCACTTCATGTCATCGCCGATCAGCAGCTGCTTGTCGTTGCCCAGGCGCTGGGCATAGGTGAGGTAGCTATCCCACAACATATCGGGAGTCAGGGAGAAGAGTTCGCGCCACTCCTCCACCGGCGTCGGCTGACGCAACCACTGCTCCATGGCAATCACCGCAAAAGCGGGCTCATCAGCACCCAGCGCCGCCTCGGCCATAATGCCGTAGTGGATGTAGCTTTGTAGTGGAGCGTAGCCGGTCAGCTTCTTCACACTGCGTAGTTTGTGTAGCACGCTTTTGTGCTTACCCTTGGAACGCAACTGCGCCAGCAATTGCAGCAGCTCGGTAGTGCGTTCCTGTGGCATCGACGCCAGCAGGGTGTGTGCCTCAAGCGGCCGCTTGCTTGCCAGCAGCACCCTCACCCGCATTAACCTGGCATCAGTGGTCCCATCACCGTAATCCTGATGGAAACGCAACATCGCCGCATGGGCATCATCGGTGCGCCCCTGGTGCAGATAGCTCTGCATCACCAGTTGCCGCCACAGGGCAAGCTCCTCGGAACCCGCCTCGGTATTACCCCAGATCAGTCCCCGTAAAACCTGCCTCGCCTCCGGCGAGCGATTGGCATAGATCAGGGCATTGGCACGACGGGTCAGTGCCCAGCTACGAAAATCGGCCGGGGCCTCGGGCGGCACCTGGGCAAGATGTTGCTGCAACGCTAACCAGTCTCCGCGTTGTTCCATGATGCGTACCCGCATCCGCTCCCAGCGCAACCATTTGGGCTGATCCGCTGAAAATGCCGGTTGTCCCTGTTGCAACAGGGAAAGGGCCAGTTGTGGTGCGCCGCTCTTGGCCAGTTGGGCGATCTCCTTAAGATCCTCCTCCGCCGCAGCAAGCGGACCAGTGCAACACAGCATCAGCAGCGCGCAAAAAAAACGGGCAGCACCCCGAGGGGGCTGCCCGTTTCGTTCTGCGGTAGCAGTAATACGTGACATCCGCATCGACTCCAGGCAAGACGCCTGGCTTGCTTAACCGAGCTTTTCTTTGATTCGCGCTGCCTTACCGGTAAGACCACGCAGGTAGTAAAGCTTGGCACGACGTACGTCGCCACGGCGCTTTACGGAAATGGAATCGATTGCCGGGCTGTAGGTCTGGAAGACGCGCTCAACGCCTTCGCCGTGGGAGATTTTACGCACGGTGAACGCGGAGTTCAGACCACGGTTGCGGCGGGCAATAACCACACCTTCAAAGGCCTGCAGACGCTCGCGGGTGCCTTCCTTAACCTTTACCTGAACCACAACGGTGTCGCCGGGACCGAAATCAGGTACCTCGCGGCCCATCTGTTCCGCTTCAAGTTGTTCGATGATGTTGCTCATTGCCAAAACTCCAGAAAAAAGTCCGTCGATTATACACTAAATTTGTTCATGTTCCTGAATGTAGTCCTGCAGTAATTGCTGCTGTTCTGCATTCAGTTCCAATCCTTCCAGCAGGTCAGGGCGTCTCAGCCATGTCCTGCCCAATGCCTGTTTCATCCGCCAGCGGGCGATCGCCGCATGGTCACCGCTCAGCAGGACCTCCGGCACAGGCAAATCTTCAAACAGCTCAGGCCGGGTATAGTGCGGGCAATCGAGCAGACCATCACTGAAGGAGTCCTGCTCTGCCGAATCCTCATGGCCCAGCGCCCCCGGGATCAGACGGGTTACCGTATCGATAACCACCATCGCCCCCAGTTCCCCACCACTCAGTACGTAATCGCCGATGGACCACTCCTCGTCCACCTCGGTCTCAATGAGGCGCTCATCCACCCCTTCGTAACGACCGGCGATCAGCACCAGCTGTTCATACCGTGCCAGTTCCCGTGCGCCCTGTTGATCCAGCGTTCGCCCCTGTGGCGAGAGGTAGATCACATGACCCTTACCGGGACCAGCCCTGCGCGCCTCGCGTATCGCATCGCGCAGCGGCTCAATCTTCATCAACATGCCCGGACCACCGCCGTAGGGACGGTCATCCACGGTGCGGTGGCGATCCTGGGTATAGTCCCGCGGATTCCACATGGCCAGCTCCACCAGCCCCTTCTCCACCGCTCGACCGGTAATGCCATACTGGCTCACCGCATCGAACATCTCCGGGAACAGGGTCACCACGTCAAAGCGCATGGTTAGAAATCCGGGTCCCAATCCACCGTCATCTCCCCCTTATCCAGGTCAATGGCGGTTACAAACTGTCCCTGCACAAAGGGAATCAACCGTTCGGTCGCTCCCTGCCTGACGACCAGCACATCGTTGGCGCCGGTCTCCAGCAGGTGATCAACGATGCCCAGTTCCACCCCCTGCAGGTTGCTGACCCGCAACCCCTGCAACTCGGCCCAGTAATATTCACCCGCCGGGGCCTTTGGCAGTTGACTGCGATGGATGACAATAGTGGTGTCCATCAGGGCTGCCGCCGCATCGCGATCGTCACACCCTTCCAGCTTGGCTACCACCCCCTTGCCCTGAGTGCGTCCATCCTCCAGCCGGGTTTTCACCCACTGTCGGTCGCGCTGTAGATACCAGGTGGTGTAGCGCAAAATATTCTCGCGCGGCTGGGAATGGGAAAAGACCTTAACCCAGCCCCGCACACCGTAAAGGCCGGAGATCCGGCCCATTACGATATAGTCGCCCTCATCCGTCATCGACATCTCCACCCCGCCGGGGCAGGGACGCCACGACAGCGGCTCACCAGATCAGGCTTGCGCCTTGAGCAGGCTGGAAACGCGATCAGAGGCCTGGGCACCCTTGGCCACCCAGAAATCGACCCGCTCACGATCGATGCGCAGACGCTCTTCGTTACCACGGGCTACCGGGTTGAAGAAGCCAACGCGCTCGATAAAGCGACCGTCACGACGGTTACGGCTGTCGGTGACAACAATTTGATAAAACGGGCGTTTTTTTGAGCCGCCACGTGACATACGGATGGTTACCATGCCAGAAAATTCCTCGTCTTCACAAACAAACGGGGCCGCCCAACGGCGACCCTCAGATTAGCAAGCCCGCGATTGTACGCTGAAACGGAGGGAAAGAAAACCCCGAATCGGGTGTAAATCAGGGGTTTAGAACGGCATTCCCGGGGGCATCCCGCCCTTGAGACCACGCAACATTTTCGCCATCCCACCGCCTTTCATCTTCTTCATCATCTTCTGCATTTGGGTGAACTGCTTGAGCAGGCGGTTCACATCCTGCACCTGAGTGCCGGAGCCCGTGGCGATGCGCCGCTTGCGCGAACCACGGATGATATCGGGGCGTTGTCGCTCCGCCGGGGTCATGGAATTGATGATCGCCTCCAGACGATTGAAATCCTTGTCATTAACCCGTGACTTGGCCGCTTCAGAGACGTTGGCCATTCCCGGTAATTTGTCCATCAATGCGCCCACCCCGCCCAGACTCTGCATCTGACGCAACTGGTCACGAAAGTCCTCCAGGTCGAAACCCTTACCCTTCTTCAGTTTGTTGGCGAGTTGCTCGGCCTTCTTGTGATCGACCTTCTGCTGCATCTCCTCCACCAGGGAGAGGACATCGCCCATGTCGAGGATGCGCGAGGCAAGGCGCTCCGGGTGGAACGGCTCCAGTGCAGTGGTTTTTTCGCCAACGCCAAGAAATTTAATCGGCTTGCCGGTGATCTGGCGTACGGAAAGCGCGGCACCGCCTCGGGCGTCACCGTCGGTCTTGGTCAGGATCACCCCGCTGAGTGGCAGGGCTTCGCCAAAGGCCTTGGCCGTATTGGCCGCGTCCTGACCGGTCATGCTGTCAACGACGAAGAGGGTTTCGATCGGCTCGACCGCACTGTGCAATCGCTGGATCTCCGCCATCATCTCTTCATCGATATGCAGGCGACCAGCGGTATCGAGCAATAACACATCAATATGTTTCTTGCGCGCCGCATCCACTGCCGCGTTGGCAATATCAACAGGGTCCTGCCCCCCACTACTGGGGAAAAACTCCACGCCGACTTCTGCCGCCAGAGTTTTCAACTGTTCGATAGCCGCCGGACGATAGACGTCGGCACTGACCACCATCACCGATTTGCTCTTCTTCTCTTTCAACCAACGCGCCAACTTGCCGACGCTGGTGGTCTTACCAGCACCCTGCAGACCGGCCATCAGGATGACTGCGGGGGGCCGGGTGCTGAGATTCAGTTCCTCGTTGGCCTCGCCCATTAGACGGATCAGTTCATCATTGACGATCTTGATCAGCGCCTGGCCGGGGGTGAGACTCTCCAGCACGTCCTTGCCCACGGCACGGGCCTTCACATGGTCGATAAACTCGCGTACCACCGGCAGCGCGACATCCGCCTCCAGCAGCGCCATGCGCACCTCGCGCAGGGTATCTTTGATGTTCTCTTCTGTCAGACGCCCGCTACCGCGCAGGTTACGCAGAGTCTGACCAAGACGGGATGTGAGACTTTCAAACATAGGGAATCCTGAAATAAAAAAACCGTATCGCTACGGTCTGATGGTACTAAAGATGGGTGATTATAACTTCAAAATCTGTCCGCCACTAAGGTGAGAGAGCGGTCGGTCGTTAATCAAGTGACAACCTTCCTGGAAGATCTTCTCCTCCTCCCCCGGCTTGGCGTGGGTCAGATAGATGTGAGGGGTATGCTTCAGCTTGTGCAGGTCGTCCGCCAGCAGTTGCGGGCAATAGTGACGGGATTTCTCACACATGGCCAACTCCCCATTGGAGAAAGCCGACTCAATGATCAGGTGATCCAGGCGATCCAGTTCGTTGAGCCCCTGCCACAGGGTATCGTTGGTGGTACTGTCGCCGCTGAAGGCGAAGACCCCACCGGGATACTCCACCACATAGCCTACGGTGGGTACCAGATGATTAACCGGTATCATACTGAAGTGCAGATCCCCGACCGTTTTTCGCTCGCCCGGCTTCATCGTCTCGTAGACCATAACCGGAAATTCTTCGTTAGGCAGAGCGGAAAAATCTGGCCAGATGATGTCGTTAAAGATGTGTTCCTGGAGTGCTTTAATGGTCTGCGGCAGACCATGGATCACCACCGGCTGCTTCAGACTGTCGAAGACGCTATCGATTAGCAGGGGGATCATGTGGATATGATCCATATGGGAGTGGGTCAGAAAAATGTGACGAATTTTTGCCAGTTCGTCCAGTTCCAGGTCGCCAACGCCACTACCGGCGTCGATCAATACATCGTCACCCAAAAGGAATGATGTCGTCCGCCGACTCGCGCCGCCGATGCCACCACTACAACCCAATACCCTTAGTTCCATTCAGGATCTCCACCCTATTTCAGGAGGTCATCAAATATATGGCCGCCCCGATCCGTACTGACTCTAGCAGTTCGCGGCTACCCATGAAATCGTTCCAAACGTTAACAAGACAATCTCCCCAGCTATTATATACATCAATACTTGCAGATAATCTATTGTTAGAACAGCAGTTATTCCGGAAAACAAATTACCTTCACACTTTTTATACCCCGCCAAATAGTTCTATCTACCACATATGAAGGATAAGGCTCTTCACCCATTGGTCCGCTTGTGCGAACATTGCGCCCTGACATCATAAGACTGGAAGCAGCATGAAGGTATTACTCCCACTTATCGGCATCATTTTCTACAGCAGCGCGACATTTCTCCTGTTGCGCCGACTGGCAGCGGGCATTGAGGCACAATCCCGTCCCAAGATGCTGGCGCTGGGATTGGGCGGTGCTGCTGCAGTGGCGCACATCCTTCTGCTGGAACACCTTATCCTGAGGCCGCAGGGTCTGAACCTCAGTTTCTTCCATGTCTTCTCCCTGACCTGCTGGTTGGCCACGGTACTGATATTGTTCTCTGCACTCAGGCATCCACTGGAAAATCTTGGTATTGCGATTCTGCCACTCAGTGCGATCGCCATGTTGCTGCAAATGATCAATACGGGAGGCGATGGCCATCTCATCGTAACAAGCAGCGGCCTTAAGGTTCACATTCTGATCTCCATTTTCTCTTACAGCCTGCTTGGTATCGCCGCATTGCAGGCGATTCTGCTGGCGGTACAAAATCGTCACCTGCGAAACCGCCATCCCGGCGGGTTTATCCGTGCCCTGCCATCACTCGAAACCATGGAGCACTTGCTGTTCCGCATGATCGGCCTGGGCTATATCCTGCTCAGTCTGTCGCTGCTGACCGGCGCAACCTATCTACAGGATATCTTCGCCCAGCACCTGGTACACAAGACCGTTCTCTCGGTCGCTGCCTGGGTAGTATTTGCGATCCTGCTGTGGGGACGCTGGCGTCACGGCTGGCGCGGTCGCATTGCGGTACGCTGGACGTTGCTGGGTTTTGTGGTGCTGATGCTGGCCTATTTTGGCAGCAAACTGGTGTTGGAGTTTATCCTGCAGCGTTAGCTGCTGGCCCTTGACACCTCGCCCTCGACTCCCTGTAATGACATCTCCTGTTCATAAAAAAGGTATTACACCTTCTTGTTAAACGATATTCCCTTATGGGTGCTGTTCACGGTACTCGGCCTGTTAGTCCTAGCCTCCGCATTCTTTTCCGGTTCGGAAACCGGGCTGATCAGTCTCAACCGCTATCGCCTTCGCCATCTAGTGGGGGCAAAAAATGCGGGGGCGATCCGCGCCAGTGAATTGCTTAAGCGTCCGGATCGTCTGATCGGTCTGATCCTGCTGGGCAACAACTTTGTCAATATTCTTGCCTCGTCCATCGCCACCATCATCGCCATCCGTCTGCTTGGTGGCGACGGTATTATGCTGGCAACCCTGCTGCTGACCGTGGTGATCCTGATCTTCGCCGAGATCACTCCCAAAACCCTGGCCGCATTGCATCCGGAAAAACTGGCCTTCCCCGCCACCCTGATCCTCAAGCCATTGCTGCGCGTACTCTATCCCCTGGTCTGGCTGCTCAATACGATACCCAACGCCCTGTTGCGAATGATGGGCGTCTCGCAGGAAGAGGTAGACGTGCACGGCATCAGCAGTGAAGAACTGCGTAGCGTGGTTAACGAGGCCGGTGCAATGATCCCTCGTCGTCACCAGAAGATGCTGCTCAACATCCTCGATCTGGAAAAGGTTACGGTAGAAGACATTATGGTGCCGCGTAACGAGATCGTCGGTATCGATCTTGATGACAGCAAAGATGACATCCTCAAACAGATCAACACCAGCCAGCACACTCGTCTGCCGGTATTTCGCGGCGATATCAGTAACGTGGTCGGCTTCGTTCACCTGCGCAACGTACTCTCGCTACGCGGTAAGGAAGGACTGGATCTGGAACGATTGCAAAGTGTGGTCCGTGAAACCTACTTCATCCCGGAAGGCACACCGCTCAATACCCAGTTACTCAACTTTCAGAAGCAACGCCGACGTATCGGCCTGGTAGTCGATGAGTATGGCGACATCCAGGGGCTGGTTACCCTTGATGATATCCTGGAGGAGATCGTCGGCGAGTTCACTACCGATCCGGTGGCAACCAGTTCGAAGGAGATCTATCCGCAGGAGGACGGCAGCTTCCTGGTCGATGGCAGCGCCAATATCCGAGAATTAAACCGCATCATGCAGTGGGACTTGCCCACCGATGGTCCAAAAACCCTCAACGGTATGATCACCGAATACCTGGAAACGATCCCGGAGGCCGGTACCAGCCTGCGCCTGAATGGTTATCCCATAGAGGTAGTGCAGACCGGTAGCAGTTCGATAAAAACCGTGCGTATTGATCCCTCTTACAAAACCCGGCAGGACGTTGACGCCAATCAACTTTAATAAATAGCCTCATCTTCTGGAAATAATTGAATAAATCCTGTACAACAGTGCCGTGTTGATGACTACACTTACACCCAGTTCTGAATCATTTGAGGCCCGAATGTGGCGAAGTTGACCCTTGCATTTAAGGACACTGTCCTGAAGGTCATTTTTGTTGAAACCGGTGAGATGCTGATCGGCAGCGATCCCGCATGCAAGGTCTTCATCGATAGCCTCGCCTTACAACCACGCCACGCAAGTATCACCACCGTACACCACAAATCGATCCTGCGTGATCTGAGCGGTGAGGAAGGTGGTACCTTTGTGAATGACAAGAAGGTGGAAGGTGAATATCAGCTCAAGCACGACGATGAGATCCGCGTCGGCAAGCACACCCTGCTATTCACAACCGACCCTGCCGATGAACTGGCTGCAGAGGGTGATTCACATGAATCGATGCTCGATCCGATTGATGAACCGGTAATCATCGCCAAGACCAAGCAGAAAGAGGCCTGGCTACAACTTATGAACGGTGCCAACGTTGGCCGCACCATCAGCCTGAACCGCAACCTCACCAACCTGGGCAAAGCGGGTGTACAAACTGCCGTCATCGCCCGCCGCGGCGACGGCTATTTTCTCTCTCACCTGGAAGGGGAGCGCACCCCACAGGTGGATGGCAAGAGTATCGGGGAGAACAGCTACATGCTGGAAGATGGCAACGTCATTCAAATCGGCAATGTAAAAATGCGCTTCAGCCTGGTGTAGTAGTACTGCTACAGGATAATCCTGTTACAGGAGTACCAGGCGAGGACAACCTGAAGGAGCAAACATGTCCGATCAATCAACCGATAGCGAACGCCGTCACTTCACCCGCATCCCCAATGATAGTATCGTGAACCTGAGCTGTGCCGAAGGAACGATCCAGACCCGTCTGCTTGATGTCTCCCTCAAGGGCGCATTGCTACAACGCCCCAATGATTTCTCCGGCACTATTGGTGACCCGTGCGAACTGACCCTGCTGCTGGGCGAGACCACCATTACCATGCAGGGCAACATCGTCCACAGTGAAACCGACCACATCGGCTTTCGTTGTGTGCACATCGACCTGGATAGCATCAGCCATTTGAAACGGCTGGTGGAACTTAACCTCGGAGATGAGGCGGCGCTGGAGCGGGAGCTCCATGAACTGGTTGCAGACGACTGAATTTGATTACAGGTGTGACAGGGCCTCTTCGAGCCGATGCACACCGATCACTTCCAGCCCTTCCAATCCTTTCTTTGCCACATTCGCAGCCGGTACGATGGCACGGGTAAAACCGTGTTTTGCCGCCTCTCTAAGTCGCTCCTGACCGTTCGGTATCGGTCGTATCTCCCCGGCCAGACCGACCTCACCAAAGACCACCAACCCCTGCGGTAACGGTCGGTTACGCAGGCTGGAGAGTACCGCCAGCAACAGTGCCAGATCGGCACCGGTCTCACTGACCCGCACTCCGCCGACCACATTAACGAAGACATCCTGATCATGGGTCACAATACCGCCATGCCGATGCAGCACCGCCAGCAACATCGCCAACCGATTCTGCTCCAACCCCACGGTCACGCGGCGCGGATTGCCCAGATGACTCTCGTCCACCAGCGCCTGCACCTCTACCAGTAACGGGCGACTCCCCTCCATGGTCACCATAATGGCGCTACCGGAGACCTCCGCCTCGTGCTGCGAAAGGAAGATCGCCGAGGGGTTGGCAACCTCCTTCAGTCCCAGTTCGCTCATGGCAAAGACGCCCAGCTCGTTGATCGCACCAAAGCGATTTTTCACCGCGCGGATCACCCGGTAGCGACTACCACTGTCACCCTCGAAGTAGAGCACCGTGTCGACCATATGCTCCAGCACCCTCGGCCCGGCCAGTTGGCCATCCTTGGTCACGTGACCGACGATGAAGATCGCCGTGCCACTGTGCTTGGCAAAACGTACCAGTTGCGCGGCACTCTCACGCACCTGCGCCACTGAACCTGGAGCGGAGGATAGCTGTTCGGTATAGAGGGTCTGGATCGAGTCGATCACCAGTACCTGCGGCCGCTCCTTCAACGCCGCCTGGATAATCCCTTCGACCCGGGTCTCCGGCAGCAGGCGGGTATTCAGGCTGGGGAGCTTCAGACGATGGGCACGCAGGCTGATCTGCTGTGGCGACTCTTCGCCGCTCACATAGAGGGTGCGATGTGTCGCCCCCAATGACGCCACGGTCTGCAACAGCAGGGTCGATTTACCGATACCCGGATCACCACCGAGCAGCACTACGGAACCGGGCACCATGCCGCCACCCAGCACCCGATCGAACTCTCCGATCCCGGTGGGGGTACGTTGCACATCATCGGGGGTGACTTCGGAGAGGGTGCGGATCGCCAGCGCCTCGGCGCTGCCCGCATAACCGGCAAAGCGTCCGTCGCGGCGGGTATTCGCTACCACCGCGATCTCCAGCAGGGTGTTCCAGGCTTCGCACTCGGGACACTGACCGACCCACTTGTTGGTCTCTGCGCCGCAGGCGCTACAGGAGTAATTGGTTTTTGCCTTGGCCAAAATAGTTATCCCAGCGAGTTACATAAGGAAATGGTCTTCATCATCGTCATCTTCCTTGTCGGGAAAGTGTTGCTCCTCCCAGCTCTCCTCAGCACCGCCACGGTTGAGCCACCAGAGTCCGCCGATAATCAGCACGAACGGCACCAACACCAGAATACTGACGCGCCACATGCTGCTCTGCATCTCACAACCGGAGAGCAATAGCACAGACGCCAGCAAGCTAACCCAGCGGGAGGTTGTTTCACTCATGCTCACACATCCTTTCGCCAAACAGTTCGTCCAGGGCACGGCGCGTCTGTTCACTCAAATCCATTGCACCGAGTTCTTTGAATTCCACCCAGCGTGCCGCCAGCGCATCGTCTGCTGCCTGCGGCTCACCGGCCAGATAACGGGCGTGAAAATCGAGTACCACATAATGGTACTGCACTTCCCCATTCGCATGATGCTGAATCAGCTCGAACTGCCAGGCGAACTCACCGGCCTCAATAGTCACGCCGGTCTCTTCGAGAATTTCCCGCTCTACCGCACTACGCAGTGTCTCGCCGGGATGAACCTTCCCGCCGGGGATCGCCCACTCCCCCCTGGCCGGATCCTGTGCACGCTGTACCAGTAGAATCGCATCGTCCTTGACGACAAAAGCCCCCACACCGAGCCGCGGCCACTGTTGCGACACTATCCCCGCTCCAGGCAACGCACCCGGGAGGTCACACCACAGAAGAGTTCGTAAGCGATCGTCCCGGCGTGTTCCGCCACCTCTTCGGCCGGCAATCCTTCCCCCCACAAAACGACCGTATCACCGACACGCGCCTCGGGCTGACTACGCAGGTCTACGGTGATCATGTCCATCGAGACCCGGCCGATAAGGGGCACGATACGATCGTTGAGCAGTACTGGCGTACCACTGGGCGCGTGGCGTGGATAACCATCACCGTAGCCTACGGCCACCACACCGACCGGCATCGTCTCCGGACAAATCCAGGTGCCGCCGTAGCCAATGGGCTCCCCCTGCTGGCGCTGTTCGACGGCGATGAGTTGCGAACTGAAGGTCATTACCGGACGCAGGTTGTGTTGCGCCGCACGGCCACCGATGAAGGGGGAAGCCCCGTAGAGCATGATCCCGGGGCGTACCACATCGCCACGGCTATCCGGCCATCCCAGTATCCCGGCGGAGTTGGCGATGCTCTTCTCTCCAGCCAGCTCACGGGTAGCCTGACTGAAAGTCGTAATTTGTCGACGGGTCGCCTCGCTCCCCAGTTCGTCGGCACAGGCCAGATGAGTGACCTGCCCAAGCGGTTGTAACGCAGGGTTCGCCTGCAGCCGCTGCCACCACTCGGCGGCCCGCTCCGGGGCAATACCCAGACGGTGCATCCCGCTATCGAGCTTGAGCCAGACGCGCACGGGCTGGCTGAAGTGGGCCTGCTCCAGCGCCTCGATCTGCCACGGCTGGTGCAGCGCCAGATCGATACGGTGCGCATCGATGAGGGGAAATTCGTCGACGTGGAAGAAACCTTCCAGCAGGGTGATGGGGGCGGTGATACCCGCCTGACGTAGTTGCACCGCCTCTTCGATGGCGGCGACGCCGAAGCCATCGGCGTCAGACAACGCCTTTGCCGCTCTTACCAGACCATGGCCATAGGCGTCGGCCTTGACCGCGGCCATCACCTTGCAACCGGGAGCCGCCCGGCGGACCTGTTGCAGGTTATGCCGTAGGGCGCTCAGGTCGATAAGGACCTGGGTAGGACGCATTAGTCAAAATCCCCACCCGCGAATTGGTCGTGGGCCAGGTTTTCAAAGCGGGTGTATTTGCCAAGGAAGGCGAGGCGACTCATACCGATGGGGCCGTTACGCTGCTTACGGATAAGGATTTCGGCGGTGCCCTTGGCCGGACTCTCCTCGTTATAGACCTCATCACGATAGATGAAGATGATCACGTCGGCGTCCTGCTCAATGGCGCCCGATTCACGCAGGTCGGACATTACCGGGCGCTTGTCGGGGCGCTGCTCCAGTGAGCGGTTAAGCTGCGACAGGGCGACCACCGGTACATTCAACTCCTTGGCCAGTCCCTTCAGTGAACGGGATATCTCGGAGATCTCGGTAGCCCGATTCTCCTTGGCGGAGCCGGGCGATCCCTGCATCAACTGCAGGTAGTCGACCACAATCATGCCAAGACCGTGTTCGCGCACCAGACGACGGGCGCGGGAACGCAGCTCGGTGGGGGTCAGGCCGGGCGTGTCATCGATGTAGATGGGGGCCTCGGAGAGGATACCTACCGCCGAGGTGAGGCGCGGCCAGTCGTCGTCATCCAGCTTACCGGTTCGCAGCTTGTGCTGGTCGATACGCCCAAGCGAAGAGAGCAGACGCATCGCCAGTTGCTCACCGGGCATCTCCATGGAGAAGACCGCGACCGGTTGCTGCGCCTTGACCGCGGCGTATTCGGCGATGTTCATGGCGAAGGAGGTTTTACCCATGGAGGGGCGACCGGCAATGATGATCAGGTCGGAACGCTGCAGGCCCGAGGTCTTTTCGTCGAAGTCGTCAAAGCCGGTGGGCACGCCGGTGATCGGATTGTCCTGGGTAAAGAGGTAATCGATACGCTCCACCGCCTGGGTCAGCAGCTCCTTCATGCCGACAAAGCCGCGCTTGCCACGGTTGCCCTGCTCGGCGATCTCGAAGACCCGCCGCTCGGCATCGTCCAGCAGTTCGGTAACGTTGCGTCCATCCGGATGGAAGGCGTTGTCGGCAACCTCGTTGGCGACCTTGATCAGCTGGCGTAACACCGAACGCTCACGGACGATGTTGGCGTAGGATTTGATGTTGGCGGCGCTAGGGGTATTGCCAGCGAGGGCGCCGAGGTAGTTGATACCGCCGACGTTCTCCAGCTCGCCTTTCTTGTCGAGCCGCTCGGCCAGGGTAACCACGTCGAAAGGGGCACCATCCGCGG
Source organism: Thiohalomonadaceae bacterium (assembly GCA_050287105.1). Classification (GTDB taxonomy): domain Bacteria; phylum Pseudomonadota; class Gammaproteobacteria; order Thiohalomonadales; family Thiohalomonadaceae; genus JAPHTQ01. The sequence continues at coordinate 22,348 of JBNKBG010000013.1, forward strand.
CAAGGTGGGCGATAGCGGAGAAGATAAGACGGTGGTCGCGACGGTAGAAATCGGCTTCGATAACCAGATCACTGACCCGGTCCCAGGTCGCGTTGTCCAGCATCAGACCGCCGAGTAGCGACTGCTCCGCCTCAATAGAATGGGGCGGTACCTTGAGGGCCTCGGTGGCCTCGTCACGGATAAATGGAACCAGAGTTTCCGGCATTTTCAGTCTCTTGTGCGGCAGCGGTTAAACACCGTGCGGTGAGAGTTAGAGAATGCCCAAGGGGGCAGCCGCTGTAAAGCGTGGAATCGCCGCATCGGTACCTCCCTGTACGCACGGCATACCGTTCATCCTGAACCTGAACCGCGCCACCACTGGGGTTGGCGCGGTCGGATGGGATTTTATTCAGCTACAACGGTAACCTTGACGGTCTGCTCAACGTCGTTGTGCAACTGAACCATCAGGTCGTATTCGCCAATGGCGCGAATCGGGCCTTCCGGCATTTTCAGTTCGCTCTTGGCCACTTCTACACCGCCAGCACAGATGGCATCGGCGATGTCGGCAGCGGTCACAGAACCGAACAGTTTGCCCTCTTCACCGGCATTGGCGGCGATAGTGACGCCACCCAGTGCGGCCAGCTTCTCGGCACGGCTTTTGGCTTCGGCGATCTGCTCAGCGACCTTGGCTTCCAGTTCGGCGCGACGCTCTTCAAACTTGGCCACGTTCTCCTTGGTTGCCATAACGGCCTTGCCCTTAGGCATCAGGAAGTTACGGGCATAACCGGATTTAACCTTAACCTTATCGCCCAGGTTGCCCAGGTTGATTACCTTTTCCAACAGAATTACATCCATCGTTCCCACCTCGTTTACTTTGTCTGTCCGCAGCGTGCGACCTGCGCCGCAAACTGCCTAACCGTTATCGGCTCCACCTTTGATGGCAAAGAGCCGGCGAAAATCAAACCAGTTGTCCATTGCGCCGATAAATCCCAGCAGCAACAGCATGTGTCCATTAGCAACCAGCAGTAGCAGATAGAGTGCTGCCAGCCAGCCGTTATTGAGCTTGCGCAGGCGCACCAGGTTATGTGCCACAGCCAGAGCCTGAATCACGAAGGGCACCAGTAACACCACAAAGATGTCCTGGAACAGCAGCCCGCCAAAACCCAGGGCAAACAACAGCAGTACCACCAGAAGCCCGAGGGCAGGGCTCCGTCCCAGGCGCAGCTGGCGAAACTCCTCGCCAAATCCGCCCGGATTGTAGAGCAGTGCCTGCCACCAGCGCCCCAACAGCAGGCAACCGATAAGGCTGGCACTCAGTGCCGCCGCGGCACCGCCGGTCATCAGACCGCCGATCACCTTCAGGTTCTGCAGAAACTGTGTCCGCTCGGCCTCGCTCAGTTGGCCAATGGTCTTCTGAAACGTCTCCTGCAGTAGCTCAAACCACCACTCTGCCGGATCGGCCATCCCGCTGTGGAACATCAGCACCGTCATGGTTCCGAACAGTGCAGCCAGGATCAGGCTGCGCGTCAGGCTGGCGGTACGACGCAGACTGACCGACATACCCCACAGGGGGAACCAGAAGGTCAGACCGATGAGCACGCCAGCCAGTGGATTTGCAATCAGCAGCATACCCAGCAGACCAGTGGCGATCATCGCCCCCAGGATTAGCAGCAGACCTTGCCGCCACCCCATACGCAGGGTGACCAGCGCTACCGCCGCGCCACCCAGATATCCCAACGGTGGCAGGATCAGCGACAACAGCGCCGATACCGCCACCACCAGCGTCGCCTGCAATGGCCCTCTGGCAACATAGGCCGCGAGGAAACGCATCACACTGCTTCGCCGGTGTTGCGACTTCCCTTAGTGGGAATCGCTGTAGGGCAACAGGGCCAGGAAACGAGCGCGCTTGATCGCGGTGGCGAGCTGGCGCTGGTACTTGGCACTGGTACCGGTAATACGGCTAGGTACGATCTTACCGCTTTCGGTAACGTAGTTTTTCAGGGTAACGAGATCTTTGTAATCGATCTGCTTGATACCCTCAGCGGTAAAACGGCAATACTTTTTACGGCGAAAGAAACGGGACATTCTCTAATACTCCTGAACGAATTCTCTTATTACTCGGCGGCCGCTTCTTCAGCAGCTTCGTCATCGGCGCTCTGATCGTCATCGGCAGCATCGTCGTCATCACGGCGCTCGTAACGGTCACCACGATCTTCACGCTCGTCCTTGCTCTTGATCAGCGGTGACGCTTCAGTCACGGCTTCATTCAGGGTCAGGATCAGATTGCGAATCACGGCATCGTTGAAACGGAAGGCGCTCTCGATCTCTTTCATCGCTTCGATCGGGCACTCGACATTCATCAGCACGTAGTGTGCCTTGTGAATTTTGTTGATGGGATATGCCAGCTGGCGACGGCCCCAATCCTCCAGACGGTGGATGCTGCCGCCCGCGGTTTCGATGGTTGAGCGGTAACGCTCAATCATGGCGGGAACCTGTTCGCTCTGGTCAGGGTGGACCAGAAACACGATTTCATAGTGCTTCATTAAAAGCTCCTTATGGCTTTAAAGCCCCGAACCCAATGCCCGGAGCAAGGAGAAACAAATTGTTTTCACCCCGGCGGATTTCCACCAGGGCGTAAAAGACCGCGTATTCTACTGGATGAATCGTGGGGACGCAATTACCCGAGAGTGATTAGGCAGACCTGCGTCGCCGGGCCTCAAACAGGCAGATCCCGGTGGCCACAGAGACGTTGAGACTCTGCACACTACCCTGCATCGGGATATAGACCAGCTGGTCGCAGTTCTCACGGGTGAGACGACGCATCCCCTTCCCTTCTGCCCCCAGTACCAACGCCAGGGCACCGTCGAGACGCGCCTCGTAGAGCGAGATCGCCTCCTCTTCCAGTGCCGCACCGATGACCCAGACCCCGGCGTCCTGGAGCATTTTCAGGGTCCGCGCCAGGTTGGTCACCTGGACGAAAGGCACCGCCTCGGCAGCGCCAGAGGCGACCTTGCGTACCACCGGGGTCAGACCGCAGGCGCGATCCCGAGGCACAATCACCGCATCCACCCCGGCAGCGTCGGCACTGCGCAGGCAGGCACCGAGGTTGTGGGGATCGGTCACCCCGTCCAGCATCAGGAGAAACGGCGGCCGCTGCAGATCCACCAGCAACTGCTCAAGGTAGCCCTCATTGCGCACCGCCACGCCACGCACCCGTGCCGCTACACCCTGGTGGCGGGCCCCTTCAGGCAGCATCGCATCCAGTTCGGCACGACTGCGCCACTCGGGACGTACCCCCTGGTTCTGCGCCAGCTGGGCCAGGTCGCTAAGCCGTTTATCCTTGCGTTTATTGTCGCAGTAGAGCTGCTCGATGCTGGCCGGATCGCGCTTGAGCGCGGCCTCTACCGCATGCAGGCCGAAGATCAGGGTAGTGTCGCTCACCTGGATTTACCCTTGCCCCCTTTACCAGAGGATTTGCCCTTGGGCTTGGGTTTGCGTTTGCCACCGCGAGATTTCGGTTTCGTTTTGGGCTCCGCCGCCACCGCTTCGTTCTCGTCCAGAAGCAGGTCGAAGTCGATCTTGCGGTCATCCAGATTCACCCGCGCCACCTGCACCCGCACCTTGTCACCGAGGCGGTAGATCTTGCGCGTGCGGTCGCCGACCATACGGTGGTGACTGGGGTCGAACTGGAAGTAATCCTGACCCAGACCGGTCACATGGATCAGACCTTCGACGTAGATATCGCACAACTCGACGAAGATGCCGAAGCCGGTAACGCTACTGATAATGCCATCGAAGTTCTCGCCCACCTTGTCCATCATATACTCGCACTTGAGCCAGTCCATCGCATCGCGGGTGGCGTCGTCGGCACGGCGCTCGGTCATCGAGCAGTGCTCACCCAACACCAGCATGTCATCCATGCCGTAGCGGAAGGTCTCAGCGGTTTCGCCGGAAAGAATGTGGCGAATGGCGCGGTGCACCAGCAGATCCGGATAGCGACGAATCGGTGAGGTGAAGTGGGTATAGGCCTTGTAGGAAAGGCCGAAATGGCCCAAGTTGTCCGGGCTATAGACTGCCTGATTCATGCTGCGCAACATTACTGTCTGGATCAGGTGGGCATCTTCGCGGCCCTTGATCTGGTGCATCAGCTCGGCATAGTCGGCCGCCTCTGGCGCGTCACCACCCTTGAGGGAGAGACCCAGTTCACCGAGGAATTCACGCAGTGCGGTCAGCTTTTCTGCCTTCGGTTTGTCATGGACGCGGTAGAGGATAGGGATGTCATGACGCTTGAGGTAGTCGGCGGTGGCCACGTTGGCCATCAGCATGCACTCCTCGATCAATTTATGCGCATCGTTACGAATGACCGGAACGATCTGTTCAATCTTCTTGTTCTCTCCGAAGACGATACGTGTCTCGGTGGTATCGAAGTCGATGGCACCGCGCTTCTGACGCTCTACCTGCAATAGCTTGAACAGGGTATAGAGATGTTCCAGATGCGGTAATTGCTTCTTGTATTGCTGGCGTAGGGTCTCATCCCCATCTACCAGCATCGCTGCCACCTTGGTATAGGTCAGTCGGGCATGGGAGCGCATCACCGCAGGGTAAAAACTGTAGTCATCCAGTTTGCCTCGGGCGCTGATCTGCATATCACAGACCATGCAGAGACGATCCACATCGGGATTGATGGAACAGAGACCGTTAGAGAGCTCCTCCGGCAACATCGGGATCACCCGGCCGGGGAAGTAGACCGAGTTTCCGCGCAGATGCGCTTCCACATCGAGGGCGGTACCGGGTTTGACATAGTGAGAGACATCGGCAATCGCCACCACCAGACGCCAGCCTTTGCCCTGGGGTTCACAGAAGACCGCGTCGTCGAAGTCCATCGAGTCTTCACCGTCGATGGTCACCAGTGACAGATCGCGCAGGTCTGTACGCCCCTGCTTTGCCGACTCCGGTACCTCGCTGGGAAGATTCTCGCACTCCGCCTCGACCATCGGTGACCAGACCTGTGGCAGGTCATGGCTGCGGATAGCCACATCGATCTCCATACCCGGTGCCATATGGTCACCGAGGATCTCAATCACCCGACCGACCGCCTGACGACGCTGACTCGGGTATTCGCGGATCTCTACCACCACCAGTTGACCGTCCTGGGCACCGTAAGCCTGGTCGGCGGAAACCAGGATGTCCTGATTGATACGCTTGTTATCGGCAACGACAAAGCCAACACCCTTGTCACAGTAATAACGCCCGGCGATGTTCACATTGGCGTGTTCCAGCACCTCGACGATAGCCCCCTCGCGGCGGCCGCGACGGTCGACACCAGAGACCCGGGCCAACACCCGATCACCATGCAGACAGGCGTGCATTTCACGGGCAGAGAGAAACAGATCGTCGCCACCCTCGTCCGGCACCATAAAGCCAAAGCCGTCCGGGTGGCCGATGACCCGGCCACGGATCAGCTGCATCTTGCTTACCAGACCATAACCACCACGGCGATTAAACATAATCTGGCCATCGCGCTCCATCGCGCGCAGGCGGCGGCGCAGCGCCTCCAATTGCTCCTCATCGACAAGATTGAGGAGTTCGGCAATTTGTATGCGATCCAGGGGGTGACCGGAGTCCTCCAGCAACTGCATGATGAACTCACGGCTGGGAATGGGGTTTTCGTACTTCTGCTCTTCGCGCTTCTGGAAGGGGTCCTTCCGGGATGAACTTGACATGTATTTCCTATCCTGCTGCCCTTGGGGCGTTTCGTAATCGGCTATTCTAGCGCACTTGGGGCCACGATGCCCCGGTCGTTGACAACAATCGGTCGTCGCTGCTAAAGTTCGCGTCCTCTCGCGCTGAAAGGTGTGGGAGAACAAGCCGAGGTGGTGAAATTGGTAGACACGCTAGCTTCAGGTGCTAGTGGGGGAAACCCCGTGGAGGTTCGAGTCCTCTCCTCGGCACCATACTTCTAAAAACCCGCATACAGATCATCTGGTGCGGGTTTTTTATTGACCTCTCACCTCCACGAACGTGGAGGCTGACTCGCCTACGGCTCGCCCTATGGGCGCACTGCGTGCGTCCCCCGCTGCGCGTGGTCGAGTCCTCTCCTCGGCACCATACTTCTAAAAACCCGCATACAGATCATCTGGTACGGGTTTTTTATTATGTTCAGGACGAACGGTATGCCGCGGGTGCATGGATGCACAGGAGCGGCGTACCTCTCACCTCCACGACGTGGAGGCTGCATTCAGTAACAATAGCTCAGGGTGAGGCTACCCCAGTCCGTATTCATCCCCGAGTTATTCCTGAATTCCGATGAACGTGAACGCAGGCTCAGGCTCAAGGTCCACTGTTTTACCGGCTCCCAGGTAACCCCCAATGCACCCTCGGTGAGTAACGGCACCAGGTCACCTGCACTATAAGCCACTGCGCTATCGCCGAACTGCCCCTGCAACAGCGCATTGTAGAGACGATAACGGACAATCACTCCCGCCCACAGGAATAACTCTTTTTCACCAGTATGCGGCCTGGAGGCAAAGGGAGTACCGAGGTTGAGATAGTCACCGAATACCGGCGCAAACTCCCACCAGGGAGTCGTGATCCGACCGAGGCGCCCCCCAAAACCGAAGCCAACTTCAGTAGAGGTACCGACACTGGCACCCAGGACACTGCGTAGCTCCGCGGTCATACCATTCAGTGGGTGTTCCACAAGATGGAGTCTCTGCCTTGTGATGGTGTACATGGCGGTCAATTCACCACCATCACTGATCTGGTTTTCCCAGCCCTGAGGTACCTCGTTGCCCAATACACGGTGCAGCTCTTTCTGGAAATTCTCCCCCAGTTCCGAACCGATCACCCCCAGGGAAAAATTGGAGTGATAGATGAGTCGCTCTTCCAGATTTACGTTGAGTTGCGTATTGGAGAGAAACACCAGATTGGCATAGGGCCGATCGTTATAGATGGGCAGCGTGGTACGTGTATCAGCGGGGGTAAACGCTTCCACACCGAAAGAGATACTGTGCAGACGGTAGTGCGGGTCATCCTCGTAGAGCGAGGAAAATCCGCTCCAGTTATTCAGCGCTGTAAGAAACGGGTCAAGAGAGTACCAGTAGTCCACGGCACGTCTGCCTGAGAGGGTCAGTCCCAGACCACCCGTATATTGCTGATCTCTATGTGCAGGGAAAAACAGGTCGTTATCTATGTGGAGACTCCAGCCGGTATCGTCATCCTCGTGTCCATAGCCGAAGTGTTCCGCTATGGCAGCGGAAGGCACAACGCAGGAAAGCCACGCGGACAAACACATCGGGAACCACTTTACCAACTTCATACGACGCTTACGCGACATCGAAGGGCCTCGCGGATTGAGGTATATGATCAGGATGGGTTGTTCCGCGCGGCGAAACAACCCAAAGGCTAACGATCAGGCGAAGGGGTCACGCAGGACAATGGTATCGGCACGGTCCGGACCGGTAGAGATAATATCGACCGGAATACCGACGACCTCTTCGATCTTCTTGATATAGGCCTTGGCATTTTCCGGCAGTGCGTCGTAGCTGCGAACACCGACGGTGCTCTCCTTCCAACCCGGTACTTCGATGTACTCAGGTTTGCACAGCTCATAGGCATCGGCGCCGATGGGCGGGCTTGCCAGGCTCTTGCCTTCACAGGTGTAGCCGGTAGCGATACGCAGGCTTTCAATACCATCCAGGACATCCATCTTGGTCAGGCAGATGCCGGAGAGCGAGTTGAGCTGCACCGAGCGACGCAGGCTTACCGCATCCAGCCATCCACAGCGGCGCGGACGACCCGTGGTGGAACCGAATTCATGCCCCTGATCGGCCATGTACTTACCCACGGGGTCATTCAGATCGACACCATCATAGAGTTCGGTAGGGAACGGACCGGCACCGACGCGGGTGGTATAGGCCTTGGTAATACCGAGGATGTAATCAATATCACGCGGACCGACACCGGTACCGGTGCAGGCGCCACCAGCAGTAGCGTTGGATGAGGTCACATAGGGATAGGTACCATGATCGATGTCGAGCAGGGTGCCCTGCGCGCCCTCGAACATAATGTCCTTGCCTTCACTGCGATACTGATGCAACAGGCCGGTGACATCCGCAACCATCGGGCGGATCCGCTCAGCCATCTCCAGTCCCTGATCCAGTACCTGCTGAAAATCGACCGTGTCGGTTTTGAAATAGTGCTTGAGGGCGAAGTTGTGGTAGTCGAGTACTTCGCCAAGACGCGCCGCAAAACGCTCACGGTGCAGCATGTCGCCCACCTTGAGACCGCGACGTGAAATCTTGTCTTCATAGGCCGGACCGATGCCGCGACCGGTAGTACCGATAGCCTTCTTGCCACGGGCCAGTTCACGCGCCTGATCAAGGGCGATGTGGTAAGGCAGAATCAGGGTACAGGCCTCGCTGATCTTGAGACGCTCGGTGACGGGCACGCCACTCTCTTCCAGCATGGCCATCTCTTTAAGTAACGCCTCGGGGGAGAGCACCACCCCGTTGCCGATCATGCATTCGACGCCATCACGCAATACACCAGAGGGGATCAGGTGCAGCACGGTTTTCTTGCCGTCGATAACCAGAGTGTGACCGGCATTATGGCCACCCTGGAAACGAACCACCGCACGGGCCTTTTCGGTGAGCAGGTCGACGACCTTACCCTTGCCCTCATCTCCCCACTGGGTCCCGATTACGACAACATTCTTACCCATATCTACGCTCTCTGTTCAGACGCAAGCCAGCACCAGCCGGGCACTCTCCCGGCGCGGACACATTCTGCTGCGTGATAGCCGCTATGAAAACCAAAAAAAACCTTGTAAGGGATAAAAGTTACTTTCGCAGTGCGATGGCCAGCCATTTCCCGCCCTTCAGTACCAACTCGCGGTCACACCCCATCTCGGCAGCACCACCCGCTTGTCCCGGTAACGCCTGGATGACCCGTTCTCCACTTGCACGCAGCACCTCAATTGCCTGTGCCAGGCCAGACTCAGCGGAAGCGGGGGCAAAGATACCACGAACTTCTACTGCTTTGGCAGCCACCAGCGAAAGAACCGTCTTCAGGTCGGTACTGAAACCGGTGGCCGGGCGAGAACGACCGAATACCTTACCAATGTCATCGTATCGACCACCCTGAGCAATCGCCTGACCCTGTCCCGGAACGAAGGCAGCAAAGACCACGCCAGTGTGGTAGTGGTAACCACGTAGTTCCGCCAGGTCGAAGTGGACCGTGGTGTCGGGGATATCCGCCACCAGTTCAGCGATCTGACGCAAATTATCCAGTGCCTGGTGTACCGCCTCGTCGGCCTCCGCCAGCCGGGAAACGGCACGATCAAGTACCGAGGCATCACCATGCAAATCGGCAAGGCTTAGCAACATATCGTGCATCGTTGTCGGTAGTGCCCTGGCTTCCAGCAGTGCGGCAATCTCCGGTTTGGCCTTGCGCTGCAGGGCGTCAAACAGTTGCGCCTCACTCTCCGCATCCAGATTGGCCTGCTGTGCCAGACCACGGAAAACCCCCACATGTCCAAGATCGAGCCAGAGCGAACCGACACCTGCGGTCTGCAGGGTACGCACCATCAGGCGCAACACCTCGGCGTCGCTCTCAATCCCCGCATGACCGAACAGCTCTGCGCCCACCTGCATCGGTGTACGGTTGCCGCCGTGACCTGGCGGCAGAGTCTTGAGCACGGTACCCATGTAACAGAGTCGGGTGGGAACTTCACGCTTGAGGCAGTGGGCATCGATACGCGCCACCTGGGGAGTCATATCCGAACGCAGGCCCATCAGGCGCCCGGTGAGTTGATCGGTCAATTTGAAGGTTTGCAGATCCAGATCGTTACCGGTACCGGTAAGCAGCGATTCCAGATATTCGATAAACGGCGGCATCACCAGTTCGTAACCCCAACTGGTAAACAGATCGAGCAAAGCGCGTAACGTTGCTTCAAGCTGCTCCGCTCGCGGTGGCAGGATCTCTTCAATGCCTTCCGGCAATAACCAACGATCGTTTTCCATCAGGTTCAATTCTTTATCAGATAAAGGAGCAGCGCACCGGCAGCCATACTGGCCAGTCCGGCAATACGCAGGGAGCGTTCGTCCATACCGATCATTGCCACAGCTGCCTTCCTATAGGAAAGAGGTGAAAGCGCAGGAAGCAGCCCTTCGATTACCAGGACCAACGCTAGCGCAGACCACAGGTCTGTCATAGATATTACCCCAAAAAAATAGCCGGGTAACGCAACAACGTTACCCGGCGACCATACTTTTCCTTACTTTTTCGTACCCTGAGAGTCCTTGAAGTAGTTGAAAAACTCCGAATTCGGATCAACCACCAGTACATCGCTCTGACTGCTAAAGACATTTTTGTAAGCAGTCAGGCTACGATAGAGTTCGTAAAACTTTGCATCTTTGCTGTACGCCTTGGCGTAGATATCCGATGCCTTACCATCGCCTTCACCACGCAGCCGCTCGGCATCACGATAGGCTTCGGCCAGAATAATGGTACGTTGGCGATCGGCATCGGCACGGATACGTTCTGCCGCCTCAGCACCGCGGGAACGCAGCTCCTTGGCTACCCGATCACGCTCGGCACGCATCCGCTGATAGACCGATCCGGAAACCTCCGGCGGCAGCTCGATACGTTTGATCCGCACATCCACCACTTCGATACCGAACTGTTTGGCCTGCTCTTCGATCTGTGCGGTGATCACATTCATGATCTGCGCACGCTCACCGGAGATGGCCTCCTGGATAGTACGTTTACCGAACTCATCGCGCAGGCCATTCTTGATAACCTGGGACAGACGCTGCCCGGCACGACGCTCATCACCCGCCATGGTCTTGTAGTAGCTGGCAACATCGGCAATACGCCACTTGATGAAGGAGTCGACGATAACGTTCTTCTTCTCCAGGGTCAGGTAACGTTCCGGTTGTGCATCCAGCGTAAGAATACGGCTGTCGAATTTGCGCACGTTGTTGATGAACGGGATCTTGAAGTAGAGCCCCGGTTTGTAATCGGCACGGTCGAACTCTCCCAGGCGAAATTTGATCGCCAGTTCACGCTGCTCGACCACGAAGAAAGACATGGAACCGAGCCAGACGAGCGCCGCCGCAAGGATTAAGGAAATACTCTTAGCCGAACTCATTAGCGCACCTCCCGGGTACGAAGATCATCGCGCAGAGTGGAACCCTGCCTGCTGCTGCCACTGCCACTACGATTCATCGTATTGTCAGGCGACACATCTTCATAATTCTTGGATGGCACACCACCACTACTGTCACTGCGCTGCATCAGTTTATCCAGCGGCAGGTAAAGCAGGTTGTTGTTGCCCTTGGTATCAACCACCACCTTGCTGCTCTTGTGCAACACACTCTCCATGGTATCGATATAGAGACGTTTACGGGTCACCGCCGGCGCCTTGCGATACTCTTTGAGAATACTGAGGAAGCGGCTGGTTTCACCTTCTGCCTCGGCGATTACCTGTTCCTTGTAGGCGCTGGCCTCTTCCAGGAGGCGTGCTGCGCTACCGCGAGCCTTCGGCAGAATATCGTTGGAATACGCTTCAGCTTCGTTCTTCAAGCGCTGTTCATCTTCACGTGCCTTGACCGCATCTGCGAACGCATCCTGCACCTGTTGCGGTGCCTGGGCGTCCTGCATGGTCAACTGACTCACCACCAGACCGGTCTTGTACTGATCCAGAATCTCCTGAATCAACTGCTGGGAGCGGCTAACCACTTCACTCCGGCCACCGGTGATAACGAAGTCCATCTCACTCTTGCCGATGATCTCGCGCACCGCACTCTCCATCGCCTGACGCATGGTTTCATCCGGCTCACTCACATTAAACAGATAGTCGCGGGCATCGCTCACCTGATATTGAATGGCAAATTTCACATCAACGATGTTTTCGTCCTGGGTCAACATCAGCGACTCTTCAGTGCGCACACCCAGCTCGATACTGCGCACGTTCTCGACGTTGACCTTCTCAACCCGCTGGATAAACCGGGGATACCAGTGCGGACCAGGCATGGTGGTTTCCTGATAGGCACCAAACTGGGTGACTACACCACGAGTACCCTCCTCAATGATGTAGATACCGGAGAGGCCCCACACCAGCATCGCGACGATCAAAATGGTACTGATGCCACCAAAACCGACACCACCGCCGCCAGGCGCACTGCCATTACCACCACCACTACCGCCCTTGCCGCCGAAGAGACCGCCAAGCTTGTTCTGTAGCTTTCGCACCACCTCGTCCAGATCGGGTGGGCCCTGTTCGTCGCTACGGCCGCCCCAGGGATCCTTGTCCCCTGAGCCGCCAGGTTCATTCCAAGCCATGATTTTCTCCAAAAATGGTAACTTTATGCGGCGTGTGCCGCGCTTGCGGATCGTTGGGCAAATTCTAGGGGTCTTACACTGGCGCCGCAAGGAGCAATCGGACTCGCCTCATGCCTGCGGCAACAGTTCACTGAAATCCCCCTGCTTGCGCAACGACTCCAGATAGTGGGGCTCGATACGGATATCCAGCTCCCAACTGCCATCTTCCTCAATATTTTCACTGACCACCGCGCCCAGCTCATACAGCCTGGCACGCAAGCGACTTGCCGCGGGAGGCAGGTGCAGATGATAGTGACGTCGCTTAACGCTCGCCCACTCCTGCAACACCTGACGCAACAGCGCCACACCTTCACCGCTGGCTGCGGAGAGATAGACCCGGGTGGGTTCGCCCTCCGCATTACGCTCCACATGGGGCGTAACACCCTGACACAGGTCTATTTTGTTGTACACAGCGATCTGTGGCACCTTCTCCGCGCCTATCTCGAGCAATACCTCATCGACCTGTCCGATCTTGGCATCTCGCTCCTCGTCCGCAGCATCGATAACATGCAACAACAGGTCAGCCTCGCGGCTCTCCTGCAGGGTGGAACGAAATGCCTCTACCACATCATGGGGCAGGTGGCGGATAAAACCCACCGTGTCAGCCAAAATCAGCGCATCGCCATTCTCCAGATCCAGCCGCCGCAGGGTGGGATCGAGGGTAGCGAAGAGCTGATCCGCCGCGTAGACCGTATCGTCGGCCAGGCGATTAAACAGACTCGATTTACCGGCGTTGGTATAACCCACCAGCGAGACCGTGGGCAGTTCCGCCCGCTTGCGTGCACGTCGTCCCTGCTCACGCTGGCGGCGTACCTTTTCCAGGCGTCTATTGAGATTCTTGATCCGGTCACCGATCAGGCGGCGGTCTGACTCCAACTGGGTTTCACCGGGACCACGCAGGCCGATACCACCTTTCTGTCGCTCCAGGTGGGTCCAGCCGCGTACCAGACGGGTGGAGAGGTGACGCAACTGCGCCAGCTCCACCTGCAATTTACCTTCGTGTGAGCGTGCCCGCTGGGCAAAGATGTCGAGGATCAGACCGGTGCGATCCAGCACCCGGCATTCGAGCAGTCTTTCCAGGTTACGTTCTTGCGCTGGGGAGAGCGGGTGGTTGACCAGTACGACTTCTGCTTCATTTTCGACCACAGCCTGACGGATCTCCTCCGCCTTGCCGCTACCGACAAAATATTTGGGTTCGGGAAGACGTCGCGCCCCCGTGACAACTGCCACGACTTCGGCGCCAGCGGAACTGGCAAGAATCCTGAATTCCTCAAGATCCTCGCGTTCTGTTTCCTGCTGAAGGTCGAGATGAACGAGAACAGCGCGCTCGCCGCTCCGGGGGCGATCAAACAAGGTATCCCCCGGCTGCGGCAGCAGTGACGAAAACAGACTTCTTAGAAATTGTTACCGGGAGCAGCGGGTTCACCGTTTATCTGATCATTGCTGAAATTCAGCTTTACATTACGGGCCGGAACCACGGTGGAGATCGCATGCTTGTAGACCATCTGGCTGACAGAGTTCTTTAGCAATACGACAAACTGATCAAAAGACTCTACCTGTCCCTGTAACTTGATGCCGTTTACCAGATAGATGGAAACGGGGATCCTCTCTTTCCGCAGGGCATTCAGGAATGGATCTTGTAGTGCTTGCCCTTTACTCATCGGATTACTCCTTTTGTTATTATGTGGCGCAAGACGCGCTGACAAATAATTCATAATTAATTCACGATCAATGGGTTACAGATTTAATTACACGCGAGAGGACAACAGGGGTCCCTTTGCCCATCGCGTTGCGCTATTTTGAGCTATCGTCCAGGAATTTCAACACTTTTTCCAGCAGCGCCCGGTCAAAAGTCGCAAACCAATGCAAATTTTCTTCACTTCGCAACCAGGTAAACTGACGTTTCGCCAATTGCCGGGTTGCGCTGATCCCCTTCTCCGTCATTTCATCATAGGAGAGCTCGCCCGCCAGGAATTGCCACACCTGCCGATATCCCACACAACGGATCGACGGTAGCTCCGGGCTCAGGTCCCCGCGCCGGTAGAGCGCCTCCACCTCTTCGATCAATCCCTGCTCCAGCATCTGACGAAAACGTAGCGCGATGCGTTCATGAAGTTCAGCCCGATCATCGGGGGCCACCGCCATTTTGATCACCCGATAAGGCAGGTCACCCTCCTGCTGCCGTGCCCACAATTCGCTCAGCGGCTCGCCGCTCAACTCAAACACCTCCAACGCCCGCTGTAATCGCTGCGGGTCATTGGGATGGATCCGCTGCGCCGAGATCGGGTCCACCGCGGCCAGCCGATCATGCAGGGCCTGCCATCCCAGTTCCTGCGCCTCCGCCTCCAGCCGCGCCCGCAGCGCAGGATCCGCCTCGGGAAGTATCGCCATTCCCTGCTGCAGGGCACGGAAATAGAGCATGGTGCCGCCCACCAACAGGGGAATCCTCCCGGCAGCGGTGATCTCCGCCATATGGTGCAGGGCATCCTCACGAAAACGGGCCGCCGAATAGGCCTCGGCCGGGTCAAGGATATCGATCAGCCGGTGTGGTGCCTCGGCCAGCACTTCAGGACCGGGCTTGGCGGTACCAATATCCATGCCGCGATAGACCAGCGCCGAGTCGACGCTGATGATCTCCACTGGCAGGCGCCGCACCAGTTCCAGCGCCAGGTCGGTCTTGCCTGAGGCCGTCGGCCCCATCAGCAGGATCGCCGTTGGTCTCTGTTCGATCGGCTTCATCGCTCACCACTCTCGAACAGCTTTTGCAGGGCTTCAGGATTGAGTGATCGCCAGAACTCTCGGCCTTTGTCCGGCAGAGCTTCCAGTTGCCGCAACACGCCCTGCGCCGCAGCAAGACTCTCTACCGGCGGCGGGACCAGGGCGGCCAACTCCTGCAAAAAGGCTGTATCGAGTGATGCCCCGGCCTGCTGCTGCAACAGGCGCAGGAGTTCAGCGCTATCCGCGCCCCGTAGTAGCGCAGGAATACGGCGCAATACCAGCGTCTCCTCGCCCAACCGATCCAGCTCGAAACCGATTACGGCAAAGGTATCCGCAGCAGAGAGGACGCGCTCCGCTTCAGCCGCCCCCACCACGGCACTCTGCGGGATCAGCAGGGGCTGGCTGCGCACCTCTCCGCCCTGCAACAGCGTGTGCAGATGGTTCAGCAACAGCTGACGCTGTGCCGCGACAATATCCAGGAGTTGTGGTTCATCACCGCTCCCGGCCAACAGGTAACGGCGAAACAGGATCGCCCGGGCATCCTGGGGTGACGCTTCAGCGCTACGCATCGCCTGGCGGTAAAAGGCCTGCTGCTCTGCCACCCCGGGGCCAGCACTATCATGAGCCGGGTTAAACACCTCCGTGTTGACGGCACTCCCCTCCTCACCGCGCAGCACATCACGTAGCGCACGCTGGATAAAATCGTGTACCAGACGCGATTCACGGAAACGCACCTCGTGCTTGGTGGGATGGACATTTACGTCGACCTGCTGCGGATCGAGTTGCAGGAATAAAACAAACGCCGGATGACGTCCCTCTTCCAGCAAGCCCTGATGCGCCTGACGCAGGGCGTGCTGAATCAGACGATCGCGGATCATCCGTCCGTTGAGATAGAAATATTGGCTATCGGCCTGACTGCGTGAGGCCTGTGGCGATGCCAGCCAGCCGTGCAGGCGGAGTCCGGCAGCTTCAAACGCGACACGCTTGGCCTGGTCGATAAGCCCGCGCCCCAGCACCTCACCGACCCGCCTCGCCTGTTGCGCCGGATCCTCGGCGCGACGCAGACGTAACACCTCACGCCCGTTGTGCTGCAGGGTAAAGGCCACATCGAAACGACTCAGGGCAAGGCGACGTACCACCTCTTCAATATGGAGAAACTCGGTGCGTTCGCTGCGTAGAAATTTTCGCCTTGCGGGGATGCTGTGAAAGAGATCGCGTACCTCGATCTGGGTGCCACAGGGCAGGGCGCTGGGTACCGCTTCAGCACAGCGATTGCCATCGCAGCTCACCTCCCAGCCCTGCTCTGCCTCCGCGACACGACTGGCAAGGCGGAAGCGACTGACCGAGGCGATACTGGCCAATGCCTCGCCGCGAAAGCCGAGACTGGCTATCTGTTCCAGCTCCTGCTGGGTGTAGAGTTTGCTGGTGGCGTGGGGCGTCACCGCCAGCGGTAACTGCTCCCGGGGGATGCCGTGACCGTCATCCAATACGCGGATCAGGCGCAGGCCACCCTGCTCTACCGTCAACTCGATACGGCTCGCACCGGCATCGATACTGTTTTCCAGCAGCTCTTTAACCACGGAGGCGGGACGCTCAACCACCTCGCCAGCGGCGATCTGGTTGGCCAGTTGGGGCGGAAGAATTTGTATGGGTCGATGCACAGGAAAACCAGACGGGCTGCTAAGCGTCTAGCTTAATGGAAACAACCCGGGGTAAAAAGCGCGGAGTCGAATTAACTGCCGCTGGGGATACGCAGAACCTGCCCTACACGCAGGGCGGTGTCGGTCAGATTGTTAGCATTCTTCAGCAGATCGAGGCTGACACTATACTGCCGTGCAATACCACTGAGGGTGTCGCCACGGGCAATAACGTGTTTGTCCCCCTGTCTGGCCTGGGCGAGGATGGTACCCGGCGGCGGGTAGCTGACAAAGTAACCGCGAATCCCCTTCAGGATCGCCTGTGCCATTTTGTACTGGTGATCGGAACTGCGTAGCTGCCGTTCCTGTTCCGGATTGGAGATGAAGGCGGTCTCCACCAGGATCGACGGAATATCCGGCGCCTTGAGTACGCGGAAACCGGCATGCTCGACCTTCTTGCGATGCAATGGTCCCAACCCCTTAAGGCCACTCAGCACACGGCCAGCCACATCAGTACTGATCTCCATGCTGGCGGTCTGCGACAGATCCAGAATCACCGAGGCAACCATGTCATCCTTATCGTCCAGCGAGACACCACCGATCAGGTCGGAGGCGTTTTCCTTGTCCGCCACGATCTTGGCCTGTTCACTGGAGGCATCGGAAAGGGAGAGGGTGTAAACCGTTGCCCCCCGCGCACGACGATCCTTGAAGGAGTCCGCATGGATGGAGATCATGAGATCGGCATTGGCTTCGCGGGCCAGTTGTACCCGTTTTTTCAGATTAACGAAGTAGTCACCCTTACGTAGCAACACGGGCTTGAAACCCGGCTCCTTCTGCAACAGCGCCTCAAGTTTGCGGCCAATCGCCAGCACCACGTCCTTCTCACGGGTACGACTCCAGCCACTGGCTCCGGGGTCTTCGCCACCATGACCCGGGTCGATCGCTATCACCACCTCACGGGCACGGGAACGCGCCTGTTCGATAGTCCGAATGGTCTTCTTCTCAGTGACGTTCGCCTCGTCCGGGTGGTTGAGGTCGAGCACCAGGCGGTGTCCATACTGTTCATTGGGACGCAGCACAAAGCTCTTCGGCTGTACCGCCTGCTTCAGATCAAGGACTACACGCAGACCATTCTTGCCGTGCTTGCCAGTACGAATATCGCTAATGACGGTATTGCTGAAATCGAGGCCGGTCAGATCGGCCTGGAGAGAGGTGTCTTTGACGTCGATAACGATACGATCGGGATTTTTCAGGGTAAACAGGCTGTGCTCTACCTGGCTGCTGGCATCGAACACCACCCGGGTGTTATCCGGTGCCGGCCACATGCGCACGCCGTTGATCTCGCCTTGTGCGCCAGCGCTGGCAGCACAGAGCGACAGGATGACGGTAGCCACGTATCTGCCAATGGTCATAGCCGTTCCTCCCCCCACAACGTTCCAACGTTATCTGTTTAGATTCATCAAGTTACAAGCTTGATCTGCTATTGATTATAGCTTTCAGATGTAACTTTAAACAAATTCAGAAAAAATTCAAGCGTTTATCGGTTATTGCAGAGTTCGTTCAGGCGGGCTAGGAAGCTGGGATCGACACTATCCGCAGGCAACAGCTGTAGCTGTCGACCGCTTTCCTGGTACTCAATGGTGATATCGAGGGTTGGTGAAGGGAGGATACCGCTACCCCGCTGCGACCACTCCACCAGGGCAATGGCACTACCGTCGAAGTAGTCGCGGATCCCCATATATTCGAGCTCTTCCGGGTCACCCAGACGATAGAGATCGAAGTGGTAGATGTTGCGCCCGTCCAGGCTATAGGGCTCGACCAGGGTATAGGTGGGACTCTTCACCGCACCGTGGTGGCCCAGCGCATGCAGGAAACCACGCACCAGGGTGGTCTTGCCTGCACCCAGTTCCCCGTGCAGATAGATCACTGTCCCCGCTGGTACGCAGGCGGCCAGCCCCGCGCCAAGATGCTCGGTGGCATCGCTGTCGGGGAGGTAGCAGGAGATACTGGGGGACATCGTTCTCAGGGATTGAGCAGGGTTCGCAGGTGAGGCAACAGGTCCGCCGCGAGCATTCCTCGCTCCCCTTCGCGGGCAGCACTGTCACCCGCAGCGGCATGCAGTGCCACCCCCAGACGTGCCGCCTGACGAAGGCCCATTCCCTGAGCGATAAAGGCGGCGATCACCCCGGTCAGCAGGTCACCCATGCCGCCACAGGCCATACCCGGATTACCTTCGTTACACAGGGCCATTTCACCATCGCTACCGAGGATCAGGCTACCGCACCCCTTGAGCACCGCCACCCCGCCATAACTCGCCTCCAGTGAGGTGATGGCGCTAAAGCGATCTTGCTGGATCTCGCTCACCGAACAGCCGAGCATGCGCGCCGCTTCGCCGGGATGGGGGGTAAGTACCCACTTGTCGTGACGCCTAGGTTCCGTAAGCAACATATTGAGGGCATCCGCATCGAGGACTAATGGCAAGCGGCTCTCCAGGATCGTCCCCAGCATCGCCCTGCCCCACTTCTCCTGCCCCAAACCGGGACCAATCGCCACGGCGCTGGCACGACTCAACAGGGCACGCAGTTGCGCC
>JBNKBG010000014.1:0-40651 GCA_050287105.1 Thiohalomonadaceae bacterium
AATCCCGTATGCGACAATCATGACTTTGAGCGCTGACAAAAAGCCTATGCACTATCAACTCGATGCACGACGCCTACTCTGTCCCATGCCGGTGATCCGTACCCAGAACCGTGTGGAAGAATTACAATCAGAGGATACTCTGGAGATCGTCTGTACCGATCATGGTGCATTGAATGACATACCCGCATGGTGCCGAATCAATGGGCACAAATTACTGGAAAGTCGTGAAGAGGGCGGTGAAATTTTTATTCTGGTAGAAGTTTGCAAAACGGAAGAGGCGGAGTAAGGCCATGGGCGGCGATCACCACCATCACACACACGCCATAGAGATCGATCCTGGCGATAGTCGTTACAGGGAGATTCGTAAGGTAACGCTTATCGGTTCCGCGGTGGATCTATCACTTGGCGTGGTGAAATTGATCGTCGGATTTCTCGCCAATTCCCAGGCGCTGATCGCCGATGGTGTTCACTCCCTTTCGGATCTTGCCACGGATTTTATGGTGCTGTTTGCGGCCAAGCATGGCAGTCGCGACGCGGATGAAGAGCACCCATACGGTCATGGTCGATTTGAAACCCTGGCGACCGTAGCGCTTGGTATTGCATTGATGGCAGTCGCAGCCGGGATTGCCTGGGATGCCGTTGATCGACTGTTCAATCCTGAAGAGCTGCTGCAGCCTGGCATGTTTGCCCTCATGGTCGCGGCAGTTTCGGTCGGAGCCAAGGAGTGGACCTACCATTACACTATGCGTCTCGCGCGCAAACTCAAATCCAACATGCTTAAAGCGAATGCATGGCATAGCCGATCCGATGCTATCTCGTCGGTCGTTGTGGTGATCGGTGTAGCCGGCACCATGGCCGGGTTGGAGTATCTCGATTCGGTAGCGGCGGTACTGGTGGGCGCGATGATCGCCAAGATTGGCTGGGACCTCGCCTGGCAAAGCGTGCATGAACTGGTGGATACCGCACTGGAGCCGGAGCGGGTGAATATCATTCGGCAGGAGATCCTTGGCGTGGGCGGTGTGCGCAAGCTGCACATGTTGCGTACCCGCATGATGGGCGGAGAAGCCCTGGTCGATGTACACGTGATCGTTGATCCGAAGTTGAGTGTCTCTGAAGGGCACTTTATTGGCGAGATGGTGCGTAAGCATCTCATCGATGGTGTAGACGAGGTTTCCGACGTCATGGTGCACGTGGATTCCGAAGACGATGAGAAGATGAAGCCGAGTCTGGGTCTGCCCAGCCGTAGTCAGATAACGAAAAAACTGGAAGAGTGCTGGACAGGAATGGCGCTGGCGAGCAAGATCGAGCGGATTGTCCTGCACTATCTTGATGGCAAGCTTGATGTGGAGGTTTGTCTAGTGGTGGATGCCGCAGATCAGGCCACCAACGCGGAGCTGGATGCTCTGCATCGAGCCGCATGTCAGGTCGAAGAGATTCGGGATTTGAGCATCTACTTTCGCGCCGCACCATAATGGTGCCAAAGGGCGTTATGCGCACCGATATAGTGCGACTATGCCATGCTCAGTCCCATGAAGAAAAAATATTTCCATGAAAATCAACCAGATATATCATGGCATATTTCATGCACTTATAAAGCGCATTGTTTTTAATGCCCACAATGGGCGGTGATTATTGTTAAACCAGATTGGAGGCACCGATGTCTGCTAAAGATGTACTGAAACTTATCAAGGATAGTGGCGCGAAGTTCTTCGACTTCCGCTTTACCGATACCCACGGCAAGGAACAGCACGTCACCGTGCCTGCCCATACTATCGATGAAGATGTCTTCACCGAAGGCAAGATGTTCGACGGTTCCTCTATTGAGGGCTGGAAGGGCATTAACGAATCCGACATGATCCTGATGCCGGACGCGTCTACCGCTGTGCTGGACCCCTTCTCCGATGAGCCGATGGTCAACATCACCTGCGATATCGTTGAGCCTTCCACCATGCAAGGTTACGAGCGCGACCCGCGTTCCGTTGCCCGCCGTGCTGAGGAGTTCCTGAAATCCACTGGTATTGGTGACTCCGCGCTGTTTGGTCCGGAGCCGGAATTCTTCATCTTTGACGACGTTCGCTGGGGCTCCAACATGAGCGGTTCCTTCGTCAAGATCGACTCCGAAGAAGCCGAGTGGAACTCCGAAAAGGTTTATAGCGATGGCAACATGGGTCACCGTCCTGGCGTAAAAGGCGGCTATTTCCCCGTTCCGCCGGTCGACTCACTGCACGACATCCGTGGCGCTATGTGCCTGGCGATGGAAGAGATGGGTCTGAAAGTAGAAGTTCATCACCACGAAGTGGCCACTGCTGGTCAGTGCGAAATCGGCGTGGGTGCCAACACTCTGGTGAAGAAGGCCGACGAAGTACAGATCCTGAAGTACTGCGTGCACAACGTTGCTCACAGCTACGGCAAGACCGCAACCTTTATGCCCAAGCCGATGGTTGGTGACAACGGCTCAGGTATGCACGTACACATGTCCCTGGCCAAAGACGGCGTCAACCTCTTTGCCGGTAACGAGTACGGTGGCCTGTCAGAGACTGCTCTTTACTACATCGGCGGTATCATCAAGCACGCTCAGGCTCTGAACGCCTTTGCCAACCCGTCCACCAACTCCTACAAGCGTCTGGTTCCCGGTTTCGAAGCCCCGGTTATGCTGGCCTACTCCGCCCGCAACCGTTCCGCTTCTATCCGTATTCCGTTCACCAGCGACAAGGGTCGCCGCATGGAGGTTCGTTTCGGCGACCCGACAGCTAACCCCTACCTCTGCTTTGCCGCCTACCTGATGGCGGGTCTGGACGGTATCCTGAACAAGATCCATCCGGGCGAAGCGATGGACAAGGACCTTTACGATCTGCCTCCGGAAGAGGATGCAAAGATTCCAAAGGTCTGCCACAGCCTCGATATGGCGCTGGACGCACTCAATGCAGACCGTGCGTTCCTGACCCAGGGTGGCGTCTTCACCGACGACATGATCGATGCCTACATCAGCCTGAAAATGGCCGATGTAACCCGCATCCGCATGACCACTCATCCGATCGAGTTCGACATGTACTACTCCTGCTAAGGAGCGGTTATTGCCGACATAAAGAACGCCCCTTCGGGGGCGTTTTTTTATGGGCGATAGATTGTTGTCCCGGGGGTGCTGAATTATGCTTGGGTGATGAAAAGGATCCTTCCCGTCCTGTTATTTCTCTTCAGCGTGTCGTTGTCGGCAGCCGAAACCACCGGCTATCGCATCGTCCACCCCGATGGTACGGTGGAGTTTACCGATGATGCCAGCCGTGGCGGTGAGGAGATAAAGCTGCGCGATGTGCAGACGGTTGACGCAACAGACAACGAGTATGAAAGCCATCTGAGGCAAGAAAAAAAGCCGCGAAAAGCAGAAACAAATGCTAGCGCATATCGCAGTCTCAATATCACGTCACCGCACCCGGAGCAGACTATCTGGTCAGCAGGTGTGAGTCTCAGCGTTAGTGTCACTATCGATCCGCCACTACAGTCAGGGCATGCACTGGTGGTGAGTCTTGACGGTAGTGAAAAGGCGCGTGGAATTAGCGCCAGCCTGGCGATTGCCGATGTGTATCCTGGGACCCATAGCGTAAGTGTCGCCGTCGCAGATCAGCAAGGGAACACCCTTATCAGCTCTCCCACTGTTACCTTTTATCTTCACCGGCACAAGGTAGCACCGAAGCCAACACCGCCTCCCACCTTGTAATGCACCACTCTGGTGCATATGCTTTGTTGAACCAGCTTGGTGCAAGTCCATGGTTTACACCAGCCGTAACACGGTCAAGATAATAGCGATTATTCAATATAAATCAGTTGGTTACTAACATACGTAGTTACTGATTCATTCTGGTGTGTATCTTGCTTATTAGGTGGGCATGACAATGGCGAACGATATGGCCTGTGATCTGCGGCTGCGAGTGCTGGAAAACATGCACTCGGCGGTAATGCTGCTGGATAGTGCGCTCAAACTACGTTTCATCAACCCGGCGGGCGAGATGCTCTTTGCCGTCAGTGCGCAGCGTTCGCTGAATCAGCCAGTGCAGAACGTACTGTTTGATAGCGAGGTGAGCATGGCGCTTGAGCAGGTATTGCAGACTGGCACCCCCTTTACCGAGCGGGAGTTGGTTTTGAATCTGGGGTACCGCGACAAGGTGACAGTGGATCTGACGGCGATCCCGCTCTACGAGGGTGCCGGCAGGCAAACCGAGCTGCTGGTGGAGATGAAGCAGGTAGACCGGCAACTGCGCATCACCCGGGAAGAGGGTTTGATGGCACAGAGCAACGCCACCCGAGCGCTGGTTCGCGGTCTGGCGCACGAGGTGAAGAATCCGCTGGGCGGATTGCGCGGTGCCGCGCAACTGCTGGAACGGGAGCTCAACAACGAAGAGCTCAAGGAGTATACCAACATCATTATCAGCGAGGCGGATCGACTACAGGAGCTGATGAATCGAATGCTTGGCCCCAGCACACTGCCGCGCAAGCGCGAAATCAATATCCACGAGGCGATGGAGCGGGTGCGCCAGGTTGTGGGCGCAGAGCTCAGCGATCAGATACGCCTGGTGCGTGATTACGATCCAAGCATCCCTTTCGTCTATGCCGATCTGGATCAGCTCATTCAGGCGCTGATGAATCTGGTGCGTAATGCGGCGCAGGCGGTCGGCGAAAAGGGTGAGATCACGCTGCGTACACGCACACTTCGCCAGTACACCATCGGCACGGTACTGCACAAACTGGTGGCGCGCGCGGATGTGATCGATAACGGCCCCGGTATCGCACCGGAAATGCGCGAGAACCTTTTCCTGCCAATGGTAACCGGCCGCGCCGAAGGCACAGGACTGGGACTACCGATTGCGCAATCGCTGATCAACGCCAACGGCGGTCTGATTGAGTGGGAGAGCCGACCAGGGCAGACAATTTTCACAGTATTGATACCGATCGATATCGATCGGGATAACAACCAGGATGTGGTGGTATGAACGACGAGATCACGATTTGGGTTATTGATGATGATCGCTCCATTCGCTGGGTGCTGGAAAAGGCATTCAAACAGGCGGGCATGAATATCCAGAGTTTTGAAAGCGCAGACCGGGTACTCAAGTTGCTGGAGCGGGACGAACCCGATGCATTGATTACGGATATCCGCATGCCCGGCATGAGCGGACTGGAGTTACTGAAAACCATCAATGAGCGACACCCGGAACTGCCGGTGATCATTATGACCGCCCACTCGGACCTCGACAGTGCCGTATCTGCCTACCAGGGCGGTGCCTTCGAATATCTGCCCAAACCCTTTGATGTGGATGATGCGGTAGAGCTGGTGCGCCGTGCGGTTGAACACCGCAAGGAGCAGAGTCGAAGCACGGCGGATGAAAACCCGCTTGAAAGTACCGAGATCATCGGAGCGGCACCGTCGATGCAGGAGGTGTTTCGCGCCATCGGTCGCCTCGCCTCTTCCAATATCACGGTGCTGATAAACGGTGAGTCGGGTACCGGTAAGGAGCTGGTCGCCCATGCGTTACACAAACATAGTCCACGACGCGATAAGGCCTTTATCGCCCTCAATACCGCTGCGATCCCGCGCGACTTGTTAGAGTCAGAACTGTTCGGTCATGAACGTGGCGCCTTCACCGGTGCACAATCGGCACGTGAAGGACGTTTTGAACAGGCCGATGGCGGTACCCTGTTTCTGGACGAGATCGGCGACATGCCGGCAGAGCTACAGACCCGTCTGCTGCGGGTGCTGGCTGACGGAGAGTTCTACCGTGTCGGTGGACGCTCGCCGATCAAGGTGGATGTTCGTGTGATTGCCGCCACCCACCAGGACCTGGAGCGACGGGTGCGCGAAGGGCTATTCCGTGAAGATCTCTTCCATCGTCTCAACGTGATCCGCATTCATATCCCTGCATTACGCGAACGGCAGGAAGATATTCCACTGC
Organism: Thiohalomonadaceae bacterium; assembly: GCA_050287105.1. Classification (GTDB taxonomy): domain Bacteria; phylum Pseudomonadota; class Gammaproteobacteria; order Thiohalomonadales; family Thiohalomonadaceae; genus JAPHTQ01. The sequence continues at coordinate 5,946 of JBNKBG010000014.1, forward strand.
TTATTCGGCACTTCTTACAAAAGGCCAGCGAAGAGATCGGTGGTGAAAGTAAATGGCTGGATAAAACAGCAGAGAATTATCTTTCCGGATTGCAGTGGCCGGGAAATGTGCGGCAACTGGAAAACACCTGCCGCTGGTTGACCGTGATGTCGCCAGGGCAGGAGATCCATATGGAAGACCTGCCGCCGGAATTAAAAGCAGCGAGCGATCAACACAGCGATGATCGCGACTGGCTCACGCCATTGAAGCGTTGGGCAGAACAAAAGCTGAACAGCGGCGCGTCAAACGTCCTCGACGAAGCCGTGCCGCAATTTGAACGACTGATGATTGAAGTGGCGTTGAAAAAAACCGGTGGTCACCGCCAGGAAGCGGCGCAGTTATTGGGTTGGGGCAGGAACACCATCACCCGCAAGATCAAGGAATTAAATATGGGTGAGGAGTAAAACGCCTCAGGGAAGCATCAGGGTAACGGTGATCTCCCTTGAGGCAAGAATATTGCCGACATTGGGTCCGGCAAAGCCGGTGCTGGTGATGACCAACATCGTATGACCAGCGACTACAGTTGGCGCGGCGGTGGCCGTGGTAAACCAGGCCTGTCCGGGTACCACCACCTGATTGACCACCGGATCGGCACCGCTATACATACGCCATGAGATACCACTCTCTGCCGCATAAAGCGCCTGCGAGGCATACCACTCCTGCATACTCTCCGTAACGCCGACGGTCAGCAAGCGCGTTAGCAGTGCGCCGAGTATCGACATACCGGTGAGCAGGAAGATCGCGGCAATGAGTGAAACGCCACGCTGTTTTTTGAAAGGTCGGTTCCTGGTTTTCATCATCACATGGAGTTCCGAATTTGGATCTCCTGGTAGAGATCGATACTCTCTGTTCCGTCCGACAGTGAAAGGGTCATGGTCAATACCGCAACGCCAATGGCTGCACCGGGATTGTAGGTGAAAGTGAGGGCGGTAACGCCATCCACCAACACCGGATCGGCGACAGTCCAGCCACCGGCACCATTGTAGCCGGCTAGTCCTGCACCCGTATGCCAATAGATGGCACTGCCATTAAGTCCGATTTCATAATTGGTATTGGCAGTGAAATAGCGCCGACCCAAAGAGCCGCCGGGGAAAGCGAAAGTGGCAGGGGGAATGGCGAAATTCAAAATTTGACCAGTGGCAGTTCCATCAGCAGCAACCGTAGTCGCCGCAACACCAAGCAGTGGAACTACGGTGGTACCGGCAATCAGATTAGCAGGCGCAGTGTTGGCGATGATCAACAGGTCACCCGCGGCGAGTGTCGGATTTACGCCAAGCGAATAAAGATCCGACATGCCGACACCGGCGCTAAAGCGTTTGGTGTTATCAATAAAGGCACCGGGATAGTTATCAGTGAGATCGATATAACGACCACCATTGCTGATTTGCAGAAACTCGATACCGGTATTACCGCCGGCATCGGCAACGATGGAGAGAGAGTTGGGTACCGCCTCCCGCACTTCGCGGGCAATGCGCTCCAGCGCAAGTCGACCCTTTTGCACCAGTGCAGCACGTGAGCGTTCCGCTGCATAGATTTCAACACTGTTTTGAATGATAGGTGCCAGTACAGTACCGATAATGCCTAACAGCACAATGGTCATCACCAGCTCGATCAGGGTAAAGCCGGTGTTGTGACGCGGGGACATCAGTAGTTCACCCGGTAGGTGGTCAATGAATAACTGTCTGTCCCCACGCTGACAGTGACTACAATTTGTTTTACATCCGCGGTGGGTATGCCATTCCAGGCTGCCGCTGGTGTTGAGACAGCCACGGCCACGGTGTAACCAGCATAATCAGCAATAGCAGTACCGGTCGCATCCTTTGGTATGGTATCAGGCAAACCCAGGTAGTCATCAATATCGTCATAGGAGGCGCGTACTTCTGCGGCTTCCGCGCCAAGAGGGGTCGCAGCCGGTGCGACACAGGCACCGGCAACCAGCGAGCATGTTCCACACGTTGGAGGTATCTTTGCAGCACAATAGGCAGCGCAATAGCCACTTCCTGTCTCAACACAACCGCCATTTAAAGGCGTGTTTTCATCCCAACGTTTACGCATGATTTCATCCATGTAGGCGTTGGCCAGGGCGATAGCACGCTGTTGATCAAAAGGGTAACGACCGCCGACGGCGCTCTGTGTAAAAAGACTAACAATACCCCCGAGCGCAAGCCCCATGACGATGATGAAGATCACGGTTTCGATCAGGGTAAAACCACGCTGTGCTCGCATCAGTGAACAAATCCCGTAAAACGTTCCATGGTGATCGAATCAGCGGAAACGGTAAGCGTCAGATTGGCAGCCGTACAGGCAAAGCCTATGCAACTGGGCTCTCCCCGGCCATCGAAGACAATGGTGCCAGTCGGGTTGATGGTAATGCCAGGAAAGGTACGTGTATATACAGCGCCTGGATTAGCAGGATCAGCAATGGCGGCGCCGCCGGAGTTGGCCACGGTAAAGCTGGAGGACACAGCGTTTGAGGTAATGGTTATTTGATAATCGGGTGTATCACTATGGTAGAGGGACTGAAACTGGGTATAACGTATTCCCTGAATAAGCTCAGCGGTTGCACGGGTGTTTTCGTATCCCGCTAAATTAAACTGCGGTATGACGATCACGGCGAGTATGCCCGCGACCACCAGGATCATCGTCAGCTCAACCAGAGTGAAACCTGAAAATTGTTTACCTGCTTTCATTCCAGTAGAGGAAGTTAGCGTCCGCGGGTATCGCGCCGAAATAGGCGCGTGCGTTTGTTGGGCCCGGTAACCAGGCAGGCCATGTCAGGGTGAAGAGACTGTAACCACCTACATCACCAGGATCTGCATCCAACTGAACTGTGAGATCTCCCACACCACTATTCACCGTAACCGTTCCAGTAACGGGTACTGGTGCAGTGACCGTAGTTGCTATGTCGAAGTCAGCCTTTATAAAACTGACTGGGCTGCACACGTCATCGGGATTGGTAACGACATTCCCCAGGGCATCAACGTACTGTGCCTTGATCGGTAATATTACGGTTGTCGGTGGCAACCCAATTGCGGTAGATGATTCCAGCACATCCTGAGTGAAACCTCTGCCGTAGCGTAGGTTAGCGCCAGTAATACCCGCTACCGTAAGGTTTGAAGGTGTACCTAGGCCGTCATTGGCATTACAGATAACGCTACCCGCTGTATCGTAGCAGACACCGTCGCTGTCTGTCAGATCGGCGGCTGTGATCGTCAGATCAACATTTGAAGAGAAGGCGCTTACCTGCGCAACAGGCCTTCCATAGTTAAGGGTGTCACCCGTAATGGTCAGTGTCGGCGGTACCGCGTCAAAGTTATTGGCCTCAGCAAGTGTTGGAGCAGCGGCGCTGTAGTTTGGAGTAAATGCAGTGGTGCCAACCGTATCTGTGTAGCTGCGATTAGCCAGGGCGCCAGCGAGTTTCCAGAATGGTCCACCGTAGTTACGGGTAAATGTGCCGGCAGTGTTCTGTGCTGTCACCGTCAGGACGGGATCTGTTGCAAAGGCGAAGTCCTGTCCCAGGTAGGTATTGGGTGTAGCGCCAAGTGTGCAGCTGTTATCCGATACCGGTACGTTAGCATTGACGACGAGACGCGCCGGAATAAAGCGACCGATGTTGCTGCTTAAACCCGTTATGAGCGGTGTAGCGGGAGTGGCCGCTGTGACCCCAAGATAACTATCAAGGGCGGCGCTGACGGTAAAGACACCGACCTCATCAATGGACTGATTGTTAATGGTTGCCGAGCCGTTGTCAGCACTAGCGATATCGATAGTGCCATTGCCCAATGTGCCTGCAACACCGCCAGCAGGTGCAACAAGGTTGTGGCCAAGGGTGATGCCTGTAGCGCTGAAGTTTGGCGTGATGGTGTCATTGGCACAGGCTGCGCTGACAGAGAGGTTGAAGGTTTCACCGGCCTTTTTGAAGACCGAGCAGGCAGCATTGCCACTGGCACAGTCGGCATTGGCATCGCCACTACTTACGATGAACTTGGCGGGCGCGACCACAAAGCGATCATTGCCGGTCATCACCAGGCCTTCATCTGCGGTGCCGACGGCACCGGTATAGCTGGTGTTGAGTTGCATATCTCCGGCATCCGGGTAGGCAACGGTAATGGTGCTCTGGCCATTGGCGTCAAAGTTGAGGGAGACATCCGTGCCCGGTAAGCTCGTTGATACGTTGTTGCCGTTGACAGCGACAGATTGCGTACCGCTATTCGGGGTCACATAGCTTGACCAGAACTTCAGGGTTTCAGTGCGATTACTGAAGGCGGGTACGCATTGTTGGCTAGTGAGATCCTTGCGTACAGCACTGATGGTTACGGCATTTGATGTGGCGCAGGAGGTCTGGTTGGGCACATCGAAAACGAAGCCGGAGTCAGAGAAGGTGATATCGCAACTGTTGCTGGTAGTGACGCCATTATCCATCAGGCATGTTGTTGCATTAGTTGCCGCCGGGTTAGCGCCGTTGATACTCAGTGTAATTGTCCCCGGGCTGTTATTGCGTATAGGAATGGAAACAATTCCACTGCCATCGATAATGCTGACGGCATTTCCGCCGGGATCTAATGTCGCGCTGACGTTACCGGCATAGAAGCTGGTGCAGGCGGCATCCATACAGGCCTGAACCGTGATCGTTTCAGGATTACAGGTAAGGCCTGAACCGTCATGGACAATGCGATAGTGGTGAACCTGGGATGCGGTACAGGCGTGAGTGGCGGCCATGTCCGCAGCAATCTGTGCACCGGTTTGTACCAGGTTATAGATGCGGATTTCATCAAACGAGCCATTGGCCGAATTAGCTGTACCATTGCGACCAAGAACCGTGGAGCGATTGTCGCCGAAGAAGAGCGTATCCATGTTACCGAGAACGCCCGTGGTGCCAGTATTGAGAGTCGTGTCGAGTACGCCGTTGATATATATATTCATCACATCTGCGGGCAGGTCCCAAGTGACGGCAATATGCGTCCAGGTGTTGGCCGCTATATTGAGATTGCCCGTTCTGGCGCGCTCGCGGTTGTTAGCGTTATCGACAAGTTGAAAACGCAGGCGGCCTCGTCCAGGTTGATCCGATTGCAATACGAGGTGGAAATAGTCGCCGGTCGTGGCATTCGTCGCATCGAATAACTGGCGATCACCACCGTTAATCCAGGGGGCGTTGCTTTTGTACCAGAAACTGATGGTACCCGTATTACCGATCGCGGTATCCACATCAAGACCACTATCAATGGCGTCCGCGGGGGTTGTGGTTGTGTTACTGGGAACATCCGCATAACCGCAGGTGCCCGGATTGCCTGCAATGGCAGGGGAGGTAATGGTCGGCGTGACTGTACCGGATGTGCTGCCGTTGTTACCGCTGCCGCTGCTGTCGTTGACCACGCCCCAGGCCGTTTCGTCCAGATGGTACTCGGCGATTGGCGTGGTTGGGCACGGGTGGGTGGCAGCCATATCGGCATTGACCTCAGCCTGACTCTGCTGGGCGGCGTAGACACGAACCTCATCGATAAGGCCATTAAAGAGACGGCTGGTGATGCCCTGATCGCCACCAATCTGCAACGGATTGTTATTGTTGCGGAGAGTCCCTGCGTAGCTGCCGCTGGCTCGCTGGACACCGTTCACATAGATTCGCTGTTGGCCAGAGCGATAGGTGATGGCGACATGGTACCAGTTGCCGGGAGCGATATTGGCCCCGGTCGTCGTAAGTGAGCGTACGGTGCCTGTACTGTCGTTCCACCACCAGTTGATCTCCCCGGCAGGGGTGATATGGAATTCATAGTTGGTATCTTTGGAAAGGATGGACATCAGACCCGTACCGGGCAGACTGTTCGGCTGGATCCATGCAGAGGCGGTGAGCTCTCCGCTGATATCAAGTAACGCGTTGTCGGCTATTTCTACCGGCCCATTGGTACCATTGAAATTACCGCCGCGGCATACCATCGCGGGCGCGGTGCTAACACCGTTCAGGGCGGTACCGTGGAGGGCGTTGCCGGAGCTATCGATCACTTCACCGGCAGTGCCGTTCCATGAGGACTCGTCCTGTGCGTAATAGGCGACCAGTGAACCGGAACTGGACTGGCCGACGCAGACATCATCCACGTGCCAATAGTCGTAAAAAAGACCCGCGCCGTAACTACCGGCGTTACCGCCTGTCATGTAGAGACGTATCCTGAAGTTGGCGTGAATGGCATCGGCAGGCAGCGCATAGGAGAGATTTAGGATCTCACCTTTGATACCGCTACCCAGTACGGTATCAAGCAGGATCCAGTTATTGGCGCTGTTCAGGTACTGGATCTGCAAGTCTTCGTTGGGATCGGTGTCTTCGCTGTAGCCGTCCAGACCATCCTGGCCGCGACGAACCCACAAAGTGAGAAGAGGTGTTGTTGCTGCTGAGGTGTCGATCGCATTACTAGTGACATACACCTGGCCCGAGCGTAAGTAGAGACTATTGCTGGGTGAATTGACGGTATTGACACCGGAAGTGACATTCGCAACGCCACTAATAGGGGTGACCGTCCAGTTGGTCAGGCCGCTCTCGAAGTCATCACAGCTGCCAAAACCGATGGGTGTCGGTGGCGCGACTTCGGTCAAAACCACATCGTCTACATGATAGTAATCGAAATTGTTACCGGAACCGCCGGTCTGACTGATACGAATCTGGAAATTCGCATGCATGGCGGTAGCAGGCAGGGTATAGGTGCGGTTATAGATCGTTCCCGCTGCATGCGCGCCGCCGACAAAGGTCTCGAGGGGGACCCAGCCTGAGGCGCTATCGAAATACTGAATAACCAGGTCCTCGCCGGCGGCGTCTGGCCATTCACTGAAGTTGAAGTTGATGTCATCACCAATGCGAATCCACATGGAGAGTTCAGCGGCCGGTACGGCAGAGAGATTGATGGCGTTGCTGGTGACATCCACCGCCCCACAGCAGGTAAAGAGGGAGCGGGTACCGGAGTTGGAAGTTTGAGTGCTGATCCCGGCACGCTGATTATTGCTGCGAGTCCAGACCGGGTTGAGATTGTTACGTTCGAAATCGTCGCTGAACAGGATATCGCCGGGAGCGGCAAAAGCGGGCTGCATGAGGCCAAACAGCAGGGCCAGACAGGCGCCACAAAGCAGGAACAACGGTGTACGCAACACACGTTTCATGCAAAAACTCCCTCCATATCTCTCTTATTATAGATGCCGAAGGCATCGATGCCGTTATGGCAGCCCGCAGGCCATCGCAGCTCTATGGCCGCTTGTCGGTTTTGGGGGGCGTCATCCCCATTCATGTTGTGCCAATTGCTATCGGAACACCAAATAGTATCAAAGCGTTGTGTGTTCTACCTTAACAGCCGATTCTTGTTCTGAGGATGCCCGTCCTTGTGCCAAGATCAAATTGTTGTACTTTATGCGGCAATTGGTGGTCCTGTAGAGTTTGTAGTAACTGACGGCTATGTCGCCTCTGTGTGGAGCCAGGAACAGTCCACATAATTGCCATATCTCGGTTTGATTCCCTATGTGTGAACACATGAGAATTGCAGCAAAGAGATCGAGTTTATGCTCTCTTAACCAAAATGCCGCCGACCTCAACAGAAGTCAGCGGCATTTATTGGCCCGCCGGGATCAATAACCCCTTAAGGAACGTAGTGGAGAGTAAATGTGATGGTAGCACCGCCATCCAGTATATCTACGCCAGCAGCTGTTTGTACTTTACATGTCCAAGTATCGCCAAACGCAGCTGCATCACCAAGGGCGCCAGCGCCGTTATATGCAATGCTATACTCTGCGGGTAAACCATCGTTGAGAAGCGCACCAACCGTTACGCTATCACAACCACCCGCACCAACGGCGGTTCCGCCCACACCGGTTGTGTTGATAGCAGCGGCATTGCCTGCAGCGCTCGCTGCGTAGTTGATGGCGCTTGCACTCGCAGCGCCACCGGCAACACCCTTGGCTGCAGCAATTGTTGCTTCACCCGCCAGATTTACGAAGCGGGGGATCGCTGTTGCGGCCAGGATGCCGAGGATCACGATTACCATGACCAGTTCGATCAGGGTAAAACCTTGTTGGTTACTTTTCATCTTTAATATCTCCAAATGTATGCAGACCGCGGTCTGTGCTAAACAACATTGCTGCGGTATCGCCGACCGTCCCGATAGGATAGACGCTAATTCACGGGGATACCGTTACAAAGTTAGCATTTAATCCCGCCTTCTTCAATAAGTTATTCCTATAAGTTGAGGTAAAGTCGACCTGAGAACCCTATCTCATTGATATGGTTGATATTAGGTAGGTGGATAATAACAGAACTATCACGGCCAGAACTCGCGGCTGATTACGCAAATAGTGGGTCGAAGGGGCCAGCTGACTTTTCAACCAGAGTGTCTTTTTACGTGTGGTAAGCCAGCGATTGGAGCGAGCCTCGAACTCTTTTAATGCACTGGGTCGGACGTAAATCACCAGGCCGATAATGATGGCGAAGAGATTTGTCACCAGTAAAACATCCTGCAGGGAGGCGATCAGCCATTCGGCGACCAGCGGGGGGTAGTGGGTGATTAATATGGTCGCAACCTTTCCAGGCACGATATCGAACATGGCACGATAGAGGGTGTAGGTGCTGGCGGCAATTACCAGCAGACCGATGGCCTGATGATGACGATAGAAATAGCGATCGATGTTGCGCGAAATATCGAAAGGGCGCAGGCCGCGACGCAGGGAAAACGGCGCGCCGGCCAGACTTTCGACACGGGCAAATCCGTTGGGCGAGATAAGCAGCCAGAGTCCGGATACGATGCCGAGCAGCGCCGCGCCGGTGGCGAATGAAAAAAGAAGCGGCCCCAGAATGTGTGGTAGGGAACTCATGGTGGTCTATCCAACTCCGTGCGAATGCGCGATCCGCAAAACTTTACACAATCAGGGTACGGAAGTCAGCCAGGCGGCAGAGAATTCTATCCTGCTTGAGGACTGGGTCGCACCCTGCAACCTCGCCCACGGGCGGTTTACAGCATTAAGTGTAGTCACAAACACCGATAAGTGGTGCTTAGCGGTGGGCAAACTTCGTCATATCCCACATCGGCAGGAAGACACCCAGGGCAATCACCAGCACCATGATGCCGATGGCGATAATCAAAATCGGTTCGATGGCAGAACTGAGGTTCTTCAGTTCGTAATCCACCTCTCTTTCATAAAAATCGGCAACGTCGTCCATCATCCGATCAATGGCCCCGGTCTCCTCACCTACGGCAAACATCTGCAACACCAGTGGTGGAAAAAGGCCGGTGGCGGCAGCGGTACGGGTCAGGTTTTCGCCCCGTTCGACGCTGTTGCGCATACTCAGGACGCGCTCGGCGACAAAATCATTATCTACCGCACGGGCGGTTACGGTCAGTGCCTGGATCAGGGGAACGCCACTCTTGAAGGCCATGGCAAAGGAGCGGGAGAAGCGGGCCAGGGTGCTGCGCATAATCAGGCTGCCCATGATCGGCAGGCGCAGTTTGAGTTTGTCCCAGTTGTACTTTCCCTTACCCTGGGAGATGTACTGACGTACGGCAAAAAACCCCAAAATGGCAACACTCAGAATGTAGGGCCAATAGGCAACGGTGAATTCAGAAAAGCCCATCAACAGCTTGGTTTGCCAGGGCAGATCGGTCTTCATTTTGGTAAAAACCCGGGCAAAGGCGGGAATGACCAGGGTATTGATGATGCCCATGGCGACGATGATGGCGACAATAACAAAACTGGGGTAGCGGATTGCCATCTTGATCCGACTGCGGGTATCCCGCTCCATCTCCAGATATTGGGAAAGCTGCAGGAAGGCCTCGTCGAGCCGACCGGTGGTCTCGCCGACCCGTACGATACTGACGATCAGATTGTTAAAGACCGCCGACTCCATCCCCATGGCAATGGAGAGTTCATGACCGCCTTCAATGTTGCGACGAATGCGTCCTATGGTGGCCGAGAGGGTACGGTTGTTGGTGGTCTCAGAGAGTCCGGTGAGGGCGCGAATAATGGGCACACCGGAACGGGAGAGGGTGTACATCTGCCGACAGAAAAGGATCAGATCATCCAGTGTCGGCTTGGTGTTGGTTAACAGCCCCTCAAGTTCGGAAAGAAAATCACGGTTCTCGCGAACACGGCGGATATCGACCGGGGTGACACCGCTGTTAACCAGTTGGGTTGCGACCGCATCTGCGGAACCCGCCTCAATTTCACCGGCAACTGAGTCCCCGCGGTTATTGCGTGCCTTGTAACGAAAGAGTGCCATTTCTAATTAGAGGTTCCCGAATTCTGCTGCTGCTGTAACGGAGGTGATCAGGTCAACCTCCTCCACACGTTCACCGCTGGTGACGCGAATCGCCTCCTCCAGCGTGGTGCCCCCCTGCTTTGCCAGGTCGAGGGCGTGTTGCGCAAGTGGGTGAAACTTGGGGCTGGCCTTTGCGGCACGGGAGAATCCGGCGGTGTCATCACGGCGTAGTGCATCGGCCATCGGTTCATCCATCTCCAGCGCTTCGAATACGCCAAGCCGTCCTCGATAGCCGGTATTGCCGCAGTGGGGACAGCCCGCGCCGTGCTGGAAGCTGGCTGCGCCAGAATAGGTGGGCTCGACGGTTTTGATCCAGGCCAGCTGCTGCGGTGTCGGGGTATGCTCGGTAATACAGCTGTCACAGATGCGGCGCACCAGGCGTTGCGAGATCACCGCCTCCAGTGAGGTGGCGACCATATAACCCGGGACACCCATGTCGATCAGGCGTACCGCGGTACTGACGGCGTCATTGGTGTGCAGAGTAGAGAGAACCATGTGGCCGGTAATGGAGGCACGCATGGCGATCTCAGCGGTCTCCTGGTCGCGTATCTCACCCACCAGAACGATATCCGGGTCCTGACGCAGGGCGGTGCGCAAGACACCGGCGAAGGTCAGTCCAACCTTAGTGTTGATCTGTACCTGGTTGACGCGCGGTAGCCGGTATTCGACCGGGTCTTCCACGGTGATGATCTTTTTTTCCGGCTCATTGAGTTCGCTAAGTGCGCCATAGAGAGTAGTGGTCTTACCACTACCGGTTGGGCCGGTGACCAGCACCATGCCGTGGGGTTTGCGGATGTTGTTTTTGAAGACGCTCAGTAGATGGCTCGGCATACCCAACTGATCGACATCGAGAATACCGCCGGTCTGATCCAGCAGACGCATAACCACTGATTCACCGTACTGGATCGGCATGGTGGAGACGCGCACGTCGATGTTGTGGTGTTTGACCCGGATGTTGAAGCGGCCATCCTGAGGCAGGCGGCGCTCAGAGATGTCCAGACCCGACATCAGTTTCAAGCGTGATACCAGCGCATTGGCGATACGCTTCTCTTTCATGATCTGTTCGTTGAGCACACCGTCGATGCGCTGGCGAATGCGCAGTTCGTGTTCATCCGGCTCAATGTGAATATCCGAAGCGCCGATCTGCACCGCATCCTCAAAGATCGATTGCAGCAGCTTGACCACCGGTGCTTCGCTGAGGTCTTCGGTCTTGAGCAGCTCCTCCAGGTCGAAGTCGGTGCGCCCCAGCTCCTCGCTCAGCTCTTCGGCGAGGATGCTGATCTCGTCGGTGCGGCGGTAGACCGCATCAATGGTGCGTAGCAGATCCGACTCGCGTACCACCGCCAGGTTAACGTGGCGACGCATCACCTTGACGATCTCGTCATAGGCGAAGATGTCGGTCGGGTCGGCCATGCCGACCAATACTGCCTCACCCTGCTCAGCCAGAGAGATGGCGCGATAGCGACGGGCAATGGTCTCCGGCAGCAGGCGCACGGTCTCTGCGGTGTATTTGTAGTGCTTGAGTTCGATGAAGGGGAGCTTGAGTTGCCTGGAGAGTAGCTCCAGCAGTTTGTCCTCGGTAACGAAACCGAGCTCGATCAGGGTACGACCGAGTTTATGGCCGGTCTGCTTCTGTTCGGCCAGGGCACGCAGTAACTGGTTTTCCGTAATTAGCTGCTGTTCAACCAGCAGGTCACCGAGACGGATCTTTTTGCGCGAATTCATGCCATACCTGTTTGTGACGGTGGTTATGGTTCCAAGCATAGTGCATGGAAATCTGCCCGCGGGCAATTCTCTTACGCTTCAGTACCTTGCAGGGATCACCTGGCGCAGCCGCAGGCCGGGGTCGCGCTGTTGAGTTGCAGGGTACCGACCAACTGTGAAACCTCGGTCAATTCGTGGCGTTTCAGGTAATCGGCGATCCCCTGATTGATCTTCGGGCAGATCAGCGGATCGTAAAACAGCGCCGTGCCGACACCGACGGCGCTGGCGCCGGCGATAATAAACTCCAGCGCATCCTCGGCACTGGCGACGCCGCCCTGGCCGATGATGGGAATGCCGTGCTCGCGGCAGACCTGATAAACCTGATGGGTGCGCAGCAGCGCCACCGGTTTGATCGCCGGGCCGGAGAGGCCGCCCTGGTTGTTACCGAGAATCGGGCTGCGGCTCTCGATATCGATGGCCATGCCCATCAGGGTGTTGATCACGGCGAAGGCGTCAGTGCCCGCTTCAATACAGCGACGGGCATTGGTGGCGATGTCGGTCTGGTTCGGCGAGAGTTTGGTGATCAGCGGCTTCTTGGTGACCTTGCGTACTGCTTCCACCACTCGTGCCGACATCTCCGGGTCGTTACCGAAGGCAACGCCGCCCGCCTTGACGTTGGGACAGGAGATGTTGAGTTCGATGGCGTCTACCGGTGAATCTTCGAAGGCGCGCGCCACTTCGATGTAGTCTTCCAGGGTGGAACCGGCGATGTTGGCGATAAAACGGGTTTCGTCGAAATCGAGCTTGGGCAGGATCTCGTCGATCACATAGCGGGCGCCGGGGTTCTGCAAGCCGATGGCGTTGAGCATCCCCTCCGCGGTTTCATAGACCCGGTGCGGCTGGTTACCGAGGCGCGGCTCGATAGTGGTGCCCTTGAGGCAGACCGCCCCGGCATCACGGTTGGAAAAGCCCTTGACCCGGGTATACTCTTCGCCGAAACCGACACAGCCGGAAAGCAGCACCAGCGGTGTGTCGAACTTCATACCGCAAAAATCGACGCCAAGCATGGCCTTGTCAGCCTTGTTCATACCGGTCCCGTGGGTTGATCAAATGTTGGCGGGAATTCTACATCAAACAGCGGAGTTCTACCTCTCGCGGAGATCAAATGCTGCAAATCGTCCTCTATCAGCCGGAGATCGCACCCAATAGCGGCAACATCATCCGCCTCTGCGCCAACACCGGGGCGCAACTCCATTTGATCGAACCGCTGGGATTCGAGCTGGATGATAAACGCCTGCGGCGTGCCGGACTCGACTACCACGAATTTGCTGCGGTAAAGGTGCACGCCTCGCTAGAGAGCTACCTGGAGAGTGAAAAGCCGCTGCGATTGCTTGCCTGTACCACGAAAGGAACGCGGCGTTATTCGGAGGTGGAATACCGCAAGGGTGACGCCCTGCTCTTCGGTCCGGAGACCCGCGGCCTGCCGCCGGAAGTACTGGAACAGATCGAAGCGGAAAACCGCCTGCGTCTGCCGATGTTGCCACACAGCCGCAGCCTCAATCTTTCCAATGCCGCCGCGGTGTTTGTCTACGAGGCGTGGCGGCAGTTTGGATTTCCGGGGAGTGGAGAGTAAAAGAAACAGCCACGGAATCCATGGAAAATGTGTGTGCAGTATCTGCGACTTCCGGGCGGTAGTGCGGTTGGTGTTACCTTGGCGCGTGGATGAACAGGGTATTTCGAGTGCGTAACTTACTTTGAGTTAGGTACGATGCGTCCGTGGGCCACGCCAATTCACTTCCGTGGCTAATGTTTATTTATCCCAGCTCAGCTTTCTGATCCCGCTGCAGCAATGCAGCGACAGCATCATGCGCCGGTTTGCCTTCACAGACGACGCGGAAGACCTGTTCGGTGATCGGCATCTCCACCCCATGCTCCTGGGCCAGACGGAAGATCTCCGGTGCACTCTTGACCCCCTCCACCGCCTGACCGATGGTGCGAATCGCCTCATCCAGCGCAACCCCCCTGCCCAGGGCCAGGCCGACACGTCGATTACGCGACTGGTCGTCGGTACAGGTGAGTACCAGATCGCCCAGTCCCGCCAGCCCCATAAAGGTCTCCGCATGGCCGCCAAGGCTCACACCCAGGCGCATCATCTCTGCCAGACCGCGAGTGATCAGGGCGGCACGGGTGTTGGCGCCGAAGCCGAGACCGTCGGCAATACCGGCGGCGATGGCGAGCACGTTTTTGCAGGCACCGCCCAGCTCTACGCCGACCACGTCAGTGGCGGTGTAGGCACGGAAGGCCTCGCCGTGGAGACAGGAGGCGAAGAAGGTGGCGGTGGCCTCGTCGTTGGAGGCAACGGTGACAGCGGTGGGCAATCCCTGGGCAACCTCGCGGGCGAAAGTGGGGCCTGAGATCACCGCCGCGGGGGTCGACTCGCCGAGGAGTTCATTGACGATCTGGTGCAACAATTTGCGACTGCCCGGCTCCAGGCCTTTGGTGGCCCAGGCGATGTGGCGCTTGTCCTGAAGCAGCGGCTTGATCTGCTCCAGGGTCTGGCGAAAGGCGTGGCTGGGGACTACCAACAGGACACTCTCTACGCTTTTCAGGCACTGCTCAAGATCGGCGCTCGGGATCAGGCCCTCTGGCAGATCGGTGTCGGGGAGGTAACGACTGTTGCGACGTGACGCAGCCATCTCCGCCATCTGTCCTGCATCACGACCCCAGAGCATCACCTCTCTGCCGTTGCGGGCAAGCTGGATCGCCAGGGCGGTTCCCCAGGAACCGGCACCGAGTACGGCGATGGGGCCTGAGCAGTGGCTGGCGGACATGGTGTCAGGCAGGTCTTAGTGAACCGGCTCGGACTTGCCCTGCTGCTTTTGCAGGTGCTGGGCGTAGAGCGCGTCGAAATTGATCGGTTGCAGCAACATCTGCGGGAAGCTGCCCTTGCTCACCAGATCCGAGATCACTTCACGCACGTAGGGGAAGAGCAGGTTGGGACAGTGGCTGTGCATGATGGCGGTCAGATCCTGTTCGCTGAACCCTTTAAGGGTAAAGATGCCGGCTTGCTGCACTTCAGCCAGGTAGGCGGTCTTCTCGCCGAGTTTGGCGGTAACGGTCACCGAGAGCACCACTTCGTAGATGTCATCGTCACCCAGCTTGTTGCCGGTGGAGTTGAGTTCCACGTTGGTTTCCGGCTCCCACTTTTCGGTGAAGATACCCGGAGTGCTGGGGGTCTCGAAGGAGACGTCCTTGGTGTAGATACGTTGCAGAATGAATTGCTGGCCCTCGGGCGCGGCGCTGTTGTTATCGCTCATGCGGATACCTGTGGTGTTGTCATCGGGTTTTGGGCGGTGCCCGTTAAAGGTGTTGCCGGGTCCAGACCAGCAGGCTTGGCAGATCCATGGCACCGGCGGTACGGGCCACTTCGCGACCACCGCGGAACAGCGCCAGGGTCGGGATACTGCGAATACCAAAGTCGGCGGCCAGGGCCTGTTCCGTTTCGGTATTGAGTTTTGCCAACCGCACCTGTGGCTGGAGTTCTGCGGCGGCCTGCTCGAAAATCGGTGCCATCATTTTGCACGGGCCGCACCAGGGTGCCCAGAAGTCTACCAGAACGGGAATATCGTTACGATTAAGGTGGAGGCGGAAGAAGGCCTGTTTCAGCTCAACGGGTTTGCCGTCGAACAGGGGTTGCTTGCACTTGCCGCATTTGCCGCCGCTGGCAAGCTTCTCCTGCGGCATGCGATTGACGCTGTGGCAGTGGGGGCAAACGATGTGCAGGCCGTCGCTCATGGCAGTGGCTACAGCCCCAGTCGTGTATCCAGTTCGCCGTCCACGTCCAGTTCGGCCATGTCGTCAAAACCGCCGACGTGGAAGTCGTCGATGAAGATCTGCGGTACCGAGGTACGGCCATTGGCCTTCTCGATCATCTCCGGGCGTAGCCCAGGATCGTCGTCGATGCGCAGGTCGGTGTAGGAGACACCCTTCTTGTCCAGCAGGTTGCGGGCGCGGATACAGTAGGGACAGTGCGCAGTGGTATACATCACAACATTGGGCATGGCCTTGCTTCCTATTTGCGTTTCTTTTTCTTGCCGGGTTTCTGCAGCGGCAGGCCAGCACTGTGCCAGGCCATGACGCCACCCTTGAGGTTGTAGACACTCTCGAAACCTTCCTTGCGTAGCTGGCCGCAGGCGGTGGCGGAGCGGTGCCCACTACGGCAACTGATGATCAGCGGTTGCGTCTTCAGTGCTTCCAGCTCGCCCAGGCGACCCGCCAGCTTACCCAACGGGATGTGGATGGCGTCGAGGATGTGTCCATCCTGAAACTCCTTGTCCTCACGCACATCGAGCATGGCCGCGCCCTGATGGTTGATCAGCTGTACCGCCTCGGCGGCGCTGATCTCGGTAAAGCCGCGCAAACGACTGGTGAGACCTCCGCTAAACATCATAAAAATGATGATGGCCAGGGCTAGGAACAGATCCCAATGCTTGATAGCAAACTCGATAAACTGTGACATATTTGGGTGCAATCAAAAAGTAAGCGGGCTTGTGCCCGGCGGGCGCAGGCCCGCGGGTGAATATGGATTTGTTTTCGTTATTCCAGGGTGCAAAACACAACGCGCATCATGCCGATCAACTGCAGGGTGCGCGAATCGACCACCTTGTAGTAGACGCGATTGGCATCTTTGCGCGAGGAGAGGATACCTTTGTCGCGGAGAATAGCAAGGTGCTGTGAGATATTGCTCTGGGAAGTCCCGACACGATCGACGATGTCCTGAACGCTGACCTCCTGATCGCCGAGGGTGCACAAAATCTTCAAGCGTAACGGATGCGACATCGCCTTCAACGAACGTGAGGCGCGATCGATGTCTTCATCTTTGGTAATTAATCCCATCGTTGACTGTTCAGACATATTTATGTCCCTGACTGCAGCGTAAAAGGGTGTGGTGGCTTGTCTCTCCACCGTCAATATCAGCAAAACAATATACAATAATAAAACGTTTGAGAAGGGCTTTCTTAAGATATGGGAATTATCCCTGGTGAATTACCCTCACAGAACACTCGCAATGGTCCTGAAAACGCAAGCAGGATAGAATAGCGGGGAATTGAAAAAATAACTGACTAAATTGGTTTGAAATATGCCCTCATCCACACGCCACCGCCCACTGTTGCTCACCGTTCTGGACGGTTGGGGCTATAGCGAAAACACCTACTACAACGCCATCAGCAGTGCCAGTACACCGGTATGGGATGAGCTATGGAGTAAATGCCCACATACCCTGTTGCGTTGTTCTGGTGCGGAAGTCGGTCTGCCCAGTGGACAGATGGGCAACTCCGAGGTGGGCCATCTTAACCTCGGTGCAGGCCGCGTGGTCTACCAGGAGTTCACCCGGGTCAGCCGTGCCATCAAGACCGGCTCCTTCTTCACCAATGCCACCCTGCTTGAGGTGGTCGATACCGCTATCGCCAATGAGAGTGCGGTGCATATCCTGGGCCTGCTCTCCCCCGGTGGGGTCCACAGCCACGAAGAACATATCCACGCCATGGCCAAACTGGCCGCAGAGCGAGGGGTAAAAAAAGTCTACCTGCACGCCTTCCTCGACGGTCGCGATACCCCACCGAAGAGTGCCGCCGAGTCGATCAGGTTGATGCAGGCGATCTTTGATGAGCTGGGTGTGGGGCGTTTTGCCTCGATCATTGGCCGCTTCTACGCTATGGATCGCGATCACCGTTGGCCGCGGGTTCAGGCAGCCTATGATCTCATCACCGGAAACAAGGCGGATTACACCGCGCCGGATGCGATGAGCGGACTGGAGATGGCCTACCAGCGAGGTGAGAGCGACGAGTTCGTCAAGGCTACCGCGATCCAGCCGGAGGGTTCCGAGCAGGTCGGCATGCAGGACGGCGATGTGGTGATCTTCATGAACTACCGCTCTGACCGGGCGCGACAGATCACCCGCCCCTTTATCGAAGCCGATTTCGACTGCTTCGAGCGCCAGATCAAACCAAAGCTGGGGATGTTTGCCAGCCTCACCGAGTACAACGCCGACTACACTATCCCTGTGGCCTTCCCGCCAGAGCGGCTGGTCAACGTCTTTGGCGAGTACGTCTCCAAGATGGGTATGCACCAGTTGCGTATCGCCGAGACGGAAAAATACGCCCACGTCACCTTCTTTTTCAACGGTGGTCGTGAGGAGCCGTTTGAGTTTGAAGATCGGGTGCTGGTCGCTTCACCGCAGATCGCCACCTACGATGAGCAGCCGCAGATGAGCGCACTGGAAGTCACCGACAAACTGATCGAGGCGATAGAGAGTGATCGTTACGATGTCATTATCTGTAACTTCGCCAACACCGATATGGTGGGGCACAGTGGTAACTTCGATGCGACAGTCAAGGCTGTTGAAACCATCGACGGCTGTCTTGGTCGTTTGGTGGAGGCGATCCGCAAGCAGGACGGCGAGATGTTGATCACCGCCGACCACGGTAACGCCGAGCAGATGCGCGGCGAGGATACCGGTCAGTCGCACACTGCCCACACCTCCAACCTGGTACCGTTTGTCTATGTGGGCAAACGCGATATCGTCTTTAATGATGCCGGGGTGCTGGCGGATGTGGCACCCACCATGCTGGAACTGCTGGGCCTCGATAAACCCACCGAGATGAATGGCCACAATATGATCCGTACTCCCGATGGAGAGGATCTGTAGGATGTCGCCGCGTTTGTCCGGGAGCAGATGATGAGCGGCCCGCGACAACGGTTATCCCTGTTTGCCCTGGTGCTGTTGCTGGTCTTTGCCCCGCTGCAGGCTGAGGACAAGGCGGCAAAACGGGCGGAGCTGAAACAGTTGCGGGAGCGCATCGCGGCGCTGCAACAGCAGCAGCAACAGGTGCGCAACCGCTACGATCAACTGCGTCAGGATCTGCGTGAAGCGGAGCAGCGTATCGCCAAACTGAGTCGCAGCATCCCCCGCCTTGGCCGTGAATTGAAGCAGCGGCGCAGGCACCTCGACAAGCTGCGTGGAGAGGAGCGCGAACTGCAGCAATCGGTCGCGCTGCAGCGTGGCTATCTGGCAGATCAGGTACGCGCTACCTACGCCATGGGACGGCAGGAGTACCTCAAAATCCTGCTCAATCAGGAGAGTCCCGCCACCGTTGGTCGCGTGGTCACCTACTACGATTACCTCAACAAAGCGCGCAGCGAACGCATCGATCGTCTCAGCGAAACGATCAATCGACTGGAGATGGTACGCCTCGAGGCAGAGGCAGAGGCGCAGCGCATGCAGGCATTGCGCGACAAACAGAAAGAGGAAAAACGTTCACTGGAGAGTTCGCGCAGCGATCGCGAAGCGACGGTAAGCCAGCTCAAACAGGAGCTGGGTAGTCAGGAGGAGCGCCTCGCCGCCATGTTGCAGGATGAGGAGGCGTTGAAGAAACTGCTCAACACCCTGGCCGATGCACTGGAAGATATACCCGCTGAAGCGGGGAACCACCAGCCCTTCTCCACCCTCAAAGGGAAACTGCAGTGGCCGGCCAGCGGTAAGTTGCTGGTGAGTTACGGCGCCCCGCGCAAGATAGGTAACCTGCGCTGGCGAGGGGTGATGATCGATGCTGGCAAGGGTGATGAGGTCAAGGCGATCTCCCACGGCCGCGTCGCCTTTGCCGACTGGTTGCGTGGTTACGGCATGGTGATCATCATCGACCACGGCGATGGTTACATGAGCCTCTACGGTCAGAACGAGAGTCTCTACAAGGAGACCGGCGACTGGGCTGAAGCGGGAGAGACAGTCGCCACGGTGGGTGACAGTGGTGGTGCGGAACGCAGCGGGCTCTATTTCGAGATCCGCAAGAACGGCAAACCCACTGATCCGGTTCGCTGGTGCCGTCGCTGATTTTAGTGGTTGATTGAAGTACTATCCTTACAACCTGATTTAAATAACTGGCCGACTGGCGGCAGTAAATATTGATGGACAGGCAATCGCCTGGTCCGGGAGTGATAGATGAAGTCTACAGCACGATTTTCCCTGGTACTGGCCGCAGGTGTGACCATTGGCGTCGCACTCAGCATCGGCAGCAGTGTGATGGCCGAACGCCAGTCTGCTGCGACAGCGAACGGCAGCAGTACCCTGCCACTCAGTGAATTGCGCAGTCTGAGCGAGGTCTTCGGTCGGATTAAACAGGATTACGTTGAACAGGTGGATGATAAGAAGCTGCTTGAGGGTGCCATCCGCGGCATGCTCACCAGTCTGGATCCCCACTCCGCCTATCTGGATCAGGAGGAATTCAAGGACCTCCAGGTCGGCACCTCCGGCAAGTTCGGTGGTCTCGGCATCGAAGTCACCATGGAGGACGGCTTCGTCAAAGTGGTCGCACCCATCGACGATACACCGGCGATGCGTGCCGGAGTTCAGGCCAGCGATCTCATCATCCGTCTCGATGACACTCCGGTGAAGGGGATGACCCTGAACGAGGCCGTGAAGATGATGCGCGGCGATCCCGGTAGTGACATCACCCTCACCATCGTCCGCGAAGGGGTACAGAAACCACTGATCGTCACCATCACCCGTGACGTGATCAAGGTGAAGAGCGTCAAGAACCGCCTGCTGGAAAAGGGTTACGGCTATGTGCGTATCACCAACTTCCAGACCGCCACTGGCGAAGATGTACATAAAGCGGTGAGCAAGCTGAAGAAGGAGAACAAGGGGGCACTGAACGGACTGGTGCTGGACCTGCGCAATAACCCTGGCGGTGTGCTGGGTGCCGCGGTCAGCGTCTCCGATGCGTTCCTGCGTAAGGGCAAGGTGGTCTATACCGAAGGCCGCGCAGCCGATGCGCAACTGGACTTCGTCGCCACGCCTGACGATGTCCTTGATGGTGCGCCGCTGGTGGTACTGGTTAACGGTGGCTCCGCCTCCGCTTCGGAGATCGTCGCCGGTGCACTGCAGGATCACAAACGCGCGGTAATCATGGGCTCCCGTACCTTCGGTAAGGGCTCAGTGCAGACCATCTTCCCCATGAGCAATGACACCGCGGTCAAGATCACCACCGCCCGCTACTTCACCCCTTCCGGCCGCTCCATCCAGGCCGAGGGCATTGTTCCCGACATCGTGGTTGAGCCGCTCAAGGTGGCCAAGATCGAAGGCAATGGGGTCGAGCTGATCAAGGAAGCGGATCTCACCGGCCACCTGACCAACGGTAACGGTGAGAAGGCCAAGAAGAAGGAAGCCAAGAAGGGTGAGGCGGAGAAGGAGTCGCTGGTCGACAGTGACTACGTGCTCTATGAGGCACTGACCCTGCTCAAGGGCCTTACCATCATGCAGAGCCGCAACGGGCAGTAACACCGTTGCGCCACGCCTGGCAACGCACCCTGGTAGCGACAGCACTGCTGTGGCTACCGCTCTGCGCCCTCGCTGAGGAGGGAAGCGAACCGCTTCCGGTGATCGCCATCATTATTGATGATCTGGGTGATCGCCTGGAGGACGGGCTTCGCGCTGCCGCCCTGCCCGGCCAGGTTACCTGTGCCATCCTGCCCCAGACCACCTATAGCCACCGCCTTGCCGAGGCCGCCCACGCCGCAGGCAAAGAGGTGATGCTGCACCAGCCGATGGAGGCGACCCACGGTCAGAAGATGGGGCCCGGCGGCATCGATCGCTACATGGATCGAAAAACCCTGTTGCAGACCCTGCAGACTAACCTGGATTCGGTGCCCTATGCGCAGGGGATGAATAATCATATGGGTAGCCTGCTGACCCGCATGGTCGAGCCGATGGCCTGGCTGATGCGCGACCTGCACGGGCGCGAGAATTTTTACTTCATCGATAGCGCCACCGCGGTGCAGAGCGTGGCGCAACGTATCGCCCATGAGCAGTCGGTACCCAGCATGCGGCGCAACATCTTTCTCGACAACAACCGCGATGAGCAGGCAATCCTGAAACAGTTCGCACGTCTGGTAGCCCGCGCCCGGCGGGATGGGGTGGCTATCGGTATCAATCACCCCTACCCCGAAAGTCTGGCGGTGCTGGAGAAGGTGCTGCCACGGATCAGCGAGTTCGGCGTCAGGTTGTTACCGGTTTCCCAGTTGATTAACCAGAATCACAAACAGAAGGAGCGGCTATGGCAAGCGTCCTTGTCCCCCTCGCTGCCGGATGCGAGGAGCTTGAAGCAGTAACCATCATCGACCTGCTGGTGCGGGCCGGAGTTGAAGTGATCAGCGCCGGGCTGGAAGCGGGCCCGGTGGTCGCCTCACGTGGTGTGGTGCTGTTACCACAGATGGATCTTGATAAGGCACTCAAGCGCGATTACGACATGGTGGTGCTGCCCGGCGGTCTGCCCGGTGCCACCAATCTCGATGCCGATCCGCGCATTCATACCCTGCTGCACAAAATGGCCGACAGCGGTAAATATGTTGCCGCCATCTGTGCCGCGCCGAGGGTGCTGGGTAATGCTGGACTGCTCGATGGCAAACAGGCAACCAGCTATCCCGGTCACGTGGATAAAATGGATCTGCCCGGTGTGACCTACAGCGAAGAGGCCGTGGTACGGGATGGCAAGGTGATCACCTCGCGTGGGCCCGGTACCGCGATGGACTTCACCCTGGCATTGATCGAAATTCTGGTGGGAAAAGAAAAACGGGATCAGGTTGAGGCGGGGCTGGTTCGCCCATAGAATCCAGAAGCAGCAGCACTCCAACAGACAATAAAGAACGAAGGAACAGTATGAGTTTCACGATCAAGGTTTTACCCAGTGGGCATCAATTCAGCGCCAATCCCGACGAAACGATCCTCGACGCCGCCCTGCGTGCCGGCCTGGCCTTCCCCTATGGCTGCCGTGGCGGCGCCTGTGGTGCCTGCATCGGTCAGGTGGTCAGCGGTGAGATCAACTACGACGACGAACCCATGGGGCTGAGCGATGCACAGGCGTCGGTCGGCATGTCCCTCTTCTGTGTGGCCAAACCGGTTAGCGACCTTACCATCGAGATCCACGAGATCGGTGCGGTGGAAGAGATCCCGGTGAAGAAGTTACCCGCCAAGGTCGCCAAACTGGAAAGATTGAACGATGAAGTGATGGCGCTGTTCCTCAAGCTGCCGGAGAGTGAGCGTCTGCAGTATCTCGCCGGACAGTATGTCGAGTTTGTGATGGCCGATGGGCGCAAACGCGCTTTCTCCATCGCCAACGCGCCGCACCATGATGAGCTGCTGGAGTTTCATATTCGCCGCATCAAAGGCGGCGAATTTACCGCCCATGTGTTTGAGACCATGCAGCCGGGGGAGATCGTGCGTATCGAAGGGCCGCAGGGGAGCTTCTTCCTGCGCGAGGATTCCGAACGGCCGATCATTTTGCTCGCTACCGGCACCGGCTTTGGCCCGGTCAAGGCGATCATCGAACACATCGTAGCGGAGCAGTCGAGCCGTGCGGTCTATCTCTACTGGGGCGCTCGTAACCGCGAGGGTCTCTATGCGGACGCGCAGATCCAGGCGTGGGCAAGCCGCTTCCCCAACATCCGTTATCGCCCGGTGCTGTCACAGCCGGATGCGGATTGGGATGGACGCAAAGGCCACGTACAGGAGGCGTTACTGGCGGACTTTGAAGATTTGAGCGGTTATGAGGTCTACGCCTGCGGCCATCCGGACATGGTCTACAGCGCCAAGGATGCAGTGGTGGCCCGCGGCGTTGATCCGGCGCACTGTTATTCCGACGCTTTTTCCTGGGCCAGGGACAAAAAATAATCACATTCTTTTCATGGCCATCAAATTCTGGTACTTTTCCTCCAAATCCCTGTAGTGTGACCTGGTTCACATAAAGACTAAGGGACTATTTTCGGATTTCGAGTTACGTCTGCGGACGATTGTTTGGAGGTTGTGATGAAGGGAATATGTTGCCGGGCGGCGCTTGCGGGCGTGCTCGTCCTATATGCGCACGGAGTTTACGCGGAAGGTAGTTTTCAGGCAGGGCTGAACCAACCGCTTCAGGATTTCCACAGTTCAGGTTTTCCCCAGCAGGTCGACATTGTCAGTGCCGGTGAGGTGATTAACGTCTCCCTCTGTGGTGTCAGTGATGCAGACCTTGTCAGTGTGACCATCCTCGATCCAGACGGCACGTCAGTCTATAGCTCCGGCGGCATTTTTCCGAACGTAAGTTGCAGCAACGATATGAGTGCGCCGCTGACCTCACCGATCCGCTACACCACTCTCGCAAGCGGAGCCTTCAGCGTCCGGATGGAGAGCTATAGTAGTTCGGTCCTCAAGCGCTTCGATATCACAGTTACTCCAGATACAGCGACAAATCCCGATCCGACCATTAGTGATGGCCGTCTCTGGGCACTGGGCTGGGCCTACGACACCGGTACCTTTAGTGAAAGCGGAGCCACTGATGCTGACTATTATGTCCTGATCCCGGGTGGGCGGACCAATACGGACTATGTCTGGAAGCTCGATCTCAACAAATTTTCCGGCTACGTTTACACTCTGGTTGCCAACGACCTGGGGGTCGCCGCACCCTATTCCGGCTACAGTGTGCCGACCAGCGGCAACAAGGTATGCGAGAAATTTCCTCTCTACTTTGGTTATCCGGTGGTTGCCGAGTCACTGCCCACCGAGCCACCAGTCATTACTGGTGGATTGACCTTCGTTGACAGCGCGGGCGAAGATTTTGCCATTACGCCCAATAACGACGGCGTACAGGATAGTGGTACCTTCGAGTTTGATTCCGATGTGGAAGGCACCTATGCCATCACCATCGATACCAATGGTGACGGTGCTTTCGGTAGCGGTGACAAACTATTGCTTGGCAACATGGTGGCCGGACTTAACCAAGTAGTTTGGGACGGGACCGACGCTGATGGTACTACCCTGGCAACCGGCCGCTACGCCGCCAATCTCGAAACGCGGTTGGGTGAATACCATTTCATTGCCAACGACGCAGAGACCAGTGGCGGAGATGAGATTGGCCTGACCATCTACCTCGCCAATAGCGATGGCACAGCAAGTGATACGACCGTCTACTGGGATGACGCCACCCTGCTCGGGGCTACCTCAAACCTGCCCAACGGCACCTTGGCGGGCCGCCATACCTGGGGCACCTTCGAGAGTGACAGTATTGGCAACAACGCCTACATCGACACCTATGTCCATGGCCTCACCTCTTCCTACACTGCGCTGACCGCCATCAGTGACAGCGACACGCCGATTACCGGTGTTGATGGCGTACTCAGCGTAGCGGCTATTGCCATTCCTGGCGATGTACTCAGTGTCAGTGTCAGCGATGCCGACCTGAATATCCTCTCCGGCAGTGCACAGACCGCCACCGTCGAAGTGATCAACGGCACCACCGGTGAGCAGGAGCAGTTGATCCTCAACGAAACCGATCTGGATAGCGGCATCTTCAGTATCGTTCTTGCCACCGCGGAGAGTGCCACCTCAGGGACCAACAACGACGGCAGTATGAACATGCAGGATGGTGACATCCTGACCTTTGTCTATCGGGATCAGCTCGACGCCAGCGGCGGTCAGACTGTGCACAGTAGTATTACTACCGTCAGTGCCGATCACGATGGTGACGGCGTGCCCGACATCATCGATCTGGATGACGACAACGACGGTATCCCCGACAGTGTTGAGGGTAACGGCACGGTAGACAGTGATGGAGACGGTATTCCCGATAGCCTCGATCTCGATAGCAACGGTGACGGCATCTCCGACCTGGTACAGGCGGGCGGTACCGACAGCGATGGCGACGGCATGGTGGACGGTTTTACCGATGCCAACGGCGACGGCATGGATGACAATCTTGCTGCATCACCGTTACCCATGACCGACAGCGACGGCGATGGTGTGCCCGATTGCCATGACAACGGTGATCAGGATGGTGACGACATCGCAGACACAGTCGATCTGGACGATGACAACGATGGTATTCCAGACAGCATCGAAGGTAACGGTACGGTCGACAGCGACGGTGACGGTATTCCCGATAGTCTGGATCTCGACTCCGACAATGACGGTATCTACGACCTCTACGAATCGGGCATCGGTAATTCGGCTGCGCTCGACAGCAATGGCGATGGCCGTATCGACAGCGGTGTCGGTAGCAATGGCCTGGCCGATACTGCGGAAACCTCGGTTGACAGCGGTGTAATCAACTATACCGTGACCGATACCGACAACGACGGCATTCCTGATTTCCGCGACCTCGACAGTGATAACGACGGCATTAACGATGTGATCGAGGCGGGTGGTAGTGACCCGGACAACGACGGTGTTGTCGGTAATGGCACTCCCTCCGTGGATGGTGATGGTCTTGCGCCCGGTAGCGGGCTTACACCGCCCGATACCGATGGCGACGGTACACCCGATCAACAGGATCTCGACAGCGACGGTGACGGCATCAATGACGTGATCGAGGCCGGTGGCAGTGACCCGGACGGTGACGGCATGGTCGGTAGCGGCGCACCGGCTGTTGATGGTAGTGGTCTGCCTGTCGGTGGTGGTCTGATCCCGCCCGATAGCGACGGTGACGGTATTCCGGACTGTCTCGATAACACTGATACTGATAGCGATGGTGTGCCTGATACGGCTGATCTGGACGACGACAACGATGGTATTCGCGATAGTGAAGAGGGTAATGGTTCGGTCGATACAGACGGTGACGGAGTGGCAGACAGCCTGGATCTTGATTCAGACAACGACGGCCTGACTGATCTATCCGAGTCTGGTATCTACGCCCCGGAAACACTGGATAGCGACAGCGACGGCAGAATTGATAGTGGTTTCGGTGCCAATGGTTTGGCCGACATCGTCGAAACCGGTGTGGAGAGTGGTGTCATTAATTACACCGTGGCTGACAGCGATGGTGACACCACTCCTGACTTCCGCGATCTTGATAGCGACAACGACGGTATACACGATGTAATCGAGGCCAACGGTAGCGATGTAGACGGCGACGGTATCATCGGCAACGGAGCACCGGTCGTGGATGTCAACGGCCTTCCTTCAGGTGGGCCGCTCACCGCAGTGGACAGCGATGGCGACACCATCCCTGATTTCCGTGACCTCGACAGCGACAATGACGGTCTCTACGACGTGACCGAGGCTGGCGGTAGCGATCCGGACAATGACGGCATCGCCGGCAGTGGCACACCGACGGTTGATAGCCATGGTGATACCGACCAGGGTGGCCTGATACCGCCTGACACCGATGGTGACGGTGTTTCCGATCAGCGTGACCTCGATTCCGACAACGACGGCATCCCTGACGTGGTCGAGAACGGTGGTAGTGACCCGGATGGCGATGGTGTCATCGGTGATGGGGTTCCGACTGTAGACGAACACGGTGTTAACACCGGCGGCATGCTGGTGCCGGTGGACAGTGATGGCGACGGCATTCCCAACCACCTCGATCTCGACAGCAACGGAGACGGCATTTCCGACCTGGTGCAGGCGGGTGGTACGGACAGTGATGGCGACGACATGGTAGACGGATTCAACGATGCCAATGGCGATGGCCTCGACGACGGTGTGGCCGCCTCACCGCTACCGCAGGGTGATAGCGATGGTGACGGCATGCCCGACTACAAGGATTGCGACGACCGAGACAATGACGGCACGCTTGATACCGCAGACCTGGACAACGACAACGATGGTATTCCCAACGGTATCGAAGGTAATGGCGCGGTTGATACCGATGGAGATGGTGTACCGGACGATCTGGATCTCGACTCCGACAACGATGGTATCTACGACCTTTACGAGTCAGGCATCGTCGCCCCGGCGGCCCTCGATCTCAATAGTGACGGCCGCATTGATAGTGGCGTCAGTGTTGGTGGAAATGGTCTGGCTGATGCTGTGGAAACCGCCGTCGACAGCGGCCTGATTAACTACAGTGTGGCCGACACCGACGGAGATGGCGTTCCCGATTATCGTGATCTCGACAGCGACAACGACACCATTCCCGATGTGATCGAAAGCGGCGGTAGCGATCCAGACGGCGACGGTCGTGTCGGCAGTGGCGATCCGGAGGTGAACGACAACGGTGTGCCGAGTGGTGGTGCCGGAATTCCTCGCGATAGCGACAGTGATGGCATCCCTGATCAGCGTGATCGAGACAGCGATGGCGATGGCATTGACGACGTAATCGAAAACGGCGGTGTCGATGCCAACGGCGACGGTATGGACGACAATTACAGCGACGCAGACGGCGATGGTTATACCGACACCCCACCAAGTAGAGACACGGGCGGCGGCGATAGCGGTACCACTAACGACAACAGTGGCAACATTGAGACCGGCCTCAACGGTGTTGGCGGATGTAGCGTGGCGCGCAATGCCCCGTTCGATCCCCTGCTGCCACTACTGTTGCTGATTTCACTGTTGTGGCTCCAGCGTAAGCGAATTTATAACCAGATATCTGGGGGCCGTGAAGGATGAAGCGGGAAAATCTCGCACAGTGCGGCATTTTGCTGGCACTGTGTGCGGGAGTCCTCTTCGCCACTCCTGTTACCTCGTTTGCGGAGGAGAATCGCTTCTACGGCGGTATTGGTTTTGGCCTGTCGGAGATGAAACCCGATACTGAAGGTACAACTTACAGTGTTGCCGATTCGACAAGCATGGGTGGCAAGCTCTATTTGGGATACGACCTGCTCGATTATTTCAGTGTCGAAGGGTACTACTCGGATCTGGGCGAGGCGAAGATGTCACCCAATGGCCGTATCAGTTACCGGGACCTTGGTGTCAGCGGCCTGCTCTATCTCCTCGATCCGGGTGAGAAGCGTAGTGGGCTGATGATGTTTCTCCGTGCCGGCGTCGGCAAGATGTACAACGACACCAGTCTGAATTACAGCCGTGTCAACGACTCCCACTTCATGCTTGGTGCAGGGTTTGAATACGGCCTCAGCGGTGGTTATTCGCTACGTCTCGATCTGGACATGTACGATAAGGATGCGCGGCTGGCGACCCTGAGCGTAATGAAGCGCTTTGGTAGCAAACCGGCACCTGTCATCATCAGGCCGCCAGAACCGGAGCAGGTTGTTGACGGCGATGCTGACAACGACGGCGTACCAGACTCGAAGGACAAATGTCCGGCAAGCGAAGCCCTGGTCCGGGTGGATGTCAGCGGTTGTGAAATGAAACAGGTGATCGTCCTCAAAGGGGTGACATTCGCCAGCAACTCCGCGGAGCTGATTGGTGATTCCCACACGGTGCTGGATCTGGTGGCGGAAAGCCTCAAACGCTATCAACAGCAGCAGATCGAGGTGGCGGGTTACACCGATGACCGCGGTAACGCGGCATACAACAAACAGCTCTCACTACGTCGGGCCGAGGCAGTGCGTGATTATCTGATCAAGCGGGGTGTCGTTGCGGATAATCTCACTGCCAGTGGCTATGGCGAGGAAAATCCGGTGGCCGACAACAAGCGCAAGGCAGGCCGGGCGCAGAACCGTCGTGTGGAACTGCACAAGCTCAACTGAGCCGAGACAGGTATGATATTGAGCAGACCTGCGTTTATCATTCGATAGACGCGGGTTTTTTCGTTTGGGAGTTAATGGTGGCAGGTAGCAAGGAAACGATGGTGCCTTTGTGGCGTGACGAACGCTTTTGGGTGGCACTGCTGTTGGGTCCCATGGTTTGCATGCTCATGGCCGCCTGGTTACCACGCAACGCAATCGACTACGCTACGCAGTGGCGGTTATTGATTTGGTTGACGTTGATCTATCCGGTGTGCGAAGAAATAGTATTTCGGGGTGGTATACAGACGTTGTTATTACAAGTTAGTTGGGGTCGAGCGGCCGGTCTGGGCATCTCCCTCGCTAACTTGCTGACTAGTCTGCTGTTCATGATGCTGCATCTGGTCAATCACAGTGCTATGTGGGCAGTACTAGTATTTGTTCCCTCACTGCTATTCGGCTGGTTTCGCGAGCGCTATGGCGGTATTTTTCCACCGATCCTGCTGCATTGCGGATACAATTTGACCTACTTCATCACTTTTGGTTTGCTGGGGTAGTAACCTCATCTACTTCCACAAAAGATGCATTGAGCGCCTCCAACGGTTCCGTAGCAGCACGTTGTGTTGGGGTAATGGTGATGTTGGTGCACTGACCACCACTGGCGATCTCCAATCCCTGACGGAAATAGTCTGCCGCCTTTTCCTTTTCCCCCAGTTGCTGTAACAGGTTGCCCAGTTCGCAGCAGGTCTCGGCCATCGGTTTGATCCCCAGGCTCGCCTCCAGATAACTGCGCGCCTTGCCCCAGAGCTGGTTGCGCAGGGCGATCCGTCCCAGGGCCAGCAGCAGTTCCGGGTTTTGGCCGTGTTCCTGTAACCACTGCTCGGCGGTGAGCAGTTGCCGGTTGGGCTCGCTGCCGCTGAGTTGCCCGAAGAGGCGCATGACCGCCGGGTCGAACTGCTTCTTCAGGAATTCGTTGCTGACGAGATCGGCCCTCTCCTCTTCGCCAAGCCTCTTAAGACAGGTGGCATATTCGTGGAGCAACTGCGGCGACTGGCGCAGCAGTTTTGGTACGGTCTGCCAGTTGTTCTCCAGTTGTTCCAGGGTCCGGCTGCCGTGAAGTCGGTTGTAGTGGACCTGGTACTCCAGCTTGGTCATCACCTTTTCGTTGAGCACATGGTTCTTGCGCAACTCGCCAAGCAGGCCGTACAGCTCGTCCCAGCTCTCCAGCTTTTCGTAGAGTTTCTTCAGCAGGTAGAGCACCTGCGCGTGTTTGGGTGCGATGCTCTGCAGGTGTTGCAGGGTGGCCAGGGCCTGTTCGGTCTGGCGGTGGGAGATCTGCACTTCGGCCTGGGTCAGGCCGACTGCCAGCTCGGCATCGGGCATGCTGTGGTAGGCCTGGGTGAGGTAGTCGTCACGCCGCAGGTCGAAGCCCAGTTTTTGCGCCGCCTGGGCTGCACCGAGATAGTTGATCAGCGGGGTATCGCTGTGTGCCGCTGACTGGCTCAGCAGTTTCTCCGCTCGCACCCAGTTGGCCTCGGCCAGGGCGATCAGGCCCTGATTGGTCAGTTTGCGTGCGCGACCCGCACGGCGGCTGTGACCCCAGAAGGACATGCGCGACGGCAGGTGCCAGGCGCCGAGGATCAGGCGCACGGTGAAGTAGAGGGTAATGAAGCCGAGTACCGACAGCAGGGCAAAGATGTTGAAGCTGGTCTCCATCGACCAGCCGCCGTAGTTGAGCATCACATAGCCCGGGTCGGTCTGCACCACCAGTACGGTGATGGCGACGGCGATGCCGAGGGTGATCAGGCCGAGAAGAAGGTATTTCATTAGTTGCCCTCCTTCACTTCCGCGGCGGCAGGTGCGGCGGCGGGTTCAGTCGATACGGCCGGGGCGACGGGTTCAGGCTCTGTGGGGGCTGGGGCGGGGGCCGGTTTGACCGCAGCCGGTTTTGGCGCAGGCTTCGGATTTACCGGTGTCGCTTTGGGTTGCTCTGTGCTGACCGCTGAGGTGGTGCTGGCTGCCTTACGAGAGAGCTTCTGCAGCAGGGCGCGGCTGCTGCTCAGATCGGGCAGCGGGGGTAACAGGTTTGTCCCGGCAAGACGATCGAGGGTCGTCAGGGCCTCCTTGACACCCGCGTCATTGCTGTCGAAGTAACGCCGGGTCCATTCAGCGGCCTCGTTGAGGCTGGCGCTCCAGGCGTTACTGTTATCGAGCAGCAGGGCCAGACGGGCCGACTCCAGCTTGAGCTGCAGGTTGCGGCGCAGGAAGTAGCGCTGCTCTGGCGGCAGCATCGGTTTGGCCACCACCTCCTCTTCATGGCGGATGGTGATCAGGTTGCCCAGATCGAACCAGATTTTGTCCCAGCCTGAGCGCTTTTCCGTCGCCGCCTCTTCGCTATCGCCACTCTTTGCTGAAGTCGGCTTTTCCTGACGCAATAGTGGCAATTCGTCGATTTTAGCGACCAGTCCAGCCAACTCCTCTGCCAGTGTCTCGCGGTCGGGTAGCTGTACCAGGGAGAGGGCGTTGATATCGCTGTCGAGACGACGGATGGGATCGCTGAAGCCCCGGCGATCCTCTGCCTCGAGGCGTGCCTTGGCGGTTTGCAGCGCGGCAATGGCAGTGACGGTACTGTGTTTGAAGCGCAGGTCATGGTCGGCGAGACGTACCAGGTACTCCGCTTCGGCCAGCGCCCAGGCGTGGCGATCCTGACCGATACGCAGACGGGTATCGGCCAGCAGCTGTTCCGCCTGTTGCAGGCGGTTGCTCAGTTGCGCGTGGTTGTGTTCCGGCACGGTCTTGAGCCGTTCCAGTACATCCTTGTTATTCGATTCAACCACGGTGAGCAGTTTGTTCAGACCCTGTTGCAGCGCCTGCACATCGCGCTTGAGGAATAGCTGCTGCTGGTAGAGGTAGAGCACGCCGCCCACAGCGATCAGCGCCACCAACGCTGCGGTAAAGGCACCGGCCCCACCACTACGCTTCTTCTTTGGCGTTTCGGCTTGCTCGGTTTCGACTTCTTCCGCTTCGGTCTCGTTGACTACGTCATTCATGATTTCCGCTCCGTCCCGGATAGCTCCGCGGCCCAGCTCTGGGTCGCCCTTAAAATCGCATCGTCATCGGCGCCGTCGGCAACCATGACGTGTGTAAATCCCAATTCGCCCGCCTGTTGCGCTACCCGTTCACTGACGGTGATCAGCGGTTTGTTGAGTAGCACGGGTCGCTGCGCAGCAGCGGCGAACTCCCATAGATTGTGCAACGCCTCGCCGCTGGTGACGGTGATGAGATCGCTCTTCTCCAGCCAGTCAGTTGCGGCATCCTCCGCCAGTGGCGGATCGCGGCGGTAGACCTCAGCGTAGTCGACGGTGGCGCCGCGCTCACGCAGGGTCTCTCCCAGCAGTTCGCGGCCG
Source organism: Thiohalomonadaceae bacterium (assembly GCA_050287105.1). Lineage (GTDB taxonomy): Bacteria > Pseudomonadota > Gammaproteobacteria > Thiohalomonadales > Thiohalomonadaceae > JAPHTQ01. Next base: position 38,811 of record JBNKBG010000014.1, read on the forward strand.
CCATTACCGCGCAGGATCAGGATGCGCTTTCCGCTCACTGCCTGCAATGCTGGCAGGGCCAGCAAACCTTCGCTATCGAAACGCTGCACCGGTAGCAGATCGGGTGCACGGCCAAGGCGGTTTTGCAGCTCGCGTGCGGTGCCGCGTCCCACGGCGGCGATCAGGGTATTGGCCGCAGGGCCGGCATGACGCTGGAGTGCGGGCAGGCCGTATTCGACCGCGTTGGGACTGATAAAGATCGCTAAATCGTAGAGGGCGGGATGGCGCAGGAGTTCAACCACCTGCGGTGCATCACTGGTATCGCTGATACGCAACAGGGGAAAACGGACTGCCCGTCCGCCCGCATCATGGATGCGTTGGCAGAGGGGCTCAGCCTGGTGTGCAGGCCGGGTGATCAGGACGCCGATGCCGTCCAGCTCACTCCTGCCCGGCATAGAGTTCGGCGAGGATTTCGTCGGCGCCGCGGGCCAGCAGATCCTCGGCCAGGGTGATGCCCAGCTCCTCTGCCGCTTCCGGGTAACCGCTGATGTTGCCGCGTACTACGTGCTTGCCGTCCGGGGTGGCGACCAGACCGTGCATCACGATCACGCCGTGGTCCAGCTCCGCGTAACCGGCGATGGGTGCCTGACAGCCCCCTTCGAGGCGACGGTTCATCGCCCGTTCGGCGCGTACCCGGGCCGAGGTCTTCGGCTCGTTGAGCGGTGCCAGCAGCAGGTTTAGTTCGTCGTCGTCGGAACGGCACTCGATGCCCACCGCGCCCTGGCCGCAGGCGGGGAGCATGGTGGTCACTTCGAGCAGTTCGGTGATGCGATCCGCCAGCTCCAGCCGTTTCAGACCGGCACCGGCGAGGATGATGGCGTCGTACTGGCCCTCGTCCAGCTTGCGCAGACGGGTCTGCACGTTACCGCGGAGGAAGTTGATCTGGAGATCGGGACGCAGCATCAGCAGCTGGGCCTGACGGCGCAGGCTGGAGGTGCCGACGATCGCGCCCTGAGGCAGCGACTCGAGGTTCGGGTAGGTGTTGGAGACGAAGGCGTCGCGCGGGTCTTCACGCGGACAGATCACCGCCAGGTGCAGCCCTTCCGGCAGCTCCATCGGTACGTCCTTCATCGAGTGCACCGCGATGTCGGCATCGCCGTTGAGCATCCCCTCTTCCAGCTCCTTGACGAACAGCCCCTTGCCGCCGATTTTGGCCAGTGGGGTGTCGAGGATCACGTCACCCTTGGATTTCATCTTCAGCAACTCCACTTCAAGCCCCGGATGGGCGCTTTTCAGTGCAGTGGCGACATATTCCGCCTGCCACAGGGCGAGCAGGCTTTCACGGGTGGCGATGCGAATCAGTTTTCTGGTCATAAAAAGGTCTTTCCGTCTTTTTTTCTAGTAGTGTCGGTTTTGTGCTGCAAAGTGCGGATCATACACATCCCTGCCCTTCTGGCCTATTGCGACGGTTATTTTGGCCGCTTATCCTGTTCCGCCGTTTCTGGAGTCCGTATAGATGAAGAGTACCGCAATTCGCCGCTGGCTTCTCACCCTGCTGTTCGCAGCGGCTTCGTCGTGCGCGCTGGCGGTAGAGGTGAAGGTGCTCGAGGTCGAGGATTTTTCCGCGATCGGTCGCAGTTCGGAGAAGCAGCGCCTGCCGATCCTGCTGATGTTATCCGCGGAATATTGTGCCTTCTGTGAGCAGCTGGAGGAGGATTTCCTCAAGCCGATGCTGCGCAGCGGAAGCTACAGAGACAAGGTATTAATCCGCAAGTTGCGCATCGATGGCAATGGTGCGATCCGTGATTTCGATGGTACAACGATCACCCCGGCGGAGTTTGCCGAGCGTTACAAGGTCACCC
>JBNKBG010000015.1:0-40333 GCA_050287105.1 Thiohalomonadaceae bacterium
AATGGCAAACACCCTTTTACACATAACAAACTCCTTATTTATCATCGTTCCACACTATTTTAATAAGCCATTAAAGTGAATACTCTCATCGGAGAAGATCGATCCAATGCTCGCCACATTGCCATCTAAGTACTTTTTCCATTTTTATCATCAAATCCAATTTAACACAATTACAACCCTTCCCCTCATCGCCCTGACTCAATAACCAAACGGTTCATACCCTATCGGGTCTTTTTCCGCCACGCCTGCAATTGCAGTTGCTGCCAGCCGTTATGCCGATAGAACTCCAGCGCCGGTTCATTCTGCATATCGGCCAGCAGTTGCAGGCGTGTGGCGCCCTGCCCTTTCGCCCACTCTTCGAGCACGTTGAGCAGTTGCTTGCCGAGTCCTTTGCCACGGTGTTGGCTGTCGATCACGACATCCTCGACCCAGGCGGAATAGGCCCCTTCAGCGGTGGAGATCACCAGTTGCGCGGTGCACATACCAATGACTTTGTCGTCCTCACGGGCGACCAGTACACAGGCACGGTTGTCGTCGATCAGTTGTTGCAGAGCACGGCCGGTTTTGGCCACGTCGAAGTGGAAGTCCGCCTCGATGGCGAAGAGTTGTTGCAGCAGCCCGCCCAGGGCATCAAGGTCATGCGCTGTGGCGGGCTCGATGCGAATCATTAGAGGGGATCGCTGATGCGAATATCTGAGGGAGGCGGGTCCTGGAAATGCGCCCGTTTCTGCATCGCCGGGTTCATGTAGACCACACCGGCATCGTCCACCAGCATGACGTATTTGATACCCATCTGTTTGGCGATGCGATACCAGTCCTTCGGCCCGGCGACGACCAGTGCGGTGGCGGCGGCGTCGGCCACGGCACCGTTGTTGTGGATCACGGTAACCGAGGTGACCCCATCAACCGGCATCCCGGTGCGTGGGTCGAGGATGTGGGCGTAGTGCACTCCCTCATACTCACGGTAGCGTTCGTAATTGCCCGAGGTATAGACCGACTCGTCACCACTGACCTCCAGTGAGGCGAGCACGCCCGTGCCCTGGGGATGACGAATCCCGACACGCCATGGCTTGCCATTCTTGCTACCAATGGCTCTCAGGTCACCACCTGCATTGATAATGGCATTGTTGATGCCGAATTCACGCAGACGATCGATGGCGAGGTCTACCCCATAGCCCTTGGCGAAGGCGCCGAAGTCGAGCTGAACCGCTTTGTTCTTACTGGTGAGGATGTCGCCATTAAGAGAGATGTCATCCATGCGTGGTGCGGCCTTGACCCACCTGGCAATCGCCTCTTTCGCCGGCGGCGGGCCGTTGGGACGATCATCCTGCTGGAAGCCCCACAGATTGAGCAGACCGCCGATGGCAGGATCAAAAAACGCATCGCTCTGCTGAGACAGTAGTGTGGATTGTTTAATGATAGGGATCAGCGAAGGGAGCACCTTGGCCGGTTTACCCGCGGCAATGGCCTTGTTGATCTCCACCAGAGGGCCTGGCTTCCAGGCGTGCCAGTCGTGATGCATCTGCTGGAAATCCTGAGTGATGGCGGCGATGGCCTGTTGCTGCTTCTCCTTATCGCTACTAATCAGGGTGATATCGACCAGGGTGCCGAAGACGTAGATCTGGTACTGCGCACTCTGCGGCGGCGCGTTACAGGCGCTGAGGGAAAAGAGGCTCAGGAAGGTAAACAGCAGGATTCTTGGCATGACAGTTCCGCGGTGATAACAACAAGGTGACAATGATACGTCTTGTACCCGCCTCCTGTCATGGTGTGAGGATCAGGCCAGTTTCAGTGCATTTTTCGCGTGAGGTTGCGTCGTTGTCTCGACCTTTGCCAGATCAATAACCCGCCATGAGAGTGCTTCACTCATGCTCTGCGCACCATTACCCTCGGCGATAAGGGTGGTGAGCAGTTCCGCATCGTCGATCTGGCTACCAACCAGATAATCGACACCGAATTCCCGCCACTCATCTAGCCATGGTGTCTCCGCACCATAGAGCACTACGCGGGCATCTGCGGAGAGTTCCAGCAGGCGAGGCAGGGTTTTGTCTGCCACGGTTTCGGCCGGGAGGAAGACCCAGTCGGCCTTGCGCAGCAGGTGCGGCGCATGGGGCGGGATCGCTGCAGGCAATTCCAGTGAGGCGACCGAGCCCTTTTTGAAATAGTCCGCCGCCTTGCCCGCCACCACCACCTTCTGTCCGCTAATCTGCGGCCGGAACCAGTCGATACTGCTCTGTAACGCCTGACGTCCTTTGAACAGGCCCCCTTCGCGGTAAACCATGTCGGCCTCACGATTAATCGCCGTGTTGACCGCCGCCAGACCGATGGAGGCCTGGTGGTGATCCCACTTACGTAACCAGAGTGCCAGTTCGGCAAGCGAACGGCCTTTGAGTGGCAGACCGTCACCCGCTTCGCTTTTAGGCCGTGTCGTGGACATGCCGACAGAACCGGCGCGGCAAATCGTCCAGTTCCAGCCGACAAGGAGTTGCTCCACCTCGCAATCGAGCTTGGCGTAGTCAAGCAGCAGGTCGTACAACTCCTCATGCCGATTCATAGAACTAACTCCAGACCTCGGCCGGGGCCAGCAGTCGCTCTACCAGCTCACCGCCAAGCAGATGCTTTTCGATGATTTCGTTGACGTCGTCTTTGCTCACACGGGTGTACATCACCCCTTCCGGGTAGATCAGGAGGTTCGGCCCCTGGTCGCACGGACCAAGGCAACCGGTACTGGTTACGGCGATCCTGCCGAACAGATTACGCTTCTCCATTTCTGCCCAGAGGGTCTCGCCTACTGCGGCGCAGCCCTTCTCGCTGCATGAGCCACGCGGGTGACCGGGCGGACGAGCCTGGGTGCATACAAAGACGTGCTTCTCGGGTTTTGCCATTAATTTCTCCTCAGGCCGCGGCGGGCTCATGCACGTGGCAGTTTTTAGGACAGACCTTTGAGCAGGCCATGCAACCGATACAGTCCATGGCATCTGCAACGGTCATGACCATTGCTACATCATCATCAAAATCGTCGTCACCATCCATATCATCATCAATTTCACGCTCAACCAGATCGAACACGGTACGCGGGCAGACTTTGTAGCAGCGTCCACAACCGATACAGTTGGCCTGTTTGACTTCAATAATGAATTGCGGTGTCCAGCTTGCGCCGCCACGGGTAACACCGGTGATCATTTCGCTCATGATTACATCCTCGTTAAGTTCAAAATTTTTACTCGGCGTCTTCGCGCCTGATTTCAATTCAACCTTTTGCCGCCTTGAGGCGATTATTGGCCTCTTCCCATGCCTGGCATGCTGCGACAGTGGACTGTGTCAGTTCAGGCAGTTCGCGATAACCAGCCGGAATGCGTTCCTCAACCAGGTCATGCACCTGCCCCGCCCATTCGGTGGCAATGCGTTTCAGTTTTTTAACCTCTTTTTCCAGTTCCTGCAGTTCTGCTTCACTCATTTTCAAACCTCATTACTATTTATAATCCCGCTACCTTTGAATGCTCGCCGATCAGTTCGAGGGCGATAGAGAGAATCTTGTCTGCCTCGTCTTTCATCTTCGACAAACTGGCGAAGCCGAAGCGATGCACATCGCGCAGTGAGCGATCATGCACCACCAGTTTGCCGACAGTAATGATGACGCGCCCAAACCCCTCATGGGAGAGATGCAGTAACGGGATCGCCATCAGGCCGCATTCGCTTTCGATCATGTTTGAGATCGCGTTATAGAACGCCTTCATTCGCGCAATAATGATCTCGTCGGGATCGCCGATCACCGGGATCTCCCGCTTACGCTCCTTGGTCAGGACAAAGGGATCGAGCAGTTCTGCCGTCCCCATTCCCTCATAGGTATCGTAGGTATCGATGGCGCGGATCTGTTTAACCATCTCCAGCATAAAGTCGGTTCCCAGTAACGGGTCATCCTGCGCTACAACCATATCGTTCATTGTCATACCCTCATTTCTAAAATCGCTCACTCATTCGTCATTCCGGACTACACCGGGGTGACGGCATTAAGATGCTTTTGTCTTTACTCGCACCACTCTTCGTTTTCCATCACATCGAAGCGCCTTTCGCTCTTCTCCTCACGCGCTGTCAGTGCACGGGCCAACCAACCAGAGGGGCCCTCATTGAAATCGTGTTGCAGTGACTTGAGCGTGGCGTTGATCTGTGTGCCATGGGCCACCTTCATCGGTTGAATCTTCAGCGCCATCAACTGCCGCACCGCCGACGGTCCTACTGCCAGGCAATAGATGGCAATGCAGCCATCGAGCACAACAAACTTTTCCAGCAACTTGTTTTCGTTGCCATCCTGTTCCAGCGAGCCAAATTCAGCCACCTCCAGCAGGGTGACCTCATCAGGTGTCACCTGATAGATCGCGAAACGTTCGGCAGAGCCGAAGTGCTGATCGACCTTTTTCAGATCCGAGCTGGCAAAGGCAACCTTGAATCCGTTTTTGTCCATCGTCGTCTCTCCCACTGATTCAGTGCGTAGCAGCTTTAACTGGCGTTGGATTGCCATCGTTGCCTCCTTGCCATTCGTCACGCTTCTGTGACAGCGACGAGCGATGCGGTTTGATTTCGTGTTCGGCGTGGTGCTGCAGCATCAGGTTGGCAAGATCAAACAGTGCCTGTTTCGAGCCGCGATAGCCGATCCAGCTACGCTGATAGCCACCAACCAGATCGTATTGCGGGAAACCCATTCGCTGCAGCGGCAGCTGCAGGCGTTCAGCGCTGCTGGCACAGTGCGAATTGCCGATAACCATTTCGGCCTTCTGTTCCTGCGCCATCTTTTCCAGATCTTCCAGGTCGCCAATCTTTACCTGCCCCAACGGCAGCGGCTCAAGTGCAGGGCCACGGGTACTGGTGACGGCGGTAACCACCTCCATCCCCATACCCTGTACCAGCCTGGTCATCGCCAGCAGTTCATCCGGCTCACCGGCGATGGCGACACGACGCAGCCCGAGCATGAAGTGACAATCGAGCATGGCGTCCTGCAGTTGTGAGCGTTGTCGTTCCAGTTTTGCAGGTACGGGGCGCTCGGCAATCTGGCTCAGGGTATGGATAAAGGCATCCACCGCATCCAGTCCCAGCAGAGAGTCAAACTGGTGAACCGGCACGCCGGTTTTCTGCTGTAACAGTTCTGCCGCCTTATACAGCGACGGCCCGATCACCAGGGTGGCGATGGAGTCACCCATCAAGGGCAATTCGCTTAGCGGTGTACCACCGATGGTCAGTGGATTGCTGTCACCTTCGGTAAGATGACCATCAAGGGAATCGGAGATATCCGGCAGCAGCAGGGGACGCAGCTCAAAGGCTTCGAGCAGCTCTTTAAGGGTTTCCAGATCGCCCGGTGTCAGTGCGGCACTCGCCAGCACATTGACCTGGCGTTGACGGCGTCCCGGCTGTGTCCCCGCCTCTTCCGCAGTCGGCACCAGCACATTGACCATCGACTCGACCGCGGCGGCGAAGCCACCCTCCAGGCCGGAGACGTAATCGGGGGCATTGACCGGGATCACCGCAGTGGCGGCGAATTGAGGATGTTGATTACGGAACTCTTTAATCGCACGCAGGATATCGCTGCCCTGGGTTTCGGAGAGGCCGGTGGTCACCAGGCCGATGGCATCCGGGGCACTCTTTTCACAGATGGTCTTCAATCCCTCAAGGATGTTTTCATCCGCACCCATTACCGTGCTCACCTGCTCCATTGCGGTGGTCTGCAACGGGATCGGCTCACGAAAGTGACGCACGAACATCACCTTGGCAAAGGCGGTACAGCCCTGCGAGCCGTGCAGCATGGGGATGGCACGATTAAGCCCAAGGATCGCCAGCGCGGCACCCAGAGGCTGCGAGGTCTTTAGCGGACTGACGCTGAGTGCCTTTTTGCGTTTGATGATCTCAGCCATGTCCCTTCTCCCACGGTGCCGGACGGCGTAACGCCTCCCAGATAGGATTCTCTATGCTCTGCGCCAGTTGCCGCGCCAACTCCAGCATGCCGGTGTAACCGGCGTAGCCAAACTCGCGCTCCTGGTTGATATCGAGGAAGGGAATGCGCGCCTTGAGCGCGGTGTACATGTTGCGCCCACCGGCGATCAGCAGGTCGGCCTTGTAGTCGTAGATGGTATCGAGCAATGCACGCGGACTGCCGTCCTCGATCATGCGTGCCTCTTCACCCATTAGTTCGCGGATGCGCGCCTTGTCTTCCTCGGTCGATTTCTTGGTGCCGGTGGCGACCACCTCCATACCCAGATCCTGTAGCGCGGAGATAACCGACCAGGACTTCACTCCGCCGGTATAGAGCAGTGCCCGCTTGCCGCGCAGCCGTTCGCGCCACGGTTGCAGTAAGGCATCGATGCGTGCCTCTTCGCGACCAATCAACTCTTCTGTTCTTTGTGCCAGATCGTCGTCGCCGATCAGCAGTGCAAACTGTCGCAGTGCATCGGAGGTATCGCGTACACCGTAGAAACTGCCTTCGAACCATGGCGTGCCGTATTTGTCTTCCAGCTTGCGTGCGACATTCACCATCGCCTTGGAGCAGACCATCATGTTGGCCTTGCTACGGTGCATGGTCTGGATCTCGCGGAAACGGGAATCGCCGGAGAGTGTGCCGAGAATACGCAGACCCAGCTCATCGAACAGCGGGGTGACGTGCCACAGCTCACCAGCGATGTTGTATTCGCCGACCATGGCAACGTCATGAATGGCGATGCCCCGCTCCAGTGCCTCGGGCGGCAGCGGGTCTGGCTCTCTGGTACCGATAACGTGCTTGACCATCGCCTCACCGGCGATGCGATTACCGAGGTTCTTGGTACCGTAGAAACCTGCGCCATCCACCGGCACCACCGGTACGCCCCACTTCTCTTCAGCTGCCTTGCACACCGCGTCCACGTCATCACCGATAAGGGCCGGAACACAGGTGTTGTAGACAAAGACCGCTGCCGGAGAGTAGCTGTCGATTGCCTGCTTGATGGAGTGGAACAGGCGCTTCTCACCGCGCCCCATGATCACATCCTGTTCGGTCAGGTCAGTGGTGAGGCCAATTTTGTAGAGGGTCGGGCCGGAGGAGCGGGTCCCGCGGTTGTCCCAGGAGGAACCGGCACAGGCGATGGGGCCGTGGACAATGTGCGCCACGTCGGCGATGGGCAGCAGCGCGATCTGCGCGCCGTCGAAGGCACAGCCCCCGGCGGTGGCCCCCGGCTTCGGCTTGGCACAGCCGGACTTCGATTTCTTGTTGTGAGCGCAGGCCGGTTCGTCCAGCAGGGCGGCAATATCTTTTGGCTGCATGGCAACACCACTTTCGGCAGATTCTCTTGCCTATGCTTTTGCAACCGTCGTGCCACACTCTAGTGCATTGATTATATTGGTGTTACAGGTCTGTCGTTTTGTCGCAATTGCGACAAAGATGCCAATTCCACGCTCTATCCTACACAGCCATCTTTCCCTCGTATCACCCCAATAAACACGGGATTGCAGCAGAGTGCTGCCAATGCTTCAATAGTCCCACCATGCGAATACACTACCTACAACATGTCCCCTTTGAGGGCCTCGGCACAATCGAGCAATGGGCCCTGAATAATGGCCACTCCCTTACCGCCACACGTCTCTATTCGGGTGACGCACTACCAAGCCTGGAACACTTCGATCTACTGGTGATTCTGGGTGGCCCGATGAGCGTTCATGATGAGGCAGAACATGTCTGGCTCAAGGCAGAAAAATGGTTTATCCGTCAGGCGATTGAAGCCAACAAGCCTACCCTGGGGATCTGTCTGGGTGCACAGCTGCTGGCGGAGTGTCTTGGTGCCAAGGTGGTCAAGAACCGACATAAGGAGATCGGCTGGTTTCCCATCACCCTGAGCGACGCCTTTACCGATGTCGAACCGGGACGCCACCTCCCACGTCAGTGTGAAGCCTTTCACTGGCATGGTGAAACCTTCACCCTGCCAAAGGAGGCGATGCGTATCGCCTCCAGCGTCGCCTGCGAGAACCAGGGATTCATCTACGGTGGGCATATTATCGCCCTGCAGTTCCATCTGGAGATGACCCATCAGGGCGCGGAGGAGTTGATCCTGCACTGTGGCGATGAACTGGTTGCCGGTGAATATATCCAGCAGGGTAAAGATATGCTGGATGACCTGCAGCGATTCCAACGTGCGAATCACATGATGACGACGATCCTCAACTACCTCCAGCTACACATCCATTAAACCCACCGCATTGCACTGTCCCACTACGCAAGCTAATTTCTACCTTGGTACTGGGTATAAAATTCCTGAAAAACCACTTGCTTATGAAGGGTTTTTTACCTAGATTTTACATTTGTAATAGTTCAGAACCGTGTGAACCGACCCCATGTTGAATGGCACACACCGTTCCTTATAAATAGATGCCTTGGAGGCCGTAATGAAGAAAGTCCACTTGACTCGTCGCCAAATGATACAGGGACTCGCCGCGATCCCGGTGGCAGTACTACTCGGGCACCACAGCCGTGCCGAGGCAGAGATGCTCAGTGTTGATGACCCCCTCGCCAAGAACTTCCAGTACGTCGAAACCAGTACGACTGCGGGTCAAACCTGTGCCAACTGCAAGCTCTACACTGGCGGCGCCGCACCTACCGGCGGCTGTCCACTATTTGGTACCAAACAGGTTGTCGCAGCAGGATGGTGCAAGGCCTGGGCAGCCAAGTAGCCACATACCTTATCAGCATGCAAAAACTCTCCAAAGCCACTCTGTTACTAGCGCTGCTTCTGCTCGCCCCGGCTCCTGCAGTGGCGGAAGAGAGTCTGTTGCTGGGGGTATTCCCGCGACGTAACGCCACCCTCACATCGCAATTTTTCTCACCCCTGGCGGAATATCTGAGCAAATCCCTCAACCGCCCGGTGAAGCTGGTCACCGCCAAAGACTTCCCGACCTTCTGGCGCGGCGTAAAACAAAAGCACTACGACATTGTTCATTACAATCAATATCACTATGTCCAGTCTGCGGACAGTTATGACGTTATTGCCAGCAATGTGGAGCAGGGGCGCGATACCATCGCTGGTGCACTCTATGTGCGTGAGGACAGCGGCATTGACACGATTGAACAACTTCGTGGCCGCAACATCATTTTTGGCGGCGGCAAAGATGCCATGATGAGCTACATCATTCCCAGCTACCTGCTTCGCAAGGGCGGTCTTGCTGCCTCGGACTACAGCACCAGTTTTGCCAGCAATCCACCCAATGCGGTACTGGCCGTCTACTTCAAACAAGCTGCCGCGGGCGGTGCTGGCGATGTGGTGATGAATCTTCCCACAGTAAGCAAAATCGCCGATACCAGTAAACTTCGCTACCTGGCCGTTAGCGAACCGATTAAACATCTGCCCTGGGTGGTTCGCAAAGATCTTCCAGAGGCACTACGCCAACAGATCAAACAATTAATGGTGGGACTGAAGGACAAACCTGAGGGAGCAAACATCCTGAAGGCGGCACATGTAAATGCATTTAGCCCGGCAAGGGACAGCGACTATGACAGTACACGAAAAATCATAAGCGATGTCATGCCGGAGAATGAACAACGGCAATAACGCATGCATACTCGCTCCAGGCTAGGCGTTAAATTTGTAGCTCTGACTGCTGGCATACTTTCCCTGACATTATTAATTAATGCCTCGTGGTTCATCCAGCAACAGCAGACCCTGTTACAGGAACAGTTGCTGGAACGCACATCAATAACCGGCGAGTCCCTATCACAGGTCAGCGCTGAAGCCATTCTCGCCTTTGATTTCGTCTCCCTGGAAAATTACGTCCGTGACGTTTCCAGCAGGAATGACATCGTTTTTTGCGCCATTCTTGATAACGATGGCAGACCGCTGACCAACTATCTCGATCTCAATAACCCAAAAGTATTGTCACTACCGCATGAATCCATAGGCAAACTTATCGATTCAGCAAGACAGACGGCTGATGTCATGATTGAGATTTTCCCAATTGAGGTCAATCAGCGCAGACTTGGCACAGCAATAATTGGTGTCAGTCGTGAACGACTAGAGCGGGAGATGACCGACTTTTTTGTTCTGCAGTTGATAATTTACAGCACCATCATCCTTTTTCTCAGTCTGGCCATTTACCTTGTCTTCCGGCTCAATGTCCTGCAACCCATCCAGCAACTGATCCACGGTGCACGCAGAATTGCTGAGGGTAATTTTGACAAACCCGTTAATCTCATCTCTAACGATGAGATGGGTATGCTAACTACCGCGTTCAACAACATGATGAGCGAGGTGCGCAAGGATCGTGAACTGCTCAACTTTCAGGCGAATTTTGATGCACTCACCGGCCTGCCCAATCGGATGCAGGCAGTAGAACGTCTAGGAAACGAGATCTCCCGTGCGCACCGGGAAAATCACAGCTTTTCCGTTATCTTCATTGACCTCAACAACTTTAAATACGTCAACGACACCATGGGGCACATGGCGGGCGACAGGTTGCTTGAAGCGCTGAGTTTACGCTTCCGTTCGGTGCTGCGTGACTCGGATATCCTGGCTCGTCTGGGCGGCGATGAGTTTCTATTGATCCTGCCTACGGCCACCCGCCCCACAGAAGCCAGAGAGGTAGCAAATCGTCTCATCAGCAGCCTGCGCGATGCGATTATGCTCGGTGACAGAGAGGTGTTTATTCGCTGTAGCATGGGCATAGCCCTCTATCCCAACGATGGGCAAAGTGCTGCAGAGTTGATGGCCAATGCAGACAATGCGATGTATCAGTCCAAGCTTTCCCATACCGATGATATCTGCTTCTTTGCACCGGAGATGAACCATGCGATTAAGGAAAGAATGGAACTGGAGCACGATCTGCACCTGGCAGTGGAACGTAATGAGTTCCGACTCTATTTCCAACCCATCATCGATGCAAAATCGCGCCAGCCCATCGGGGCCGAGGCGCTACTGCGCTGGCAACACCCTGAGCGTGGAATGATCCACCCTCTTACATTTATTCCATTGGCGGAGTCTACCGGCCGCATCGTACAAATCGGACAATGGGCACTTAATCACTCGCTACAGGTGATACGCCAGTTACTGGAACAGGGAGTCAACCCCGGTTTTGTTACGGTCAATGTTTCACGGGTACAGCTAACCCGTGATTTCGAGGCAACGGTACAAAAAGCGCTGGATTCAGCCAACCTGCCTCCCAGTCGCCTGCGTCTGGAGGTGACGGAAAGCGCACTGATGGAACACATTGGCGAATTGCCCGAGATGCTGAGACGACTGGATAGCATTGGTGTCAGATTGGTACTGGACGATTTTGGTACTGGCTTCTCTTCGCTTAACTACCTCAAACACTTTCCCTTCCATACCCTGAAAGTCGACAAGAGCTTTATTGACAGCGTTCCTGAAAGCAAAGATGCCGGATCACTGGTACGAGGCATTATTGCCATGGGCAAGAGTCTTGGGTTAAGTGTAGTGAGCGAGGGAGTAGAGAGGGAAGATCAGTATGGCTTTGTACAAAATGCCGGTGTCGACTCGGTCCAGGGCTACCTCTTCGCGCGCCCCATGACACTGGAAGATTTTGGCGAATATCTGCAGCAGCACAGCGATGACACCAACACTTCGCGCACTGGTACAAAAGTCATCAACAGATAAGCACTCAGAAGTAGAAACGAAGCCGTAGCGTCATGGTTGCAGGAAGATAACCAAATTCCGATTGTGGCAAGTCGCCACCATTTAACCCCTTTCCATCAGCAAATAGCAGAGAAAACAGCAGGTCGGACTCGTTACTCACCGAATAGCTTAAACTAAGCTGGTGCAGCACCGATGTCGTCAATTTATCGCTGTCGTCATTTACCGCGGCCGTCAACAAAGTATAACTACCATGTAATAGCGGAGTAATGTCCCTGTCCACCATCAATCCCAGCACCTGACGCCCCAGCTGCTGTTGCAACCCATATCCAACCAACGGATCGAGCGACATGGCGGCGATATCTGCCTGTGAGGTCGCACCATGACCGTTGTCATACCACTCGGCGGCGACCAGCGTACCATCCGCAAACTGGTAATCGATGCCGGTTATCCAGAAGAGAAAACTCTCATCACTGTTATCAAGGGTGTAATGTGCCCCTTCAATACGCCAACCCATTCCGTTCCAGGCACTTTCAATTGAGCCACCGATAACACTGTTACCCACCACACTGCCTGCCAGTAACGATATTTCAGAGATCTCTCCCATCTGCCGACGATAATAAAGTGCGGCGCTGTTCTCCAGGGCGTCGTTATCTTTCGGTTTAAATACATAAGCAGCGGTTAGTGAGGAAAACGCCGAGGGATACCAGTCGACAGCCGCACTATCGATACCCGGTTTGAAATCGGTATCGAGATCGGTAGGTGCAAATGCCCCGAAAATATTTAGAGGTTGCCAGAACCGTCCACTTCCCCAATCGATGGGCTGCCGACCGAACGAGACGTTCATCTTGGCGAAGCGACGCTTATAGACCAGGCGATCCACTTCATAGCCGATATGAGTAGTGCTATTAGCACTGCTTTCATCAAACCATCTCTCTGCCAGATCGTCATAACGAAATAGTGATGCCGAAGATACAGAAGAGGGAAAACCTGTAGTGTGTTGCCGTGCTATCTTCAGATGCATGGACCATTCAGTCTCTTCACTACTCTCGTCCAACATAAGGCGAACACTCTGTTGGTCGGCGCTAAGGGTCTGATTGTCAGTATCGACATAACCCAGATCGCCGGTATCAGCCCGCGCTGTACTCCCCAGCATGGAGAAGCGACCAGTCAGTTCCACCGCCTCTGCCACTGTACAGGGCAACAGTGCGATGGCGATAAGCAAAAGCTTAGTGCGCCGCGACATTTTCGTGCCGTGCCACCCGTTCATCACTTTTAATTTTTCCGTCGCGCAGGGTAATGATGCGCTCGGCCCGCTCCATCACTCGTGGATCATGGGTAGAGAAGATAAAGGTGGTTTTCTCCTCATGCGAAAGCCGGTGCATGATGTCGAGCAGCGCACCAGCGTTTTCAGAATCGAGGTTTGCGGTGGGTTCGTCGGCCAGCACCAGACGCGGCCCAGCCGCCAGCGCACGCGCCACGGCAACCCGCTGCTGCTGCCCGCCGGAAAGTGCTGAGGGACGTCGAAGCATCATGTCCTTAAGGCCAACCAGTTCCAGATAATGTTCGGCACGCTCGCGTTTTTCACCGCTATGCCTTCCCTGCAATACCATCACCAGTTCGACATTTTCCAGGGCGCTCAACACGGGCACCAGGTTGTAGGCCTGGAAGATAAAGCCGAGCTGAAACAGGCGGAAATCAGACAAGGCCGACTCACTTAACTTACTCAAATCCGTACCGTTGAGATGCACACTGCCGGTACTCGGCGCATCCAGGGCACCGATGATATTCAGCAGGGTGGTTTTGCCGGAACCGGAGGGACCGACCAGAGCGGCAAACTCCCCCTCTTCCACCTGCAGATCGATGTTCTGCAATGCATGCACTTCTACTTCGCCCTGGCGATAGCGCTTATCGATGCCTTCCAGTCTTAGTAACGCCATATCGAATACTCCGTTGTTAATCAGGTGCGCAGTGCTTGAACAGGTGTCACCCTTGCTGCTTTCAATGCCGGGTAGATGCCTGAGGCCAGGGTGGCGACGAAAACGATAACGGTCAGTTGAATCACCCGCCCCTGAGACAGTTCGGTGTAGATCACCGGGTCGATGAAGGTTCCTGCAATACTGGTCTTGCCGCCCATCATGGCGGAGAAATCGAGACCATGGGTGGAGAACCACCAGTGGGTGCCACCACCGACGATCCAACCGATCACCACGGCCAATACACTCAACAGGCTGGATTCGCAGAACACCAGCAGTAAGAGGTGATAGCGACTCAATCCCAGAGCACGCAGTAGACCAAACTCACGGGTACGCTCCAGCACGCTCATTAACACCGTATTGAGAATGCCGAAAACCACCATGGTCAGGATCAGCACCAGGAAAATGTAGTTGCCCGCATCATCAATCACGATGAATTGCACCAGGTCCGGCATTAGCTCATGCCAGTCCAGGGCCACGACCTTGTCGTCGGTGATCGCCGATTGAATAACCTGTTTCCAATGCCCCATGCTGTCCGGGTCATCCAGGAAGATGGCAAAACGCGTTACCGGCAACTGCGCCGAATCAGCGCCCTCGCCTTCAAGAAAACGCCGGGGCAGATTGATATCACTTAACACCAGGAAGTCATTCAGTTCGTCCACACCGGAATCGAAAATCCCGCGTACGCGCCCAAGTTGTGCCTGGGAATCGCCATCCTGTTTACCGGCCATGAGGACGATCTTGCTGCCTACCTTCACCTTGAGCTTGCGCGCCATGCCGTTACCGATCAATACACCGCGGTGATCACCGGCTTCGATCCAGTTGCCATCCACCAGTTTGGGTTTCAGCATCGGCACCCGTGGATCGTTGATGGTATCCATCCCTTCCAGGGCTGCACCGACCGAGTTGCTGGCACTGCTTGCCAGCACCTGCAGGGAAATACGTGGTTCGACACTACCCAGGATATTCAACTTATTCAGGGTTTCCTGCAGCGCTAAGCCCTCGGCAAGATATTTGTAGTTGGCCGGTGCTTCCAGATAACCACGAGGTTGCACCGCCAGATGTCCTTCGCCCAGTTTGATGGCGTTACGGATCATCGAATTGTGGCTACCGTCACCGATACCAATCGAAAACACCGCCAGACCAAAACCGATAGCGATAGAACTAAGGGTGATCACGGTACGTTTGCGATGACGCCAAAGGTTACGCCAGGCCAGTGTGATCAGCAGGCTGATCGCCATTTGGCTGTGTTGTGCGTTATTCATGCAGCACCTCCGCCGGTCTCATCCGCACGGTGCGCCAAGATGGAATCAGTGAGGCGAGCATGCTGATTACAAGCGTCAGAATACAGGCCTGCACAAACTGTCCCGGCTCCAGATAGCCCTTCATCACCGGCTCAAAGACCATGCCGGCCCAGTCATAACCATCGGGCATACTGGAACTGAAATCGATGCCGTGGATTTCCAGATAGCGGGCAACAAAGTAACCGAGTATCGAACCGACTACCGCGGAAACCAGCGAAAGGAAAAACGATTCCAGCAAAACCATCAGCAACAACCAGCGTCGTTTCATGCCGATGGAAAGCAAAATACCGAATTCATGGGTACGTTCATGCACTGCCATCAGCATGGTGTTAAGCATACCCAGTGAGGCGAGACCGACCACGATCACCCCCATCAGCAGCAACATGGATTTGCTGAATTGCAGCATTTCCGACACGGTGGGATTGAGCTGGCGCCAGTTGCGTACCACTGCAGCGCCACCCAGTTCATCCAGCGGTTGCTGTTGTTGCAGCGTGCTTAGCGCTTTATCCAGAACAGCCTGAACACCTGGCAGTTGATCGATATCGTCCAGCTTGATGGCAAGTTCGTGAAAACCATTGTCCAGATACATCAGTTGCTGGAAGGCCTCGATCGACATCAACACACCCATCCGATCAAAGTTGGGCTCCAGCGGCTTGAGCACCGCGGCCACACGGTATAGCCCGTTACCGATACTGCCATCGACAGCCTGGCTCACCAGCACCAGTTCATCACCCGGTGCCAGTTTCATGTTCTTCGCCATTTGCGCGCCGACAACGACGTTATAGCGGGTGATTCCCGCAGCCGTGGTATCGGCGATCCCCAGGTCGACTTTTCCCTTACGCACATGATTTAGCATGGAGGTCGTCCTACTCTCACACGCCGGGTCTACCGCTTTGATCAATGCACCGGTAGAAGTATTACGTGAACTGGCCAATCCCGCTGCATACAAACGCGGCGCAACATGTAGGGATGGAAAAGCTTTTTCGATTTTGTCGAGATAGGTCCAGGGCATCGTGGCATAGATATCCTGGTCGTCGATGTAGGCCTGACGATGCACCTGAAGATGGCCGGTGGTGATCTCGGTGGCGTACTGCACCATCTGCCTCGACATGCCTTCGAGTAAGGCGGCATACAGGATCACCATCACCAGACCACCGACCAGGGCAGAAATGGTCAGCACGCTGCGTACCGGGTTACGCCAGATATTGCGCCAGGCAATAAACAACAGCATTGGCAGACGGCTGAACGGAGGCGCGTGTGAGGTTGTATCCATCATTAGCGACGCTGCTTCAGGCTTTGCAGAGAGAAGAAGGAATCATTCAGTGGCACACCGAAGTCGATCGCTTCATAGGTAATCACGGTTGATTCATCCGGCTTGTCTTCCGGTTGCAGACTCATGCGCATGGGCACGATGCGTTTGCCGATGGTTTTGTTCTGGTCAAAGCGAAGGGTACGAACCAGTTCCCCTTCCTCGTCATAGTAGAGCGCACGATATGGTGCCAGGGTCTTTTGATCGAGTTCCATCACTACCTTACCCCACACCACTGCCGCATCAGGCTTGGGTATCGAGGTAATTTCATAGATCGCCCTGCCGTCGCGTTTGCCTTCGAAGCTGATGCTGGAATCGAAATCATCTTCGTAGGTGCTTTCCTTCACCAGATCATCGTTGGTGAAGTGGCTGCCCATCCAGGAGCCAGACATCATGCTCGATGGGACTTTGGTAACGCGGTTGATCTTGGGGAGATAGTTCCAGATGTTTTCCTTAACCTTCAGGGTGGCTATGCCCTGGTCTTTGACCGGCTTGCGAATGACGACCAGGGAATAATCCTTGCCCTTGGACCAGGCTTCCATGGTCATACTGCGCTGATAGCGGCGGGTTTTGACCGTCATGGTCATGGTGGCCTTTGAGGTCTCACCGCGCCAGAGCTCATCCATGTGGCGAATCAGCTCACCGACATCTTTGGCCTGTGCCGGCCATGCGGCTACCAGGAGTGGCAACATCAAAGCTGTTGCGAAAGAACTGTAACGGATCTTGCGTATCGACATACCGTCCCTCCCTTGCAGGTATCTTGCCTACAGTAACCCTTGTGGGCACTGTACGAAACCGTGAATATGGGTTACTCTAACAATGACTGACCGGTCAGTCAACGTCAACTGGGGTCACAATGGCTAAACATGTAGACAAGGAACAGAGGCAGGCGGAACTACTCGAGATCGCGGTAACCGTGTTTGCCGAGCGTGGTTATCAGGCCACCACCATGGACGAGATCGCCGAACGTGCCGGTGTCAGCAAAGGTATGCTCTACATCTATTTCAAAAACAAGGAAGCCCTGTTCGGCGCGGTGTTCCGCTGGTTTGGCAAGATGACCGGGGAAATGATGGTCGAAGCCATCAGCGGGGTTGAAGACGAGGCCGAGCAGATTCGGCGCATCGCCCATACCTGGGCCGAGGTAGCGATTCATCACCGTGAGTTCGTCCCGCTGTTTCTCGATTTTTGGGCCGCTGCCAGTATGAAGGGGATGCGTAACGACTACGCCGAGGATCTGGCGACGATGTACGACGAGTACCGCAACATGCTCATCGGCATCATTGAGCAGGGAAAGAGCAAAGGAATGTTCAAAACAGATGTGGATTCACAGGCCATCGCCTATCTGCTGGTCGGTGGCATGGACGGCATATTCATTCAGTCCTGGCTATCGAATCCCGACAATGTTGACAAACTGATGCTTAATGCAACCGAGTCGCTGATACAAGGTATCAGCACCTGAATATCAGCCCGGCGTCTGCGCCAGACTCATGCTCTTGATCTGAGCCTGCACTGCCATACCGTTATGCAGACCGAGACGCTCCCAGGAGTAGCGGGAAATGCGTGAGAGCAGGCGGGTATCGCTACCCTCCAAACAGAGTTGTACCAGTACCCGTCCCGGATCCCCTTCACTGTGATCGATGATCTTTGCCGGTAGTATGTTAAGGATCGAGGTCCCTTGCGGTACGCTAAGGGCAATGCTCACCTCCCGCGCAGGAATGCGGATCCGTGCACGACTCCCTAACGATGCAGCCAGCTGTGGTGCAAGAATCTGCAGCTCACCCGGCAAAGCCAGGGTGGTCAGATGGTGATGCTCATCGTGCGCGCTGATCTGCGCCTCAATCACCGCACCCGGTTCCTCACCGGGCACCATGTGCTGATGCAGGCTGGAGAGCAGCTCCACTGCAGTACCCTGTTCCACCACGCTACCCTGCTCCAGCTGCACAATATGGTCCGCCAGACGTGAAACCTCGGCGATAGAGTGGCTGACATAGAGCATGGGGATCGCCAGTTCGTCATGCAGTCGCTCAAGATAGGGCAAAATTTCCTGCTTGCTCTTCTCATCCAGCGCCGACAACGGTTCATCCATCAGCAGCAACTGCGGGTTGGTCAGCAATGCGCGACCGATAGCGACACGCTGCCGTTCGCCTCCAGAGAGGCGTTGCACACCCCGTTCAAGCAAATGGCCAATACCCAACCAGTCGACCACCTGTTTTGGTTTTATCTGTCGCTGACTTTCGACGATGCGGCGCATGCCGAATTCAAGATTGTCGCGAACGCTGAGATGGGAAAATAGACTGGCCTCCTGAAAGACATAACCGATAGGACGTTGATGTACCGGCAGAAATTGCTTCTCGTCCTGCCAGATTTCGCCATTGACCGTGAGTCGCCCATTGAAGCGCTCCAGACCGGCAATGGCGCGTAACAGTGTGGTTTTACCTGAACCGGAATGACCGAATAGCGCTATCACGCCCTGTCCCGGTAGTTGAATATCCACATCGAGAGTGAAATCACCCAACGCTGTAGTGAATTTTGCTGCAATTCCGCTCATGCGCCTTGCTCCCGGCTAATGCGACCGTTAAGCAGGTAGAGCACCGACAGCACCAGGAAGGCGAAACCGATCATTCCGGCAGAGAGGATATGCGCCTGTCCGTACTCCAATGTCTCCACATGATCGTAGATCGCTACCGACAACACCTTGGTCTGTCCGGGAATGTTGCCACCGATCATCAACACCACACCGAACTCGCCGACGGTATGGGCAAAACCGAGCACCATCGCGGTAAGAAAACCGGGGCGTGCCAGAGGCACCGCAACATGGATAAAACGATCCCAGGCAGAGGCACGCAACGTCGCCGCGACTTCCAACGGCCGCTTACCCAGTGCCTCGAAGGCGTTTTGCAACGGTTGCACGACAAATGGCAACGAATAGAGCATTGACGCAACGACCAGTCCGCTAAAGGTAAACGGCAAAGTCCCTATCCCCAGTGCCTGGGTAAGCTGGCCGCCGGGACCATTCGGCCCGAGAAACACCAACAGATAGAAACCCAACACCGTCGGCGGCAGTACGATAGGCAAAGCCACCAGCGCACTGATCGGATGTTTAAGCCGCGAACTTGTTTGCGACAACCACCAGGCGATAGGTGTCCCGACCAGCAACAATAACAGTGTGGTCAGGCTTGCCAGTTTTAAGGTCAGCCATATGGGCTGCCAATCAAAGGTCATATGCAACTCCAGAAGAGTAAATAACCACGAAGCGCACAGAAGACACGGACAGCAAAAGCCTGCCAACCACTTCTGTGTATTCCGTGGCCATCAATTATTTCACGCCGTAACCGTAACCGGTGATCACCTTGCGAGCCTCACTGTCCTTGAGAAATTCAAGGAAAGCCCCAGCTGCCTCACTACCCTCGCCCTTCTTCAGCAATACCGCCTGCTGCTCAATCGGGGCATAGTAACTTTGCGGAATCTCCCAGGTGCTACCTGCTGTACCTTTCCAGGTATTCACTTGCGACAGTGCGACAAAGCCGACTTCCGCATTACCGCTGGCGACAAACTGAAATGTCTGTGCAATGGAATCACCCCGCACGATTTTGCCTTGCAGTTTATCCCAGGTATCAAGCTTCTCCATCACCTGCTGCGCCGCCTGACCATAGGGGGCAGTTTTCGGGTTTGCAATGGCAACATGAGCAAAGTTACCCGCTTTCAAATAGTGCTCACCGTTATCAAAGGCATTGGCCCTGGCACTCCACATCGCCAGTTTACCCATGGCATAGGTAAAGCGACTACCTTTGACGCCAAGGCCTTCATCTTCAGCTTTCGCCGGTCTTTTGCTATCGGCGGCCAGAAACACCTCAAACGGTGCGCCGTTTTCGATCTGGGAATAGAGCTTGCCGGTGGAACCGAAGCTGACTTTTACCTTGTGGCCAGTCGCCTTTTCAAACAGAGGGATAATATCGCGGGTGGCATCGGTAAAATTGGCTGCCACCGCAACGCTTATCTCATCCGCCATCGACGGCAGTGTAATCAGCGCGAACAACACGCCTGTCGCGAGACTCTTTTTCATCACTGCATACCTCTATGTGTCATGGGTCGGACTGGCGCAGCGACATCCGACAAAGATGAATATTTACCGGATTACGCTGCGCTAATCCGACACGTGTTCTTGTCACTCGTGGACGGCAAGGATGACGCTGGATGCCTTGATCAAGGCACACACCTCAACCCCCTCTTTCAAGCCAATGGAACGAATGCTTTCGTTGGTGATAATGGCGGCAAGTGTCTTGTTACCCGGTAGCGTGATCCCCACTTCACCGTTCACCGCGCCTTCAATGCAGGTAGAAACCGTGCCACAGAGTCGATTACGCGCACTGCTACGCATACCGATCTCGTCGGTCACAAGGATGGGGACCGATGCCTTGATCAGGGCATAGGCTTCACGCCCCTTTTTCAAGCGGAGGTCTTCGATACTCTCATTGGTGATCACCGAAACAATACGCAGACCATCGCCTATATCCAGTTCCACTTCACCATTGACCGCGCCTTTGGTCACCTTCGTTACCTTGCCGAGATACTGATTACGGGCACTGCTACGCATGGCAAACCTCCTCATCAATTTGCTGAAACTGTCGAAATCGGACAGACCATCGCTCAGTCGCGACATAAAGCGTTGATACTCTTCCTCGACCTGGCGGAACATCGCCACCGTGCGCCGCCCCTCAGCGGTCAGGCGGGTACCACCGCCATGTTTGCCACCTGTCATCCGCTCCACCAGCGGCTGATCGGCCAGGTTGTTCATCGCCTCGACCGCCTGCCAGGCGCCTTTGTAGCTCATCCCCAGGCTGCGGGCAGCGGCGGAGATAGAGCCGGTTTCATCGATCTCGGCCAGCAGTTTCACCCGCCCACTCCCAAGGAATGCCTCACCCGCCTTATCGACCCAGACCCGCCCGTCGACGGTATTGGGCACTGCCTTTGCGCGTTTTGTCGTCGCCATATCAACCTCCAGACCGTTATATCCTGAAGGATATAACGGTAGATACATCTCTGCCAATGTCGGCTTCATTACACACACTGAGGAAATATCACTACAAAGCCGACAATGAACCCGAATTTTGCGTTATTTCCTCTACCCTATAACGCTTGTTGCAAAGCACATGCCAGATGGATCGAACCAGTCAAAACATGAGCTATTTATTGGTTGAGTGCCGCGGAAAGCATACTATCCATGCGGCTGATATGAAGATTGAGGCGTTCCGGCAGGCGCTCGCGTATATAGGCACGGGCAAAGGGCTGACGACGTTGGAGCAATTGCCGCACCTCCTGCAACAGTTTGAGATGATCATCCTTATGCTCAACAGCATGGCGAAAATCACACTGTTCCATCATTCGTTCCTCATCCGCGAAATGTTCTTCAATCATTCCCAGTAAGGTGAGGAAACGCGTAGGAAAGGCTTCGTCACTGGCAAGGTTAAGCTGCTGAGCATAATCAGCCAATTGCTGATGAGCATCATCGAGTTGCGGGTAATTAAGATTTACCAACGAATTTTGCTTCAGGACATCAACCATCAGACTTTCCAGAATGCTGTGTGAGTTTATGTCGCAATAGCAGATAATCACGAAGATCGCTGATACACAGAATCAGACGACGCTCATCTAAAAACATTTCATGCACATTACGGTTACCAGCATTATAGGCACGAAAGGTATCGCGAAATTCATTGGGTAAAACCGACTGCTTTGGCAATACCGCGCATATCTGTAGCCATGCATTACGACACTGGGCTGCAACTTCAGAGTTCTCATCGAACGTGCTGGTGGTCAGCCGATGCCACTGCAGGATACGCCAGTACCGCTCAAATTCTTGCATGTCAGTCCTCGATTACGCGCCCACGGTAAACCCGCTTTCCTTTACCTGGTACCGATTCCTTCTGTGCCATCGACGTGGTCGACTGAATTATTCCATATTGCGAATTTTCAACAACATTGCCGCGATACATACGCATTCCTGGAGTCGCCTCATGGGATGGCGCTTCATCGGCTGCAGGGTTAACCACAGCTCCACGGTAGATATTTGCGCCCTGCGCCGCCAATTGCTTGATTTCAAGCGGTGTCAGTAGCCGGCGAAACAGTTCAAATTGCTTAGCGACTTCCTCGTTGATGCTATCGACCGCATAGTTGATCAACGCAACGATATCTTCATCACGTGACATGCGAACTCTGGCACCACGCTCTCTCTCGTAGACCAGACTCATTTTTGCCAGCATCATTCGAGCGTCAATAGACATCTCAAATGGGACCATTATTATTCTCTCTATTATTCTTCTGGATATTTTTCGGCTATTACCACACCCGTAGCTGCTGCAAAGTCATTGGTTAGTGTAAGACAGTGCTCACTGTTACCGACCAGATAAATATCAAACCCTTCTTTCGTCACAACCGGCTTACCGGCATGGATGTCGTCCTCACTGCAAAGTGTGAAGCGAACACCGGGAAAAGTTTGCCTGAGATTTTCCTGCAAGGCGCTATCGGCACCATGACTGTCAACCATGACCGCAACTTCAGCCAGCATGGTCTCATCGATCGCCATTACAGGACCTCTTCTTCCTCACGTTCGAAGCGTACGCGTTCTTCCGCGGCTTTCCCCATAATCTTTGCCAGCCACGGTGGCGGATTTTTATCCAGTACATCACGCAACTGATCCAGCGTTTCACTGGCAGGGCCGCCGCTAGGAACCTTGACCGGATGGATATCCTGCTTAATCACCTTTGCTGCTGCAGGGCCACCGATAGAAACGACATACAGCACATCGCAATCCTTGATCTGCTCAGCACGGTAGGTGTTTTTATCTTCGCTGTTACTCGGTGAAGCGGCCATTGAGGCGATCTCAATCAAACGTGCCTCCTGCGGTGATACCTGGTAGATCAGGAAACGGGCACAGGAACCGAAGTGGCCATCGAGCATTTCACCATTATTTGAGGCAATCGCCACACGAATAGAGCCTGGCATATCACCATCACGATAAGGTGTGGTTTCCGGCAGTGCCAGATCACTGACTTCCACCAGATTCTTACCCCAAAGGTAATCAAGAGCTTCCTTGATTGCAGGGAGTGGCGTGGCATTGAACAGATCGTCTGCCGCTTCCTGCAGCTCGCGCACGGTCAGGCGTCGCAGCTTCTCCTCGTTCAGCGGCAATTTAAGGGCCTTGACCAACACATTCATCAGCTGTGCTGCTTCAATGTCAGGCAGGGCCCTGGCCGCCAGGCCGATACGGAGTGCCACATCACGTGATATGGATGTTCCGTCCATGGCCATTACGCCGGTATAACGCAGTTTGGTACGGGGCAGACTTCCTCACACTGCGGCATATCAAACTCACCGTCACACTCAGTGCAGGCATCCGCATCAATGATGTATGTCCCTTTCTTTTTCAGAATGGCACCCATTGGGCATACCGGCATACAATCACCGCATGAGGTGCACTCTTCTGCAACAATAGTCATAGCCATGATCTTTCTCCTCAATCTTCAATGAAAGTTACAGGCGTTTAGCCCGCACAGTGATCGGCAATTTTGGTGCTGGCTCCATTGGTTCAATAAAAAACTTTGAACCATCGGACAGCTCGACCTCACCGCCCCACTTCTCCGGGCTATCGAATTCAAGAGTGGATACCGTCTCTTCCATATCTTTCTTTGCAACATAGAAAGAGATAGCACCATCATCTGTTTGACGAATCATTACGCTTGGCATTGGTTATCACCTTTAGGTTATAGCCACGGGACCGTACAACACACGAAACGGTCCCGTGGCGACCTCTTAACGTACCAGGTCGTAGTTGAAGTCTGTGGTACCCATACCGCGGGTCTCTTCGTCAAGACGTTCCAGCACTGAATTCACCAGGGTGGTGAGGATCTGCATGCCACCCTCGTAACCCAGAGTGGTGGAACGGTGCAGGTGGTGACGGTCGAAGATCGGAAAGCCCAGACGAATCAACGGCACCTCAAACTCCTTACCTTTCTGCAGCGTGTCACGCTGGATGAATTTGGCGTAGCTGTTACCGATCATGAAGTCAGGCTTGTTGGTGAACATCAGTGAACGGAAGTGCCACAGGTCCTTACCGATATGAACCTTGGTCTCCTTGCCGTACGGTGAGGCTTCCAGCATCTTGTTCATCGCTTTCATCCAACGCTTGTTACCGTTGTTAGCCAGCACGTCGGTCGGTTCAGCACCCAATTCAAGCAGGAAGCGGGTCATTCCCATGACGAAGTCAGGATCGCCGTAAAGGGCGAACTTCTTCCCATGTAACCATGTATGGGAATCTTGCATCATGTCGATCAAACGACCGCGTTCCTTCTCCAGACTGGCAGGGATTGGCTGACCAGATATTTCTGAAACCTTCATCAGGAAGGTATCGGTCGCTTCCAGACCCATCGGGATCTCGATCTTTTGCGCTTCGTGCTTCCAGGTACCCTGGACAAATTTCAGCGATTTGTCAGATTGCCATTGCTGCAGGAACAGGGTGTCCTTGGCATTCGGCGCATCTTTAATTTCATCGATAGTGGTGCCACCTTCGTACATACGGAAGGTACCATCAGCCGGGGTATCCAGCACTTCAGACGGATCGGAAAGCAGGCTGTAACCAACGCCCATTTCTTCCATCATGCGCTTCACTACACGGTAGTTACCCAGGTAGGTCTCAAAGCCAGGAACAATATTGATCTTGCCATTGCTACCGACTTCCTTGCCTTCCATGTGGTTCAGGGTGAAGTAGCGTGCAATACCTTCGAACATATTGTCCCAACCGGTGGTGTGGGAACCGACAAAGCTCGGGGTATGCGCGAACGGTGTTGGGAACTCTTCCGGTACACTGCCACCCTTCTTGGCGTTACCGATGAAGGCGTTGAGGTCGTCACCGATAACCTCGGCCATACAGGTGGTGGAAACAGCAATCATCTCCGGCTTGTACAGGGCCTTGGCGTTCTCCAGACCGGCGAACATATTTTTCTGGCCACCGAATACCGCTGCATCTTCCGTCATGGAATCGGAAACACAGGCGACCGGCTCCTTGAAGTGGCGGTTGAAATAGGTACGGAAGTAGGCAACACAACCTTGCGAACCATGTACATAAGGCAGGGTCTTCTCAAAACCCAGGGAGCACAGCACCGCACCCAGTGGCTGGCAGGCCTTGGCGGGGTTGATGGTCAGAGCTTCACGGTTGAAGTTCAGCTCCTGATACTCCATGGTGGTAGTCCACTCGAAGGTCTCATCGATCTTCTCCTGCGGTACCCTGTCTTCGTATTTATCCTGCTTGTTCTTGAGGGTGGTTTTGTACTCCTCCTCGCGAAACAGCGGGTAACACGGCATTACTTTTTCAGCTGACTGAGGCATGACTTTTCTCCTGCCGCGCCACTAATCTGTGGACAACGGCGTTATGGATGTTACCGTGCCGCGGGTCGCCAGGACCCGCGACATCCGATTAGGCTGCGGCGCTGTCTGCGTCGCTGGCTTCACTCTTCTTCCATGGCGCCTGCAACTTTCCCCAGCAGGGGTTGTTGAGGGTCATGTCCATATCGCGGGCGAAGATGGCGAAACCGTCGTAGCCATGGTAAGGACCGGAATAGTCCCAGCTGTGCATTTGACGGAAAGGAATACCCATCTTCTGGAAGATGTACTTTTCCTTGATGCCAGAACCGACCAGATCAGGCTTGACCTTTTTCACGAACTCTTCGAATTCGTAGCCAGTCACGTCGTCATAGATCAGGGTGGCGTTACCCATGTCTTTGATGGTGCGATCGTAGTCGTCGTTGTGCGCAAACTCGTAACCGGTACCAACCACTTCCATTCCCAGATCTTCGTAGGCGCCGATAACGTGACGCGGACGCAGACCACCGACGTAGAGCATGACGCGCTTGCCTTCGAGGCGCGGCTTGTACTTGTCGATGATGGCCTGCATCAGCGGCTTGTACTTAGCGATAACCTTCTCGGCATTGGCCTGAATGGTTTCGTCAAATTTGGCCGCAATGGCGCGCAGTGATTCTTCGATCTTGGTCGGGCCGAAGAAGTTGTACTCCATCCACGGAATCCCGAACTTCTCTTCCATGTGACGTGAGATGTAGTTCATGGAACGGTAGCAGTGCAGCAGATTAAGCTTGACTGAAGGGGTACGCTCCATCTCTGCAACGGTACCGTCACCGGACCACTGAGCAACTACGTTCAGACCCATCTCTTCGAGAATGGTACGTGAGGCCCATGCATCACCACCGATGTTGTAGTCACCAAGGATGGCGACATCGTATGGACCAGCTTCCGCTTTCTGCTCTTTGTCGAGCATGTGGTCGCGGATGGCGTCGTTGGCGATATGGTGGCCAAGTGACTGGGAAACACCACGGAAACCTTCACAACGTACCGGTACAACCGGCTTGCTCAGTTCGGCAGAAGCCTTTTTGGAAACCGCTTCGATGTCGTCACCGATGAGACCGATGGGGCACTCTGACTGAACGGAGATACCTTTGTTCAGCGGGAACAGGGTTTCGACTTCTTCAATCAGTTTGGCCAGTTTCTTGTCACCGCCGAAAACGATGTCCTTCTCCTGGAAATCCGAGGTGAAGTTCATAGTGCCGAAGGTGTTTACGCCGGTGGCGCCAACATAGTAGTTACGGCGTCCAGCACGGGAGTACTGCCCACAACCTACCGGGCCATGGGAAATATGGATCATGTCCTTAATAGGACCCCATACCACACCCTTGGAACCGGCGTAGGCGCAACCACGAATAGTCATGACGCCTGGCAGGGATTTACGGTTGGAAGTGATACACTTTTTCGACTGTTCGACACTCTGGTCGTTGGCCGTCAGGTGCTTGGCGCGTTCTTTCTTTGCGTCCTCAGGATAGACCTCAAGCACTTCCTGAATAAGCGCTTCGGTCTCTTCACGAGTCATCGTTGCCATTTTGTTTACTCCTATCATCGCCACCTAATCCGGTGGACGTTGAAGTTGAAGGACGGGACGCGGCCATTCCGCGTCCCTGAACAACCAGATTGCTTACGCGGTGGCTTCAGCCGCCAGCTCTTCAGCAGTCTTACCAACGATGGACTCATCTTCCTCTTCGAGGATACCGAAGCTCATCATTACGTCTTCAAGTTCGTCCATGGTCAGCGGGGTGGGAATAACAAACATTTTGTTATTGATCACCTTCTGTGCCAGAGAGCGATACTCGTCAGCCTGCTTGGCCTTCGGGTTATACTCGATGACGGTCATACGGCGAATCTCAGCACGCTGAACTTCGTTGTCACGCGGAACGAAGTGAATCATCTGGGTGCCAAGCTGGCGAGCCAGTTCCATGATCAGTTCGTCTTCGCGGGCAGTGTTGCGGCTGTTACAGATCAGACCGGCCAGGCGAACGCCGCCTGAGCTGGCATATTTAACGATACCCTTGGCGATGTTGTTGGCCGCATACATAGCCATCATCTCGCCGGAAACTACGATGTAGATCTCCTGAGCTTTGTTCTCACGGATGGGCATGGCGAAACCACCACACACAACGTCACCCAGTACGTCGTAGAATACGAAGTCGAGGTCTTCGTCGTAGGCGCCTTCCTCTTCGAGGAAGTTGATGGCAGTGATTACACCGCGACCGGCGCAGCCTACACCCGGCTCAGGGCCACCGGACTCGACGCACTTGACGTCGCCGTAACCGACAGAGAGTACATCTTCCAGTTCCAGGTCTTCTACAGAACCGGCTTCCGCAGCCAGGTGCATTACAGTAGTCTGTGCCTTGGAGTGCAGGATCAGACGGGTGGAGTCAGCTTTTGGGTCACAGCCCACAATCATGACTTTCTTACCTGCCTCGGCGAGAGCCGCGACAAGGTTCTGGGTGGTGGTGGACTTGCCGATGCCACCTTTACCGTAAATCGCGCATTGACGTAATGCCATGGTAGTTCTCCTTGCGTTTCGATGGTTAAGACCGATGTCAGGTACTCTTGAGCAAGGAGCGTACCAACACAAAGGTGCGCGATAACTCACTGTTATTGCTAGTTATTATTTGAAATCCACAAATCTTTTGTAAGGTTTGATCTACGACAAAGACGCGATTGCTGTATGGATAACGACAAACATATGAGCCCTGCCAAGAACGCCGGACCTACACTTCCAAGAGAGGCCTGCCTGCCTGTTAACCGCTGTAATCTGCCTGCGGTAATCTTGGGCAGTCTCACCTTCCAACAGCACCCAACACACCTGAGTATTGATGGCGTGGAGGTGTTGCATCGGGATCTACTGCGCAGGCTGGATGGAATCAAGGATGCCGGAAACCGCGCTCAACAATTCCTTGATTACATGACGGTGCACTTCTGTCTGCACGAGCCGGAAGAGGCAGGACTGGAGAAAGAGAGCCGGCTGGACCGAAGCAAGGCCGACTATCTGCGCCTGCTACGTGGCTGGTCGTTCAACGCAGAAAGCCGCGATGCGGCAGTGATGAAGGGCTGGTGTGAATCACGTTTCGGCCTATTGCCACGCTTTCACCAGGAGGCGATCCATAGCAGTGATGATGAGGCCTACCATGCCTATCTACACGCCTATGCCCAGGGCCTCTACAATACCAACTCATTAGAAGCACAACTCGATCTGGTCTACACCTATTGCCAGTATGAGTTATCGCGCCAGTTTCCTGAACAAACCCACCTCACCCTCTACCGTGGTAGTAACGACATCGAACAGATGCATCGGCCGGGGCGCGACGGAAGTGATCAGCCTCTCCTGTTACTCAATAATCTCAACTCCTTCAGCCACAGCATTGAGCGCGCATCGGAGTTTGGCGACCAAATCGTTCGCATCGAGGTGCCACTGCCCAAGGTCTTCTTCTATTCCGAACTTATCCCGGGCTATATCAGGACAGAAAACGAGGTCATCATCCTTGGTGGTGTCTATGAATATGAACGCGTGATGAGTGTGAATACGTAGCTGTACCTCTACTTTGTCGTCTTTACGACAAATTTCTCTTATCCCCACTCTCCATCACCATAAAATCAACACCTTATATTCCGGCCCGATAATTGCAGTAACCAAGTAAATTCATCAGACAAGCGGAACGGAATATGGAACAGCAACTCATCGAAACGATAAAGGCTGGTCTCAAAGACGGCAGCATCATCCCCTATCTCGGACCACACGCCCTGATCGGCTCGGTCAACTGCGTAAGTGGTGAACCGATCCCTGCCGACAGCGACAGTCTTATTCTTGCCATGAATGGCGGCAAGCCAATGGCGCCAAAATTGATGTACGAATTCCCTCGAGCCGCAATGAATCAGGAGCTGAAACGCGGTCGTAATTTTCTTACCCGCTTCCTTAACAAACTCTATGGTGAAACAGAATGGAGCCGTGCCCCGATCCACGACTGGATTAAGACGGTCAAACCCGCCTGCGTCATTGATATCAATCGCGACCTGCAGCTACAGGAAAGTTACAACGACACACCTCACAATCTCATGGTAGGTATTGCCCGTATCGGCGGCACTGACTTTCGTTACAAGCTTTATCACTACGACGGCAACAACTATAAAGAGATCAACAACGAAGAGGTGGATGTCACGCTACCACTATTGCTAAAACCTATGGGCACCCCTCAACCGGAATCCAACTACATCGCCTCCGACGCAGATTACGTGGACTACATTACTGAATTAATGGGTGGCTTCGGCGTACCGAAATTCTTTAAAGAGTATCGAAAGGAGAAGCGCTATCTTCTAATCGGGATGAGCTTAAATCGTGATACTGAACGTATGGTACTGCATGACATCAGTCTGGATCGTGCAACCGAAAGTGGTTGGGCTATCATCCCTGGTGCCACGGATAAAGAGAAGCGCTTCTGTCGCACAAAACTGAATATGGAAGTACTGGACATCCCCCTGGCGGTGTTTATGCAGGCCTTTGATGTTGAGCTAGCCGAAAGTGTCGAGGTGTAAGTAAATGACATACCATTTCAAACCCTGT
The DNA here is from genome assembly GCA_050287105.1 of Thiohalomonadaceae bacterium. Taxonomy (GTDB): domain Bacteria; phylum Pseudomonadota; class Gammaproteobacteria; order Thiohalomonadales; family Thiohalomonadaceae; genus JAPHTQ01. The sequence goes on from JBNKBG010000015.1 coordinate 30,156, forward strand.
GTCAGCCGCACAGCCTGTACGGAAGATGGAACACATTGCAGAGCCTGTGGCAGAAGTCACGAAGAGATCAACGCATTGCGCAAGTTGATAAATGAGGTGAGTACGTTTGCACTGAATATGGGGTATGACAATAACGAAGAGTTTCTTGAATATCTTAAATCAAAGGTACTCAAGAAATTGAAAAAAGCCGAAGAGTTAAAGGCCGTATAAATGAATAGGTTGCTGCATAAACAATAATATGCAAACTAGATTGAAAAAAAGCGGCGAATCCAGCCACGTCCTTTCGTTGATTCCTGATCTTGAATAAATGTATCGATGTTGGCCTTCACTGAGGGCACATAATCAGCATCATCATGCTTAATATGCTTAATCAACCAATTCGCGAGCATCAGATGCAATTCACCCGTAACATCCTCCCCATCATCCAGACGCTTGCGGTATTCACCTACACGCCTGGTAAAGAGTTCGTGAACTTTCTTGTGCGGTCGACAGTACTCGTAACCGGCAACTTGCTGGATCTCCTCTTCAAAGGCAAAGTGTGACATAGTGTATTGTACGCACTCATCAATAACACTTCTAACCAGATCAGACTTATAGTCAGAACCACGATGCGCATGCTCCAGCTGATTAATTAATTCGACAATTTTGCGGTGTTGCTCGTCGATTAACTCAATCCCGGTATCCAGATCTTTTGTCCAACTAATAGGCATTGGCCATCATCTCCGTCTCTGCTCTGCTTCCATGAAAACACTTTGAGTAATAGTGTATTACGCAATGCGCCACTACATTGACGCCGATTCTGACTCAGAAAGCAAGCATATTACTAAGGTAATTATAATGAAAAAATTTAATAGAAAAATCCGTACTCAATAGAGCAGCCTTATCTCCACTATCTGCTTACGGTCGACTACAACGGAAAAATCAGCCAAATAGTTTACTGATAAATCCCTTGCCACTCTTTAGCTTGTTTTGCTTTAGTTGCGCTGCCAGATAGATCCTTACTGCCCCCACATAGTCCGCGTCATCCAACCTGATGTGATTTACCAACCAACGTCCGAGCATATCGTGCAGTTCCTCAGCAATATCATCACCTGCCCTGAGTCTCCGCTGATATTCCGTGATCCGCTGGGTAAACAGGGTATGGACTTTTCGATGAACATCTCGAAACTCGTACCCCGCATCGAGTTGCAGTTGCTCCTCATAGGCGAAGTGCGTGGCGGTATAATCGATACAGGCAGAGAGCACATCGGCCACCAGTTGAGGATTTTGCTCAAACTGGGCCGCTTGCAACTGGTTGATAAAGTCAACGATTCGCCTGTGCTGACGATCGATTTCAGCAATCCCTGTGATAAATTCATCTGACCAGACTAGTGACATTCAAATTCCCCGCCACACCCCTAACATCCTGCAGACGCAGCACAAACTCATCATTTACTTATATTTTATGTGGATATAATGGTGGCATTTTGCCCTAATAGGGCCTGCTAAGAAAAGGAATCGGGCCACAGATTAACATTTGTGACACTTTCCAGAGGGAGAGGAAAATCAGGAGCCAGGCACAAAAAAGCCGACTCATGAGTCGGCTTTCTATTTATTGGTCGGAGCGGGGAGATTCGAACTCCCGACCCCCACAACCCCATTGTGGTGCGCTACCAGGCTGCGCTACGCTCCGATTGATTTCATCCGCTAACGAATGAGCCGCGCATAATACACCAGTTGCTCAACATTGAGAACACGAATATTGATTTGCGGGGGATTCTTGTAAATGCTCGTCCAGATGAAGGAATTAGCTGTAAAAACTAACTCTTCAGGATATCCAGTACTTCTTCCAGCTCCACCCTTAACTGCTTGATGATCTGCTGACTCTGGTTGGCATCAGTTCTGTTGTCATCGCCTTCCAACTGCTGCCGTGCGCCACCGATGGTAAACCCCTGCTCGTAGAGCAGCGCGCGGATCTGGCGGATGATAATGACATCCTGTCGCTGATAATAGCGACGGTTACCGCGACGTTTTACCGGCTTGAGTTGGGGAAACTCCTGCTCCCAGTAGCGGAGTACGTGCGGTTTGACACCACACAGCTCACTTACTTCACCAATGGTAAAGTAGCGCTTGCCTGGGATTGGCGGTAATTCGTTATTGTTGCTGGGTTCCAGCATATGCCTCTACTCTTGCCTTGAGTTTTTGCCCGGGACGGAAAGTCACTACGCGGCGAGCGGTTATCGGTATTTCCTCACCTGTTTTGGGGTTTCTACCGGGTCGCTCATTCTTATCGCGCAGGTCGAAATTCCCAAAACCAGATAGTTTTACCTGGTAGCCATTCTCCAGCGCGATGCGAACTTCCTCAAAAAACTGCTCTACCAGCTCCTTGGCTTCGCGCTTGTTCAGTCCAAGCTCGTCAAAGAGCTTTTCGGCAATCGTTGCTTTTGTTAATGCCATGATTACTCTCTTAAAGTCGCTCCCAGTTCACGAACCAGGGAATTCACTACCTGTTCGATTGCAGCATCAACTTCTTCGTCAGTAAGAGTGCGTGATTGTGCTTGTAAGGTCAAGCCCAAAGCAAGACTTTTTCTACCTGAATCAATGCGTTCCCCAGCATAGAGGTCAAACAGCTTTAAGTTTTTCAGACTCTCGGGGGCAGCGTTTTTGATGCAATTTAGCACCTGATCAGCCGTAATGCCCTCCTCCACCAAAACAGCAAGATCGCGGCGAATAGCCGGAAATTTCGATATTTCGGCGAATTTCGCGACATTTTTCTCATACAGCATATCTGCTTTAATTTCAAAGAGATAGCATTGTCCACGCAGGTCGAAGGCCTTTTCCAGGCCAGGATGAAGTGCCCCCAGCCATCCGCAAGGTTCATCTCCAAAATAGATCCTGGCGCACTGCCCGGGGTGTAAAGCGGGGTGCTTTTCGGCAACGAAACGGAACTGGTCAGACCTGCGGGTCAGCCCTAGCAGGGCCTCAATGTCCGCTTTGACGTCAAAAAAGTCGATTTTGCGCTCCGCGCTACCCCATTGCTCCGGCATTGATGCACCGTATGCCAGCCCGGCGAGCATGTTCTCCTGTTTCGTCGCCTCGGCCTGACGGTTGAAGGCGAGACCATACTCAAACAGACGTACTCGCGGTTGCTGTCGGTTGATATTGTGCTGCAGTACTGGCAACAGGCCTGCCCAAAGCGTTGTACGCATTACCGACAGGTCGCTGGAGATCGGGTTGGCCAGGGCGATACCCTGCCCCTCCGGGTTGAGGCGCTGCTGTATCGTGGGATCAACAAAACTGTAGCTAATCGCTTCCTGGTAACCGCGGTCAGCCAACAGGCGCAGGAAATCACGCCTTTCCAGACATCCTTCCGGCTGGGGATGCATTTGCAGCGCAGCAAGGGGGCGCTTACTGGGGAGATTCTCAAAACCGACAATACGGCCAATCTCTTCGATAAGATCCACTTCGATGGCGATATCAAAGCGGAAACTTGGCGCCGTCACCTGCCAGCCCTCGTCACACGCTGTCACCGTCATCCCCAGGCGCTTGAGGATGCCCTCCACCTCATTTGCGGCGATTTCGCCACCGAGGATACGTGCAATCCTTTGTGCCCTGAGAAGAATGGGTTGGGGCGCTGGCAGCGCGGCCTCATTCGCCACTTCGACCAGAGGTCCAGCTTTACCTCCGACGATATCAAGCAACAACGACGTTGCACGCTCCATCGCCTGCCTGGGTAGCAGGGGATCAACACCACGCTCAAAGCGATGTGAGGAATCGGTGTGCAGGCCATAACGCCGCGCACGGCCAACGATACTCTGCGTAGCAAAGCTGGCACTCTCAAGAAAGATATCGCAGGTCGTATCACTAACAGCGGAACTGCTGCCGCCCATTACACCTGCCATCGCCAATGGACTCTGGTGATCGGCAATAATCAGGGTATCGGCATCCAGCTCGACCTCCTGCTCATTGAGTAGTGCCAGTTTTTCACCGGCTTTGGCACGGCGGACAACAATCCCCTTATTAAGCCTGGCCAGATCGAAGGCGTGCATCGGTTGCCCCAATTCAAGCAACACATAATTGGTCACATCGACCACGGGTCCAAGACTGCGAACACCGCTACGACGTAAACGCTCCTGCATCCACAACGGCGTTTCGGCCTTGACGTTCACATCACGAATGACGCGGCCGATGTAACGTGGGCAATCATTCGGCGCTTCGACGGCGACAGGAAAGGTGTCCTTCGTGGTGGCAGCGACACTTTCGATCGCCGGTCCGTTCACCGGCATTTGATTGATAACACCCGTCTCACGCGCGATACCGGCAACGCTAAGGCAGTCACCCCGGTTAGGTGTCAGACCTAACTCAATGCTGACATCGTCCAGTTTCAGGTAGCGACGAATATCCTCACCAACCGGCGCATCCGGCGACAACTCGAGCAATCCCGCAGAGCTTTCTGCCAGGCCCAACTCGGAGGCGGAACAGAGCATACCGGCAGATGGCACACCACGCAGCTTGGCCTGTTTAATCTTGAAATCTCCGGGAAGCACAGCACCGACAACCGCGACCGGCACCTTCAGGCCAACACGCACATTGGCTGCACCACAAACAATACCCAGAGATTCTTTGGCCCCGACATTGACCTCGGTAACGCGTAGCTTATCCGCATCCGGATGCGGTTCGACTTTCAATACTTCACCGACGACTACGCCACTAAAGCTACCGGCCACCGCTTCTACCGCGTCGACTTCGAGACCAGCCATGGTCAACTGGTGACACAACTCGTCGGTAGAAACTGAGGGATTAATCCACTCGCGTAGCCACTGTTCACTGAATTTCATATTGTTTCAAACCTGAGTCAGAATTTTATCGTAATGATGTCGATTAACCTGCGAATCCAATTTAATTGAATTGCTGCAGAAAACGCAGATCATTTTCGAAGAACAGACGTAGATCATTTACGCCGTAACGCAGCATCGCCATACGCTCGACACCGATACCGAAGGCAAAGCCGCTGTATTTCTCACTATCGATACCAACGTGACGGAACACCTCCGGATGGACCATGCCGCAACCAAGGATCTCAATCCAGCCGGTACCACTACAAACACGACATCCTTTGCCACCACACATTACGCACTGAATATCGGCTTCGGCAGAAGGCTCCGTAAACGGGAAGTAGGAAGGGCGGAAACGAACCGCCAGTTCCTGCTCAAAGAAGTTACGCAGAAAATCGTCAAGAATACCTTTCAGATCGGCAAAGCTGACATGCTCATCCACCAATAGACCTTCGATCTGATGGAACATTGGAGTGTGGGTCAGATCCGAATCGCAGCGATAGACACGTCCCGGCGCGATCAAACGCAGCGGCGGCTGTTGCTGTTCCATGGTACGGATCTGCACCGGTGAGGTATGCGTGCGCAACAAGGTATGCGCATCAAAATAGAAGGTGTCATGCATTGCACGCGCCGGGTGTGTCTCCGGAATATTCAACGCCTCGAAGTTATGAAAATCATCTTCGATCTCCGGACCTTCGGCAACGCTAAAACCGAGCTGGGCAAACAGTGATTCGATGCGTTCCATCGTCTGGCTGATGGGGTGCAGACCACCGCTGGGCTGTCCTCGCCCGGGCAGGGTCACATCGACGCGCTCTGCCTCCAGACGTGTATTCAGCACGGCGTCCTGCAATGACTGCTTACGTGCTTCAATCGCCTGCTGCACCGCACCCTTGGCCTGATTGATCACCTGACCTGCCTTGGGACGCTCTTCCGCTGAAAGTTTGCCCAGGGATTTCATCTGTTCGGTCAACACGCCCTTTTTACCCAGATAGTGCACCCGGATATCTTCCAGCGCCTGTATCTCGGTAGTCGCTGCAACTGCCGCCTCGGCCTCTTTTATCAGCCCCGTCAAATCATCCACGCCATCTACTCCAATCAGGATTCTCTAGCTGTTCTGCAAAACAAAAAGGGGAAAGACTGTCAGGCCTTTCCCCCTTCTGTAACTAAAGCGGAGGACTATGCCTCGCTTTGTTTCGTTGTTGCTCAGGCCAGTGCGTTTTTCGCGGTATTCGCCAGGGCAGCAAAACCTGCCTTGTCGAGTACAGCGATATCAGCCAGTACCTTACGATCGATCGCAACACCGGCCTTGTTCAGACCGTTGATCATGCGGCTATAGGAGAGTCCACACTCACGCGCAGCGGCGTTGATACGGGCAATCCACAGCGCACGGAACTGACGTTTACGCTGACGACGGTCGCGGTAAGCATACTGACCGGCTTTGATAACCGCCTGTTTGGCTACGCGGAAGACGTTTTTACGACGACCGTAATAGCCCTTGGCCTGGGCCATAATCTTTTTGTGACGGGCACGAGCCTGTACACCACGTTTTACTCTTGGCATCGTTCCTTACTCCTCAACTATAGGGCAACATGCGGCGTACCATTGGTACGTCGACGGCGGCAACCATTTCGGCCGAACGCAGCTGACGCTTACGCTTGGTCGGTTTTTTGGTGAGGATGTGACGACGGAACGACTGGTGTCGCTTGAAACCGCCAGCGCTCTTTTTGAAACGCTTGGCCGCGCCACGGTTAGTCTTCATCTTTGGCATTGCTATTACTCCGAACCACGCATTGCTAGTTTAATAAAACGCACATTTATAACTGTTGGCACCATAATGGATGGACAGTAGTGCATTCGAAGCAGACCGAGGCCTACTTCTTCTTTTTAGGGGCCAGCAGCATCACCATTTGGCGGCCTTCCATCTTCGGAAACTGTTCTACTGTTCCCAATTCAGCAAGGTCGTTCTCGATCCGCTTCAATAGATCGCGACCGAGTTCCTGGTGTGCCATTTCACGGCCACGGAACCGTAAGGTTACCTTGACCCTGTCCCCTTCGTTGAGGAAGCGTGTCAGGTTGCGTAGTTTGACCTGATAATCTCCCTCTTCCGTCCCTGGACGAAACTTGATCTCTTTTACATGAACCTGTTTCTGGTTCTTCTTCGCTGCCTGGAGCTTTTTCCGCGTCTCGAACTGGAACTTGTTGTAGTCCATGATTCGGCAGACTGGTGGCTCGGCGTCGGGCGAAACCTCTACCAGATCGAGGTCTGCTTCAACAGCCATCTCCAATGCCCTGTCGGTGGCGACGACCCCGACTTGCTCTCCATCCTGGTCGATGAGACGTACTTCCGGAACCCGTATTTCGTCATTCAGTCGGGTCTGTTTCTCTTTGGCAGCGATTTCTTTAGTCCTCTAAACAGTTAGGCCGCGGCTCGCGATCTCAGCGGTCAGGAGTTTGGCAAGCGCCTCAAGGGTCATGCTGCCAAGGTCTTCACCACTACGCGTGCGCACGGCCACGGAACGATTTTCGACTTCACGGTCCCCGACTACCAGCAGGTACGGGACGCGAAGTAGCGTGTGCTCGCGGATCTTAAAGCCGATCTTCTCATTTCTCAAGTCGGATTTGACACGAATGCCCTGATTTTTCAGATATTCTTTCACTTCCTGGACAAAAGCGGCCTGATTATCGGTAATGTTCATCGCCACCGCCTGGATCGGAGCCAGCCAAAGCGGGAAGGAACCGGCGTGTTGTTCGATGAGAATCCCGATAAAACGCTCCATCGAACCGAGAATTGCCCGGTGCAACATCACCGGCACCTGCTTGCTGCCGTCCTCGGCAATGTAATGAGCATCGAGACGGCCCGGCATGGAGAAATCGACCTGGATGGTGCCGCACTGCCAGACCCGTCCCAGACAATCCTTCAATGAGAACTCGATCTTCGGTCCGTAGAAGGCCCCTTCGCCCGGCTGCAGGTCCCAGTCGAGACCCTTGGCATTGAGCGCCTGCTCCAGGGCGTGCTCCGCCTTGTCCCAAACCTCGTCGGAACCAACCCGTTGCTCAGGACGGGTGGAGAGTTTGATGATGACTTCGTTAAAGCCGAAGTCCGCATAAACCATGTAGAGCAGATCAATAAAGACCGACACCTCGTCCTGGATCTGCGCCTCACTACAGAAGATGTGGGCATCGTCCTGGGTAAAGTTACGCACCCGCATAATGCCATGCAGGGTGCCCGACGGCTCGTTGCGATGGCAGGAGCCAAACTCGGCCAGGCGCAGCGGCAGGTCACGGTAGCTCTTCAGCCCCTGATTGAACACCTGCACGTGGCAGGGGCAGTTCATCGGCTTGATCGCGTAGTCGCGATTCTCCGAGTGAGTGGTAAACATGCCATCACCGAACTTGTCCCAGTGACCGGACTTCTCCCACAGGCTGCGATCCACCACCTGTGGTGTGCGGATCTCCTGATAGCCATTGTTGCGGAAAACGTCGCGCATGTACTGCTCCACCATCTGCCACAGGGTCCAGCCATGGGGATGCCAGAAGACCATCCCCGGCGCCTCTTCCTGGGTGTGGAACAGGGAGAGCTGGCGACCGATGCGGCGGTGGTCGCGCTTCTCCGCCTCTTCCAGGCGGTGCAGGTACTCTTTCAGCGCCTTCTTGTCGGTCCAGGCGGTGCCGTAAATGCGGGTCAGCATCTCGTTCTTCGAATCGCCGCGCCAGTAGGCACCGGCCACCTTCATTAATTTGAAGGCCTTGAGTCGACCGGTGGACGGTACATGGGGACCACGACAGAGATCGGTGAAGTCGCCCTGCTTGTAGAGTGACAGCTCCTCACCATGGGGGATCGCCTCGATAAGCTCAGCCTTGTAGGCCTCACCCATACCGCGGAAGAATTCGATGGCCTCTTCACGCGACATCACCGAACGCTCAAGCGGGAGGTCGGCGGCGACGATCTTCTCCATCTCTTTTTCAATCTGTTCGAGGTCTTCAGTGGTAAAGGGACGCTCGAAGGCAAAGTCGTAGAAGAAGCCGTCTTCAATCACCGGGCCAATGGTCACCTGGGCGGAAGGAAAAAGACGCTTTACCGCCTGGGCCAGCAGGTGGGCGGTGGAGTGACGGATGATCTCCAGCCCCTCTTCGTTCTTCTCGGTGATAATCGCCAGCTCTACATCGCTATCAATAGAGTGGGAGGTATCGACCAGCCTGTCGCCGATCTTGCCGGCCAGTGCGGCCTTGGCCAGACCGGGGCCGATATCGGCAGCAACTTCGTGAACAGTAACGGGATGATCGAATTGGCGTTTGGAGCCGTCAGGGAGGGTAATACTGGGCATTGCTTTCCTTCCGCTTCAGTGGTGATCCATACGAGAGACCACGTGATCAATAAAAAAAGCACCGAGCCGACGCGCGATGCTTTGCTTTCCAGATATGGCGGTGATAGACAACCGTCCTATATCGTTGATTTTGCATGGTATCACAGCGTTTTCCGCTGCGTCAAAAACAGCGGCAACAGCGCTGTTTTCCTGGAGCACTCATAACCGCAGGCAAGAGTTTTTTCCTGACTATGGAGTATTCCTGAGTGGTTTTGGGTACAATGCGTCGGCTCTGCGCCACCATAGTTACATTATAAATACGATGGTTTTCATGCGCTTGGAACACAATCCATGGTGAACGTTAACGAATGAATGCACAGACACAGGAACGGGTAAACGTCGTTATCGACGGCAAGGCCATCCAGGCCTCCCCCACTCTGTCGGTGATCCAGGCCTTATGGAATGCTGGATATCCGCGGGTGAAAGGGGTGGGCTGCCTGGAGGGGGTCTGCGGTTCCTGTCGCGTCATGGTACGCCGCGCCGGTGAAAACAAAGTCCGTATGGAACTGGCCTGCCAGACCCTGGTGGAAGAAGGGATGCAGGTGCTGTTCATGGTTTTCCCCAGCCCGACCCACCACCACTACGAACTCACCGATATCCAGAACTCCTGGGATGTGCAGGGTGAATTCCACCGAGTCTTCCCCGAGGCGCGCAGTTGCCGCCACTGCGGCGGTTGTTTCAGCGCCTGCCCCAAGGGCATTAACGTAGAACTGGGTGTGCAACTGGCCGTCGACGGTCGCTTCCGTGAGGCGGGCGAGCTGTTTGTCGAATGCATTATGTGCAACCTCTGCATGACCGGCTGCCCGGAGGAGATCGCCCCCAACCATGTGGGTATCTTCTCGCGCCGCGTCACCGCCTATTTCCATATCCGCCCCTCCAATCTGATCCATCGTCTGGAAGAGCAGCGCAAGGGCGATCTCGAAATCGATCCCAATAGCCCCGGCAGCCAGCCGCAGCAGGTGACGAAATGATCTGCAAGGGCATCCCCTACGAAAAAGCA
>JBNKBG010000016.1:0-37465 GCA_050287105.1 Thiohalomonadaceae bacterium
GGACCGGCCTCAAAGATCTCGACCTAATGCCCCAGACGGGTCAGGTGGTAGGCCGCGGAGAGACCGCTCGGCCCGCCACCGATCACCATTACCCGCTTGCCGCCGGGACGCGGCTTGTACTCCGGCTTCCAGCCCTTCTCCATCGCCATATCGCCGAGGAAACGCTCCACCGCGTGGATGCTCACCTCTTCATCGGTGTAGATACGGTTACAGGCCGTCTCACAGGGGTGGTAGCAAACCCGGCCGTGAATCGCCGGGAAGGGATTGTTTTCAATCAGTTTTTGCCAGGCTGCCTCATACTCACCGGCCTGTGCCAGTGCCAGCCAGCCCTGGATATCCTCCCCCGCCGGACAGGCGTTGTTGCACGGCGGCAGGAAGTCCATATAGACAGGCCGACGTGTACGGTGTGCCCCGGTGCCCTTGGCAAACTTATCCGGGGAGGCGGTCATATCCTTAGCATTCATATGTTTTTTCTCTCAATTCAAAGAGTTACTGAAATTATTTTTCTGGCGTTTCAAAATGTGGGGCATTGTACATGACAAAACAAGATATCAATACTGTTTATTAAAATAAACAATACAAGGTTCACAAAAGGCGGGGTTTCTTCATTGTGACTCGCGGAAGGTAAACAATGAGCGGGGCAGTTGCCGTAACGGAGCGCAAGATGAAGACCGTTTTTATGGTCTTTGAGTGAGGGATACCGTCACAGCGGCCTCCCACTGGGATGGAAAAAGAGACACACAGCTATTACTTTTTTCTTGCTGTGATGCAGGCGGGATAACAGGGGCCGCACCAGGTCACCGAAGAATTCGGTCCGAGTCTGGTGAAAGTCCCTGTGAAACCTATGACGACAGATAACTACTGGATCGTAATTGAAGTACTCAACGCCCTGGGTGGCTGACCGTTCCCTGGATTCTGGTCTATATAACGCATCGTGACCGTTGCCGGCAGCGGGCTACTGTCGATCACCAGGCGTCCATTTACCGTTGGTCCGGCACCGACGACGCTCTGCTCAATATTGAGTGTGTTGCGGACAAAGCGGCCGGGGCTGGTTTCAGTCAGAGCAAAAGTCTCGTTATCGCCCTGGCTGGTACGGAAATCCACGTTGATACTACCCCGTCCGATCAGATCCGGATCAGCCACCTCAATGGTAAATCCAGACATCGGAGGAGGCGCAGCTACCACCGCGACCGGCAGCGAACTAAAGGCTATTGTACTGGGTTGAAAAGTCAGTCGCGCCAGGGTGCCACCGGTACTGACCACCATATTGTCACCGGCCAGCGCAGCCAGCTTCCAGCCGGTCGTCGTGCGATGCAGCAGGAAACTGCTGAAGCCGCGGTGCAATCCCGGTTCCATATTGGTAACGGAAAGAAAGCGCTTCTCCCAGCGAGTGTGGACCACCGTCACGTCGGGACCGGCGATAACCTGGGTGTCGTAGAAGTGAATGCGGATCTGTTTCTGCATACTCATGTTACGCTGCACGCCGTCGATGAATTGCTGATAGCCGATCATGCTCGGATCGAGCATTGCGCGTATCTCACCGGCATTGCCATTCTGGTAGGCGTTAACAAAACGATCCAGCGCCTGTCTTGCTGCCCTCGCCTCTTCCATGCCTGCCAGCGACGGCTTCGTCGTTCCATCCGTCGCTTGCTCCGCCGCGATGCTGTAGCCGCACCAGGGCAATAGCGCTGCCGCCACCAGGGCGTAGATCAATAACGACCGATTCATCCCTTGCTTGCTCATACTTCCACCTCGCTTCAGGCGCTACCACACCGTAGACAGCTGCACACCGATAGTGTGTTCGCTGTAATGGGAGACTGGATCGCCGTCGTTCGAATTATCCCGTAGATATGCCTTGATCACGCTACTCTCACTCCAGGGATAGGAGGCATCCAATTGCACACGTTGCTGCTTCAACTCAGGCCCGCCATCGGCCTGGGTCATCCTTCCCTCGCCCAGAGTGAGCGCCAGCGTCCCCCAACCGATTCGTGACGCGTTAAGGGTAACATCGATATTGTTGCTGTCCGTCTTGCTGCCATCATCCAGTTCCTGGCGCTGACTTGATACAGAAAGCGTCACATCTGCACCCCATATACCACTGGTATTCGGATCGCGGTTAAGGTTCATATTCACACTGCCATTCCAGCTCGTGGTTTTGCTTCCCGCATTGGGCGTAGCCACACTGTCTGTCTGCTGATAACTGTTTCCAATCTGCAATCCCCAGTAGGCGCTGGCGTAGCTGATGGTGGCGCCGTTACTATCGATGTCCTGCTTGATGTCGTCCACGGTCTTGCCCGCGGAATGTGAATATTGCACCACGAGTTGCAGGCCGGTCAGGAGGTCGTTGAGATTGAAATTCCCACTAAACGACAGCGCATCGGTATCGCGCACGTCACCGGGATAATAGGCGGTGTCGTTGCGAGACCGGCGCAGGTCTGCACTTAGCCCCAACCAGGTCAATGGCGTCCAGTCACCGGCCAGGTAACTTTCGAGTATCCCGGCAGTAACGTCAGCGGATAGTGAGGAGTAGTAGAGACCGATATCATGGTAACCGGCACGAATAGTACCGCTCTCGGCGGCACGCCACTCAGCATCGATCACCGATGCATAGTCAGCGTGGGTACTTGCCCCTTTTTCTCGCCAACGACTACTGCCATATTCGCCACGTACATTGAAGGTATCGCGCTGATAGCTGAAACCTGCCGTATCGGTGCTGGCAATCGTCGCAGTGTAGGTTTGTTGGCTCGGTTCAAGGCTGTTCTGATCATCGGAATATCCCTGGGTGGTAACAAAAAAACGTCCGTATTCACCCGCAGGAAAATCGACCTTAACTGCATAGGCATCACTGAGATAGCGGGAACCAGGGAGCGTGCCAGCATAGGTAGCCCAGCTCTCGGCAATGGTACCGATACTGGCTGACACCAGGGTATTACCAATTTGCCTGTAGCCATAAAGTCCACGCAGCAATGTATTGGTGCCCAGGGTGGAAAAACTGGTGGTCACATCACCAACTGCTACACCATAATCCTGCCCCACCACACCGGAAAGAAACATATCCAACTGGGTGTTCTGGCTTAGTACTGCTCTGTCGTTGCTATGGGTAGCAGCAAATTGCAAATAGCTGGTGACACCTGCTGAGGTTGTTTCTCGCAGATCGCCCTGCACTGTTGCTTTATAAAAATTACCGTCGCGCAAGGGAGTCAATGTGCTGTCACCGACCACATCGTTGCGGTAACTCTCCACTGAAGCGGCGCCGTGCCACTCAATGACAGTTGTGCCATCGACACCGTTAGCCAACGAGGGCGATGCGCTGCCGTTTTGGGCGATAATCTGCCACGCCTGTAGTACGTCGTCATTCGCGGCAAGCGTGATCTCGGCGAGCGCCTGTGGGGTATAGAGTGCCGCACCGCAGAGCACCGCCGAAAACCACACGCAGCTTTTCCTTCTTGTCCCGCTCATCACACCACAGCAGCTCCTCTCCGTCGTTGGTTATTTGCAACCCGTCGTTACTAGCATTACAACGGTGGCGCGACGTTAAAACTTCCTTCATTGGAATGCAGGCCGTCGGCAGTCAGCACACGAATGTAATAGACCCCCGGCGCAAGATTGGCGGGTACAGTCCAGCCATAGGATTTACCGCTGCCGGTTCCGCTCGTCGACAGACCAGTGGCGATGGTGCTGACCGGTTGGTGCGCTGAATTCAGCAATTCGAGGGTAACCGTCGACGTCAGATTACATGGCTGCATCCACGTAATCGTGTATTGCGATCCATGACGCCATGTGTAGTTACTCTTCGGTTTATCGAGCATCAACCACTTACCGAAGTGCAGATACTCGCCGACGGTCAACTCGCTGTTGTCGAGCGTACTGATGCGCGGGCGCACGGTAATCATGCCGGAGGCAAATTGCGCTTCGGTCAATCCTGACCAAACGAAACTGCCGTTGTTGGCCGTACTGGGCGTAATGCTCTGCCACAAAGTACTACCGTCACCTCTCATCAGATCAATTTTGACGTTAGTACTTGCAGGCAATGTCGAGCTCCAGTGGAACTCATGTGGCTCACCGGTACACCAGCCCACGTTCGCGCTCGGTGCAGTAATCGTGATGGCGGGGCTAACCGGTATATTGATGGGTTCCGCCACATGGAATGAACCCTCGACAGAAAGTTGTCCGCCGCTCGTACGTAAGCGTATGTAATAGGTTCCGGGAGTCAGATCGGTAGGTACCGTCCACTGCATGCTCTTCCCACTGGAGCCCCCACCGACAGGTAACCCTGAGGCAATATTCAATACCGGCTGGTGCGCACTATCCAACAAATCGATATCCAGCGGCGCAGGCAGATCGCACAGCTGTACCCACTGGATCGTGTACTGCATTCCCTTGCGCCAGGTGTAGGTACTCTGCGGCTTGCTGAGACGCAAAGGTTTGCCGAAGAACAGGAGACCACCGGTTTTACTGACGCTGCCATCGGCCGCGCTGATACGCGGGCGCAAGTAGATCATGCCGGAAGCAAATTGCGCGTCAGTTAGTCCCGGCCAGACAAAACTGCCGCTGTTGACCGTATTGGGCGTAACACTTTCCCAAACAGTGGTACCGTTATCTCTCATCAAATCGATCTTGACGTTAGTACCTGCCGGTAGTGTCGCCGTCCAGTGAAACTCGTGCGGCGCATTGGTACACCAGGCCGCATTGGCTGTCGGCGTAGTGATAACGATCTCCGGGGCTGCAGGGGCAGCCGGTTGCTCGCTCTCGCCACCTGCCGGTGCACTTTCCCCACTGCCCGTCGGTGCAGTGCCTGAACCGCTGGGAGTCCCGCCTGTCGTACCTGTCCCGCTTGGACGACCCGCCTCGACGGCAAGGATGGTGAAAGGACGATCACTCTGGTCTTTCGTCTTGCCATCACTGCTCAGCACCACAATGCTGTAGCCACCGCCGAGTGGCTTGCGGATATTCACCCGCCAGCTGACGCTGCCCGCAGCGAGGTTGACACCCTTTGCGATCTTGGCAACGGTACGACCGGCATGTTGTAACAGAACATCACCTCGCCCTCTCGCGCCACTCGCACGCCAGCTTACCTTCACTGTATCGCCACTACGCAGGGTTTCTCCGCCGTTCGGACTGAGCACCTTGAGGGAAACACCCGACGACGGCGCCTTTACTGGGGCAGGGACACTCTGTGCGGGGGAATTTGGAGCTGACGGTTTCCCCGGAACGGGTGGGGCTGATGGCTTACCTGGCAGAGATGGAGCCGACGGTTTACCCGGAATGGGCGGGGTAACTGTTTTACCTGGCACAGGAGGAGCCGACGGTTTACCCGGAACGGGCGGGGCTGCTGGTTTACCTGGCACAGGGGGTGCAGCGGGTTTGCTCGGCGTGGGACGCTTACTCGGAACAGGTGCTCCAAGCTTGGCAGGTGTTGTCGGTACCGCCTGGGCTTTATCCTTATCCTCTGTATCCTGCTGCACGACTGTCGCGGCAAAAAGCGAGGTATTCCAAGCAATAGCGGTAATAGTCATTACCCAAAACGCAACCTTTCGGAGTTCCATCGTTACCCCCTGAATTGTCGATATTCCGCCTACCCTGGAGCGGATCGCCAAACGCCAGCGTACGATGAACCGGATTGCAGTAATGGTTTAATCGTAGCACCAGCCTTAAGCCTATATGCTGCTCTCACTCAATTAAAACACGAACAAAACAAACTACAACTTTAGACCAGAATGAAGCATCAGGAACTATGGCTCGTGACATAGGGGATGGAAATGATGAGCGCAAACTCAGTAAAAATTTGCATCATGCCTTATCGGCTTACTCTGTCTTGCGCACCAAACATGTGCCAATTCGCTCGACAAGCCAGACGCCTGCACGCACCTCGCTGTATCGGTTACCCTCCTTTCCGCTGCTGAACAGTTAAACGAGCGGCGCTGAAAACAGAGACAGTTACTTTATTTCTCCCTCGACGATCACACGATATGCGCTGCCTGAATCCACATCGATACCCGCAGATGAGGCTTCAATCCAACCACTGTCACCCGCATTGCTGTTATTGACCAGCAGCGTGCAACGGTAGGTCTGCCGATAATCGCGCGCCGTAATTTGATCACCGCTCCAGGACCAGCCCACGCTCACCGTTGCGTTGTAATTGCCACCGCCGTTCAAGGCAAAGGTCTTGGCTGCGTTGCCATGGCCCATTTCAAGATTCATGGTCTGAGCCGGATCGGACGGTTGAAGCGGGTTGGGCATGGTCACATCTTTTATCGACTTGTAGTCGCACTGCACAGCGCCACGTTTCCACGTTGTACCGATCTTGACCAGGCGCACCGGTACGCGTACGGTGAATTGCGGTACGGCCGACATCTGCTGCGACTTGATGGTCGTCTTCTTGGCGGTGGTGGTGGTCCCCGCCGGTTGAGCCGCCATCGTAGTTGGTGAGACAAGAACGAAAACAAGGCATAAAAGAGTAAATTTTGTGTTCATAACCACCTCGCTCAAACAGCGCTCGTGCGCCTACACGTTATCGGCGTATCCGACCGGTAACAGTCAATTCAGGAACCGTGACAATCTTTGGTGCAAACGGTATTGGCGTGTTCCCGGTGATAGTCAGTTCGGCAACGGTCACCATCTTTGGCTTAAACGATACTGCGGCACGTCCCGTTATCGTCAGCTCCGCCGCAGTCGCTTGCTTGGGTGAAAACGGCACGGGTGTGCGCCCTGTCAGCGTGAGCTGCGACGTCGTCACCATCTTGGGTTTGAATGGTGCCTGCTGAGTCTGCGATGTCACACGTGACGCAGCATCCGCAAGCAAAGGCTTGCTTCCAGGCGGTTCAGGTTGTGGATTGATCCCAATTTTTTCCGCAGGCTTCAGCACGGGTTTATTGTTCTTTCCCGGTGGTTCCGGTTGCGGATTGATACCCGTCTTTTCCGCTGGCTTCACCACCGGAGCAGCACGCTTTCCCGGCGGCTCTGGCTGAGGATTGATGCCAATCTTTTCGGCTGGCTTCATCACCGGACCAGCACTCTTTCCCGGCGGCTCCGGCTGAGGATTGATGGCGCGCGGTCCAAGCGGTGATCCCATTCCTTTCGCGGCAGGCGGCATCACCTTCCCGGGTGCGGTAGGTAATACGGTAGCGGCGACATTAAAATTGACGCTGCGACTATTGTTGGATTCGGAACTCTCTGCGACGGTATTGCGCGGATCGAGCTGAACGTCGATGCGGTAACTGCCCGGTGACCATTGCTCAGTGGATGCATCAGGCCAAGGTAGCCCTATGGCGCTACCCGGAGCGATCGTTGGCAACGTTCTGTTACCGCTCAGTACCGCCGGGCAGGCCCCTGACGGCGTCACTCGCCGACAGGTATAACGAATTTGCGTTTGAGGTGAGACAACCTTGCCACCGTTGCGCGCCTGCACATTCAGGATGCTGGTGTAGCCGATACGCTGACCGGCTTTAGGGGGTGAAGACCATGACAGGGAGACGATGCTTAGATCGGGTTTGACTGTGATCGCACCGGGCGCGGGCTGTGTGGTACCGCGGGTCTGCGCCGAAGGGGAAGAGCGCGTAATATCGGCGCCATGTACCGCCCATGGAAAGTACAGCATCGCAGCACCGATCAGCCCTGAAAAAATATACCGGCTGTCCATCAACACACTCCTTTTCCGGACATAGTCCGAACGATGAACTTCGCGCTCCATCGATCATATGCGCGGAACTCATCTTATGCCTGCCATGGACACTTAACAACAAAAAACACCGGGATTTACACATCACCCATAACATTTAGGTGAAGACGACACAGCGTATGCGTTGCTTAGTTGATCATGATCAAGAACCGCACCGGTATACCTGAAAAGGATATTGTCTCAGCTGCGCTCGCTGTTTTTTTGAGACCACTTCTAAAGTGCTTCAGAAAAGTGGGAAAAGAAATTTATAGTTATGTTCTTTTCTTGCTACGGCGCAGGCGGGAGAGCAGACGCCGCGCCAGATCGCCGAACAGTTCCGTTTGGGTCGGGTGGGGATGGATGGCATGCGCCACTTGCTCCAGCGTCAGTTCCGCCTCGACCATCATCACCGCTTCGCCGATCAACGCGTCAGTGTGATCCGCCAGCAAGTGCACACCGATGACGCGGTGGGTTTCTTTGTCGGCAACGATCTTGATCAGGCCGTGGGTCTCACCGCTGATCATGGCGCGGGCATCGACACTCAGCGGCACCTTCACCTCGGCGGCGTCGATGCCTTGCGCCCTGGCCTGCTCCATGGAGAGACCGACGAAACCGGCCTCGGGACGGGTGAAGATCACCCCGCAATCTTTCGCTTCGTTATAGGCCATCTCTTCGCCGAGGATCGTCGCGGCAGCGACACGCCCCTGTTGCGCGGCGGTGTGCGCCAACATCAGACCGCCGATGACATCGCCCACGGCGAAGATATGCGGCACAGAAGTACGACAGTGCTGGTCAGCCTTGATCACACCGTTCTCTTCAGCCACTCCGGCCTTCGTCAGTTCGAGAGCAGCCAGTGAGGGGCGCTTACCGGTAGCCATCAGCACATAGTCACATTCAAACTGCTGTTCACCTTCCTCACCGCCTTCATAATTCAACACCATCTTGCCCGGCTTGCCGTCGATGGATTTGATCGAGGCTGAGGTAACGATGGTCAGGCGCGGGTCACTCATCAATACCGCGGTGAGTTGTTTGGCGATCTCCGACTCCACCTCGGCGAGAATGCGCTCCTGTGCCTCCAGCAGCAGCACCTCGCTACCGAAATCCTGAAAGATCTGCGCCATCTCCATACCGATGGCACCGCCACCGATAATGCCGAGACGTTTGGGCTGTCTCTCCAGCCCCCAGATGGTGTCGGAAGTAAGCACGCCGCCACTCGCCAGGCCTTCGCGAGCACCCAGAATTCCAGGTACAAAGGGCGGCGCACCGGTAGCGATCACCGCGCAGCCAAAACTGATCGGCTCGCCAATGCTGCCGTCACCACTTGTGCCACGGGCATGGGGATCATCACTGTTACCCGAGGTATCGACGAAAAGGCGATGCTCATTCTCAAAACGGGCAAAACCCTGCATGACCTTCATCTTGATGCCTTTATCGGCCTTAAAGGCCATCTCGCCACGCTCTTGCAACACCCGGCGACGATGTAACTCCAGTTTGTCCCAGTCGAGTTTTGCAGTGCCGCAACTGACACCCAGCAAATCATCCCCGGCCCGATCACGAATACGATCTGCCGCCGCACGCCACGCCTTGGAGGGAATGCAGCCGCGCCACAGGCATTCTCCACCGGGCAACGGCGCATCGTTGATCATCGCCACCCTGAGGCCATGACCGGCCAGTTCGCGGGCGCAATCCTCACCACCAGGGCCGCCGCCAATCACCACCACATCATAATCCCAGTCACCTGCCGGGATGTTTTTAACCGCCGGGGAAATTTGTTCTGACATGCTGAATTCCTGAGTCATAAAGCTTTCGGCATTGTGGGCCATATGGATTTGTTTGCAAAGCGCACGACCCGAGCCGATTGTACTTGCCGCTGACTCCCGTTAATATCCACTCTCTTTGTACGTATTTGCGGATACTAAAGTGCCTACCCCCCAAGAAGCCGAAGTAATTGTCCTGGCCTGGCTGGATGAACTCAGTAAAACTGTGGCTGAGCATGATCTCCCTGCACACATGCAGCTGGTTTCACGTCAGGTGAAAGTGGCCGGTATACCCAATGCGGGAACGATCGATTATGAAGGCTGGCGTTTGCGGCGTTTTAACGAGTTCAACGGCAAACTGCTGGAGAAACTCGGTTACCAGTTTCGCGCCATCGTCAAAAGCAAGGACGACCAGATTATTTTCAATGTGCAGGAGACGATGGAGGCCCGCAACGGCCACTCCATCGTCGCAGACAAGGATGTGCTTCTACAGAAAGAAAAGGATGGTCGCTGGCGGGTACGCTACGAACGCTACGATCAGATCATGCGGCGGCACTAGACTCCGCTACCTGTTTTCCCGGCCGTGGCCAGGCGCTGAGGATGGCGCTGAACAGGGTCGCCAGCGGAATAGCGAAGAATACCCCCCAGAATCCCCATAAGCCTCCAAACACCAGAATCGCCACGATGATTGCTACCGGGTGCAGATTGACCACCTCGGAGAAGAGCAGCGGTACCAGTACGTTACCGTCCAGTGCCTGGACGATGCCGTAGGCCACCATCAGCCAGGCGAAGTCCGCGCCCCAGCCCCACTGGAAGTAAGCCACCAGCGCCACCGGGACGGTCACCGCCGCCGCGCCGATATAGGGCACCACTACGGAAAGACCGACCAGTACCGCCAGCAGGATCGAGTATTTCAGATCCAGAAAGAAGAAGACCACGAAGGTTACCACGCCGACGATGAGGATCTCCCAGAACTTGCCACGTACATAGTTACCCAGTTGCTGATCCACCTCGCGCCACACCTGGGAGACCAACTGATGTTCGTTGGGCAGGAACGAGGTCAACCAGCCGGTCAGGCGCACCTTGTCCTTGAGGAAGAAGAACACCAGCAGCGGTACCAGGATCAGATAGACCAACAGGGTGATCGCGCCGGGAATAGAGGAGAGTGAGATCGACAACAGGCGATGTCCCTGTTGCGTCACTTCACGGGAGAGCAGATCAAACAGTTCAGCGATCTGTGCCTCGGAGATAAAGGCGTAGCTCTCCGGCAAACGCATCAATGCCTCTTGCCCTTTGTGCACATAGTTGGGCAGTTCGCGGGCAAACTCCGCCGCCTGGCCCCACAAAAGCGGCACCACGGCGAAGAGCAGGAACAGCAGGAAGGCGATGAAAACCAGATAGACCAACAGGAAGACATGGAAACGCGCATAACCGCGCCGTTCCAGTGCACCGACCAGCCCCTCCAGCAGATAGGCGATGACGATACTGGCCAGTGCCGGTGCCAGCATCTTGCCGATGGTGAGGACGATACCGAAGCCGAACAGCAACAACACCGCCAGCAGTACCGCCTGCGGGTCGGAAAAGTAGCGCTGAAACCAAAGGCGGATAATATCCATTATCCCTCACCGAGCTGTTGTCGAAATGCATCGAAATCACGCAGGAAGAGGCTCTCCAATTCGTCGATCACCTCTTGCGCTGCACGGCCCTGCATCAGATGTTGGGCCATTAGTGCGCTGGCTTCATTCAACATCGTGGAGTGATCCAGCATGGGGTAAGTTTCGCGCAGACGTTTCAATGCCGCCACCACACTTTCATCTGCGGGGCGAGGGATCGGCTTCGGCTCCAATACCTGAGGCTTGTCCGGAGCGCTACGTGAGGCGAGAAATTCGGCGAAATCAAGCAGGGTCTTGCGCTCCGCCTCAGACAACTGGGCGAAGATCTTCGTCAGGCGCTTTTCCGACTTGTTCTTTTTCTCAGGGATCAACATGGAAGAGCCGGAAGATCAGGCAGGATGCTCCTGGCAGTACTGACGGGCAAAGTCGAGTAACTTTTCCATCGCACGCAGACGGAACTTCTGCTTCTGGTGGACGAAGGAGAAGGGACGCTCCAGCGGCACTTCAAGATTGACCGCCACCAGGGTACCCAGTTTCAGTTCCTTGTCGATGGTGGCACGGGAGAGAATGGAGATCCCCATACCTGCCTCAACCGCACCTTTCACCGCCTCGGGACTACCCAGTTCCATCACGATATCGAGGTCCTGCGGATTGCCCCCGGCGTCGGTAACCGCCTCCAGCATCACCTCGCGGGTACCAGAACCCTCCTCGCGACAAATGTAGGGATGGCGGGTCAGCTCAAGGATCGGCACGTTCTTCATCTTCGCCAGTTCATGGCCCGGCGGCACAATCAGCACCATCTGGTCCATGCGGCAGTTCTCCACCACCAGATTCTTGTTACCCACGGGGGCTTCAACCACGCCAAGATCGATAACGTTGTTCTCTACCATGGAGACGATACCGTCGGTATTGGCCACCTGCAGGCGGATAGAGACTTCAGGGTACTTGGCCTTGAAATCACCCAGCAGGGCGGGAAGCATGTACTCGGCAATAGTGGTACTCGCGCCGAGTAGCAGTACGCCGCTAACCTCACCGGTCAGATCGCGTACCGCGTTTTCCATTTCGGAATAGAGAGAGAAGATGCGGTCGGCGTATTCATAGACCCGTTGCCCCGCGTCGGTCAGGCTGATGCGGTTGTGGGTTCGGTCGAACAGCCGGGTATTGAAGTACTCTTCAAGCTGACGCACCTGAAAGGTCACAGCGGGCTGGGTCATGTGCAATGACTCCGCCGCCTTGGTAAAAC
Source organism: Thiohalomonadaceae bacterium (assembly GCA_050287105.1). GTDB lineage: Bacteria > Pseudomonadota > Gammaproteobacteria > Thiohalomonadales > Thiohalomonadaceae > JAPHTQ01. The sequence continues at coordinate 12,271 of JBNKBG010000016.1, forward strand.
TGAGCAACCGCGCCACGGTGTGGAACACCTGTAGTCTCCGATCTGCCATATCTGCCTCCGACCCTGAGAGAATTCAATCAATTTATGGGGGACAAGCATACTTTATATCGGTGAGTGAGGACAATCTCTGCAGGCGGGGGAATCTAGTGCAGGGGTGTGGGTGGTTCCTCCGCCTCCTGCTCATGCAGGATGTACTCCCCCAGTTCCAGATGTGAGGCAATCACCCATTCACCCAGCAGGGCAATCTGACCAAAACGGCGCTGCTCTCCGTCACCGCTGAATTCAAAACCATAACGCCGCAGCATACCGATTCGTCCATTTGCACCACGCTGCGGCTTCATACCCTGCAGTGCCACCGTCTCATCCAGCAGTTGCTGTCCGTGTCTTTCACACAGGCGTCGTGCGGCCCTGACTGCCGCCTCTTTCGCCACCGTGCCGCTGTACCAGCCCCAGGCGATCAGTCCCAGAGCCAGCAATATCCACTCCACCGTTAAACCCGTCTGTGCTGAAGTTTAGCCATTACTCCTCCAGCGCCACCGGGGTCACCCGCACCACCTCTTCGATGGAGGTGATCCCTTCGGCAACCTTTTGCAGGCCGGAGAGACGCAGGGCCTTCATCCCCTCCTTGAGTGCCTGCCGGCGAATTTCGTGCATGTCGGCACCGCGGGTCACCATACTCTGGATGGTGGGTGAATAGACCATCATTTCGTAGATACCGGTACGCCCGATGTAACCGGTGTGGCGACACTCGGTACAACCGACCGCCTGGTAAATTTTCTTCGGTTTCTCCGATTTGAAGGGGTGGATCAGCAGTTTCCACTCCTCATCGGGAAACTCCACCAGTGCTTTGCAATGTGGGCAGAGTCGGCGCACCAGCCGCTGCGCCACGGCCGCCAGTAACACGGAGTTGAGCATGTAGGGTTTCACGCCGATATCCATCAGGCGGGTCACTGCGGAGGGGGCGTCATTGGTGTGCAGGGTGGAGAAGACCAGATGGCCGGTAAGGGCTGCCTGCACCGCCATCTCAGCCGCCTCACTGTCACGGATCTCACCGACCATGATGATGTCCGGGTCCTGACGTAACAGGGTGCGGATGCCAGCGGCAAAATCGACGCCGATGGCATGGTGCACCTGCATCTGATTGAGCGCGGGATCGACCATCTCGATCGGATCTTCCACGGTGCAGACATTGACCTCGGGAATGGCCAGCCGCTTCAGGGTGGAGTAGAGAGTGGTGGTCTTACCGGAACCGGTCGGTCCGGTGAGCAGAATGATGCCGTTGGGCTTATGCACCAGCTCATTCCATAGCGCCTCGTCCGCCTGGGAGAAACCCATTTCGGCGAAACCTTTGATCAACACCTCCGGATCAAAGATACGCATCACCAGTTTCTCGCCAAAGGCAGTGGGCATGGTGGAGAGACGCAGCTCCAGCTCCGTTCCATCCGGGGTGCGGGTCTTCATCCGTCCATCCTGGGGACGGCGTTTCTCCGCCACGTCCATCCGCGCCAGTATCTTGATGCGGCTGGATACGGCGGCCATTACCGCAGGCGGCAGCTCGTAGACCTGGTGCATGACACCGTCGATGCGAAAACGGATATAGGCCGCGTCACGGCGTGGCTCCAGATGGATGTCACTGGCGCGCTGGTCAAAGGCGTACTGCAGCAACCAATCGACGATGGAGACCACATGGTGGTCATTAGCATCGAGCTTGCCGCTCTTGCCCAGCTCCAGAAGCTGCTCCAGGTTCTGGATCCCGCCGGTACGCACCCCCTTCTCCTCCCTGGCGGCAAATACCGATTTTGAGATACTGAAAAATTCCAGGGTGAAGCGATCGATTTCATCCGGCGTGGCGAGCACCAGTTTGAACTGTTTGTGCAACAACCTATCGAGCTCATCCTCCCAGTCGGTCCGTAGCGGCTGGCAGGTGGCGATGGTCACCACATCACCATTAACCTCCAGCGGGAGTATGGAAAAATTTCGGGCATAGGCCGGTGACATCAGCGCCGTCACCTGTGTGACATTCACCTTCAGCGGGTTGATGGTGACCACCTCAAGTCCCAGACGACCGGCCAACCAGCGGGTCAAGCCCTCCTGGTTCATATCTTTGCCGCTCGCCTTGGAGGCATCGCGGTAAAACTCCTCGATCACCTTGAAAGGGTGACGCTTACTCAGGGCAAACTTTTGCAGAGTGACCAGTTGCTGCGCATCATCGGCGGAGATCCGACCATCCTCCACCAACCAGTCGAGCACCTCCTGCAATCCCAACTCGTGCCCCGGCATTCCTTTTTTCGTCTGACTCGCTTTTGCCATATTTGTCTGCCAATCGCCCTCTGTCGTTACCCCATGGTAAACCATCTGTCGCCTCAAACAATGTGCATCGGCACAAATTGTGTCCACGCTGTGCTCACCGCTGGCCTGTGGCATAATGCAGCTTTCCGCTTACTCGGGCTGTCACCGTGGATAAAATCACTCTCACCCGCCCCGACGACTGGCATCTGCACCTGCGCGACGGTGAGGCCATGCAGGCCGTCGTCGGCCACAGCGCCACACGTTTCGGCCGCGCCATCATCATGCCCAACCTGCGGCCGCCAGTGACCACCACCGCACAGGCGCTGGCCTATCGTGAACGCATCCTGGCGGCACTCCCCGCCGACAGCCGCTTCCAGCCGCTGATGACCCTCTACCTCACCGACAACACCCCGGCCGAAGAGATCGCCCGCGCCCATGAGAGTGGCGCAGTACAGGCGGTAAAACTCTACCCCGCCGGGGCGACCACCAACTCCGACTCCGGTCTCACCGATATTCACAAAGCCGAGGCGACCCTGCGCGCCATGGCCGAATGCGGCATGCCGCTTCTGGTGCATGGCGAGGTCACCGACAGCAGCGTCGACATCTTCGATCGGGAACGGGTCTTTCTGGAGACGGTACTCGCGCCGCTACTGGAACGCATCCCGGATCTAAAAGTAGTGGCGGAACACATCACCACCGCCGAAATGGCACGCTTCGTCCTCACTGCGGGTAACAACGTCGGCGCCACCATCACCCCGCAACACCTGCTGCTTAACCGTAACGCCCTGCTAGCCGGAGGCATCCGCCCGCACAACTACTGCCTGCCGGTACTGAAACGCGAGTCGCACCGCGAAGTGCTGATGGAGATGGCCACTTCCGGCAACCCGAAATTCTTCCTCGGCACCGACAGCGCGCCGCACGCGCAAAGCGCCAAGGAATCCGCCTGTGGTTGCGCCGGGATCTACTCTGCCCATGCCGCCATCGAACTCTATGCCGAGGCCTTCGATCAGGCTGGGGCGCTGGATAAGCTGGAAGGGTTTGCCAGTCATCACGGGGCGGACTTCTATGGGCTGCCGCGTAACAGCGACACCATCACCCTGAAACGAGAAGGGTGGCAGGTGCCTGAGAGCTACACCTTCGGCAACGAAAAACTGGTGCCGATGCGTGCGGGGGAAAAGGTTGGTTGGAAGTTAGTTTGATATTGTCATTCCGGCGAAGGCCGCACAGAGACTTGCCGCTACGCGGTACCCTCGCGCTTCGTTTACAGGAAAGTTTCATCTGACCCTACTTATTCTGCTCTGCGGCACTCAAAACCACTTCGTTTAACAGAAAGGTTTCATCTAAAACCACTTGTTTAAAACTGTTAATGTGAGAATTAGGATAGATAATGGAACTACATCCGATAGCACTAGGCGCAGTTATTGCCGCAGGAATCACCGGTCTCATATCTTTGCTGGGGCTAATTATTAGCAAGGAACAAAAAACATCAGAATTCAGACAGCAATGGATTGACTCACTTAGGGATGAGCTATCTCAGCTACTAGGATCTACCGAGGCCGTTATTCAGCATATAAGAGTGCTGAATGAATATGCGAACGAGTCTCATGGAGCTATATTTAACCGCGTGGCAGCCTTTGAAAAGGTAAAACCTGAAATTGCCGACGCAGAGAAATACTACCATAAAATTCTGCTTAGAATTAATCCTAACGAACATCACGAACTTGTTTCTGTTTTAGAGAAAATGCGTGAGTTATTCGGCTCAGGTCAAATACCATCAAGTACAGAACTTCATTCTATAGAAACGGAGCTTGTTAGAGTTACCCAATCAACTCTAAAGAAGGAGTGGATTAGAGTGAAGTCGGGGGAACTTACCTTTAAGATCGCCAAAATAGTTGCGTTGCTGATTTTGATTATTTCCATGTCTGCAGGAGTGGCTTTGATGTTTTCTGGTTCATCCTCTGCGAGTGGCTCTAACAATCAAATCCAAGTAACGCCAAAAAGCAGCGCAACTGATTAGGAATAAGTAGGGCCAGCTGAAACTTTTAATTTGAACGAAGCGGTTTTGGATCCCGTAGACGCAGCCGAGCACTGGAGTCCGTTGAAGGATTAGCCCGTTAGGGGCGCGCCATGGACGGCGCGCGGTGGCAGTCGGGGCAGGAGCCCCGTCTGCCATCCCCCTTCAACGGACGAAGCGCGCAGGGAACCGCGTTAGCGGCAAGTCTTCGGGCGGCCTTCTCTTTGGTTACTTTCTCTTGGCCGCGCAAGAGAAAGTGACCTGCATGCGGGGCAGCCCCCGCTTTCAAATGCTTTCAACCGTCGCGCAGCGACTCATATGAAATACCGGCGATAGCCGGGATATAGAAATAAAAAAGCTGGGCATTACTGCCCAGCCTACAAAAACATTGTCGGATTACGCTGCGCTAATCCGACCTACAAACTCAATCGCGAAGCGACTCCTCTGGATTCCGGCCGCGGCTTTGGCTCCTGCGTCGCTCTAGGACCTACGTCCCTGTAGGCCTTCGCCGGAATGACGATAAGGTGTCGCAAAGCGACACTACAAACAAAATCTAAACCACCTCAACCTCACTCTCCCCACCAAACGCCTGAATCACCGCCTCGATAAACTTCGACAACTCCAGACTCATCAGCGCGAAGTCGCTGTCGAACTGCTGCGCCGGGTCGTCGATGGCATCGTCCTGCTCGGCCTTGACGGTGTCGGTGAAGCGCAGGCGTTTGATGCTGAGGTCGTCGGGTACGACGAACTCGATGCGCTCCTGCCAGGTCAGTGCCAGTTTGGCGACCTGTTTGCCCGCCTCAAGGTGATTCTGGATCTCTTCGGCGTGGGGATCCTGACGGCGGCAGCGAACGATCGCCCCTTCCTTGTCGCCATCCTGTAGTTCATATTCGTCGCCCAGCTCGAATCCGGCGGGGATGTTATCGCCGCGCAGCCACTGGCTCATGACCACTCGCGGCGATTCGTTGCTCTGCGGCAGGCGGGCGCTCAACCCCTCCACCGACTGGCGCAGCAGGGTGACCAGCTCTTCAGCACGGTTGCTGCTGGCGGCATCGACCACCAGCCAGCGATTGCTGCGGTCGATGTAGGCGTAGGTGGTACGGCTGCGGGTGAAGGCCTGCGGCAGCAGGGTGAAGGTCAGCTCCTCTTTGAGTTGCTGGCGCTCCTTGCGACCGACCGGGCGTGCCTCGGCCTGTTCGATCTGTTCGATCTTCTCCGCCAGTTGCTCGTTAATCACTGCGGCGGGGAGCAGACGCTCCTCCTTACGGGCGCAGATCATCGAGTAGTGGCCGATGGTGTGGACCAGTTGCTCGCCGTGGCGCCCGAGCGGCGCGCTCCAGCCGTAACTGAAGGGAACGCTCTTGCCGCAGGGACGGAAGGCCGCGCCCTGTAGCGCCTGGTTGAGGGCGTCGTGATCCAGCTCAAAGGGACGGGTGAGGCGGTAGAAGATGAGATTTTTAAACCACATGGGGATGATCCACTGCTTGCTCGGGCTGCGCATTATGACCGACCGCTGCCATCATTTCATCCGTCGTACGCAGAACCGGTCTCAATAAACGGCGGTGACCTTCATCCCCTGCTGGCGCAACAGCGCCACCAGCCCCTCGTCGCCAATCAGATGCAGCGTGCCAACGGCGACAAAGGCACCACCCTCGCGCAGCAATGGCAGTGAACGCTCCGCCATGCGATGGTTGCGCCGTTCCAGGATATTGCGGCCAAAGCTCTCCTGCAGGGAAGCGGGAAGCTCCTGCAAGTTTTCCTGACTCATTGCTGCCATCGCATCCAGATCGCGGGTAAGCCAGGTGGAGAGCAGTTTCTCCATCTGCTCGGCCAGTTTGGGATGTTCCGTTACCGCCTGCTGTAACAACGCCACCTGGTCCGCCATGGAAAGGTCACGAAAGATCGAGAGCTGCTCCTCCATGGTTTCCAGTCCTACAACACGTTTATTTGCCGCCCTGGCCTGTTCATACAACTGTGCATCAAGGAACATTCCGGTGATCGGTGGCGGCATACTGAGGGTCATCTGGATCGCCCAGGGGGTTAGCCGGTCGGTGACCTCTTCGGGATAGCCCAAAGTCGCCATGGCCTTCAGCGTGTCGCGATAGAGTGATGCCGGGATCAGAGCGGCAAGTCGCTTTCCCTGCGGCAGCATAATCGCCTGACTCATTCCCCCCTGCGATACCTCTCCCAGATCCATCTCCAGTACGACGGTTTTGGCCTTATCAAAGGCCAGGCTGATTGGTTTGGGTAGATCAAGTACCCGAGGATCATCCGAGTGAATGGTGCCGAAGAGAAAACTGACCGCGCCACGAGGAGACTGCACCTTCCACAATAGCGCCTGCTCTGCCGCCAACGTCGAGGAAAACAGAACGACTATCACTCCACAAAGCAAACGCCATCTTCTCATCAACTGCGCTCCATCTATCCACAAGGGAAATTAAATTGCGGTTATCTTAGAAAAAACCCGCCCGATCCGGTAAGCTTTGCCACCATGTCAGACTCATACACCTATCAAATCTCCGATCGTTTTCGCGGCTTCCTGCCTGTCATCGTGGATGTGGAGACCGCTGGCTTCAATGCGGAGACCGATGCCCTGCTGGAGATCGCAGCGGTTACCGTGCGCATGGATGCAGAAGGGCTCATCTATCGCCACGCTACCCATGCCTGCCATGTGGAACCGTTCCCCAACGCCAACCTGGATAAACGGGCATTGGAGTTTACCGGCATCGATCCCTTTAACCCCTTCCGTCTGGCCAAGCCTGAGGCGAAGGCGTTGGAACACATCTTTGCCCCGCTGCGCGACGAAGTAAAGGCGCAAAACTGTACCCGCGCCATCCTGGTGGGGCACAACCCGTTTTTCGATCTGGGATTTATCAAGGCGGCGATTGAGCGCACCGGTAACAAGAAGAGTCCGTTCCACAGTTTCAGTACCTTCGATACTGCCACACTGGGCGGTTTGGCCTACGGCCAGACGGTACTCGCCAAGGCTGTGCGTTCTGCGGGGATTGAATGGGATGACTCACTCGCCCACTCGGCGATCTATGATGCCGAGCGTACCGCCGATCTGTTTTGCGCCGTGATCAATCTATGGCGCAAGATGGGCGGCTGCCCCATCGCCGCCTGTCTTGACGAGGAAGATTAATACACTATCGCGTTTGTTTTTAGCGATTCAATCCCGGCGACGCAGTACAAACCAGAGCAACAGCAGTGCGATCGCCAACAAGGATAGCGAGACTATCAGTACATCTCTTTCATAGGTAGCATAAAGCACCTTGATCTGCTTCATGGTCACACCGAGATCGATCTCAGCCTCCAGCCCGCCGACCACTTTACCGTCCTGATGTATAGGGATGATGATATCGGTGAAGTATTCGGTAAGACCATTAATCCGATTGGTCACCTCTTCCACCTCATCGCCGAAGTAGGGCTTGTCCTGTCTTAGCACGTCGCCATAGTGGCCATCCATAGGCCGGGGCTTCTCCTTGTCGCCAATCCATGCATATACCTCACCGCTCCCGTTATAGGCATAGAGCTGCTTGATGGTAAAGCTTAATCTATCCTCACTATCACGTAGCGTATCTGACATGGATATCTGCATACTATTGGCATCCAGCAGTCCACCAGCGGCACGCGCCTTACGCTCGATACCCATAAGGAACATGGTCACTTCATATTTTGTCCGGTCCAGCAATACCTGTTCGATAATCGCCTCAGATCGCCAAGTGATAGTCCCGGCGGTAAGCAGCAACGTAACAACAAGTAACAGGCTCGCACTCACCCGATTGTTCATCCAGTCCTCCTGGTCAAATACCTGCGGAAATCCCGACTAGCTGGTTTATAACGCTGAAATGAACCAAATCGTTTCAGCTCTGCCAATCCTCGTAGCAAAGCATCAATCGTCTTCCCAGCGTCCGATACCCGGTATGCGAATCTCACGTTCAGCATAGGAACCGGTGTCAGCACGGGTGTGGCAATTGGCGCAATTACTCAGACTACGGACGTCCGGGTTGTTTTTGATAATCCGGGATGGGATTTCGTGATGTTGTCGATGGATGTAGGGCACATCGGTAATACGTAAAGGTATCTGGTCTCCCAGCGAGCGCATGATTTTATCCGCACGTTTGATTCCGTCTACCCTGTCTGCCGCATTGCTATCAAGATAGGCATTCAATTCCAGAAGTGTCTGCTGTGACAGTTCAGCATTTTCGCCAAAATGGTTCCCCAGACCAGACATCAATTTCTTCCAGGAAGCCGCAGGAAGCAACGCTGGCTGATAGGCGAAGTGACAACTGCCGCACTCTTCACTATATACCTGATTGTTCACAGCAGGCACGGAGTGGCGTTGTTTATACCAGCGCCAATCATCATCTGACAGCGCCACACCACTTCCCAATATCAGGGAGATCAGAAGATACAGGGGGAGCATCCACTTCATACAAACAAAACTCCGGCTACAACTTTACAAACCGCGCAAATAAACAAGAATGTCGCCTTTTTCCTGAGGCATACACTCCCGTCCTACCGTCCATTTGCAGTTACGTAGAAACCACTTCTCAATGTGCTTGGCATCCGTAAGCCGCTTGGGATTCACGGATGGCGCGAGTGGCTCGATCTCTTTACCTGTACGTTCATGCTTTCCCATCACAGTGGGATCATCGGTATGGCATGTGGTACAGCTACGTGGCTTCTTTCCGTTCGGCTGTGAAAACTGCTCTTCCCACATCTGTTTACCGCGCTCAGCACTGAAGTCCATTGCGCCCTCATTCTGATAAGCAAGCAGTCGTTCTGCCACGACATCTTCTGCATACGCAGCTGACGCCGTGAGTAAAAACAAACCTAGAGCCAAAATGGCACTTTGTGTTTTCATCGTCATACTCCTGACACTATTCCGGGATCGACATCCCGCCATTCATAAATCCACCAGTAATCGCATCCATATGACAGGCACCGCAGTCCGCTTTTCCATGGACCTCATAACTTTCCCAGACATCTTCACCAATATGCTGATGAACCATTTTCCAATAAGGGGTTTCTGTAATCCTGTTCGGATGATCGTCGTGATCCAGTGACTTCAGGACCCGCCAGCTCAACTCGCGATTGGAATGCTCGGCGCTGTTGTTCACCGCGTAGTCACGCAATATCACCATGGTTTCAATGTCCAGATAGAGACCCTCACCAAAGTGATGCATCTCCTCATCAAACAGGCGCTGCCAGGAGTGGGTCGGTAACAGGCTGGGATGATAAGGCACATGGCAGGAGTCGCAGTTGTCATGCCACTCCTCATTCTGCACCAGTGAGGCATCGACAAAAGGGAGATAGGGATCGTCTTCAGATGAGAGCAGGTAGGGGAAGAACCACACCACACTATAGAGAACGATCAGGGCAAACATAATCTGCCCGGTACGGGTCGCATTGTTGGGCTCCGCTTCGGCCAGACCGCCCTCTTTGTCGCCAGTGACCATGCTCACGATCAGGCTTTCGCGCTGAATCATGCCCATCAACACCACACCGCCCAGATGCATGAAAACAACCGCCAACCATACCCAGCCGAACCATGTATGCCAGGTATGGACCGCATCACCCTGCTCAATGGTGAACAGTCCGGCGAGTGGACCGAAGCCCTCTTCACCGCCAAGAACAATCAAACCGGTAACGCTGAGCGCGAAGATCAGCAGCAACATGAGAACGATAGCAACGGCGCCGGCGGGGTTATGCCCACGCCCATGATCGTGATGGCGGTCGGTCAGATGACGGAAGTGCTCAATAAGCGAACGTGGACCGGAAATGAAGTGACTAAAACGTGCATAGCGACCACCGATAAAACCCCAGACCAGTCGAAAAATCAGCAGCACCGCAGCCAGATAACCGCTGTAGAGATGGATGTCGGTGTAGCGCGCATCATCACCGGTTATCCAGGCAACGATACATGCCGTGGCAAAAGACCAGTGAAAGACACGGGTTGGAAGGTCCCAGATGCGCACTTTGGTCATGCTTTACTCCCCCTTATTCCTGACGCTTTTTGCCTGTGACCATGGCGCGGGGAAGGTTTTCACCGTGAGCAACGCTGCTTAGCGCAACACCGGCGAGATGAACAAGAACCAATAACAGGGTGAAGTTGACGAAAAATTCGTGTACCTCTTCCCAGACCGACTCCTCCTCTCCCTCGTCATGCTCGTCTTCGTCCTCATCGGCCATCGCAGTGGCAACGGGACTGATATTATCGAGTTGTATGACGGCAAGGGGGCCGGCGTTTTCTTCTACGGCATAGAGCTTCATCCCCGACAGCGTCGCCAATGACAGCGAAATAAGCAGCGCAATTACCATTGCACCGCCTGCCGGGTTATGACCGATATACCGCTTGGCACGGAAAGCGAGGATGTCCTTGAGATAAGCGATAACAGTGGCAGGACGAAAAACGAAATCGCTAAACCGCGCGTGTTGTGTGCCAATAACCCCCCAGATAAGTCGAAAGACTACCAACCCGGCTATGAAATAACCAGCCAGCACATGGACCTCTTCCAGTTCGTCTCCGGTGAGATAGGCAATAACGAATGCGGCGACCAGCGACCAATGAAACAGTCGTACCAGTGGGTCCCACACCTTGATTTCATTGCTTGCAGACATCGTGTCCTCCACGATCACGAATAGTGGCGGACAGTTATATAAGGGAAGTCTGAACCGAGTCTTAAGAAAACTCTAACTCTGTGTGACTATTACAAAAAACCGGCCTCCAGGCCGGTTTTTCGTGACACTGTTCAACTTTCGCTACCTAACTCGTGCTCTTCGCCGCAGCGTCCTGTAGCAACGGCTGCAACTCACCTTTCTGGTACATCTCCACCACAATATCGTGGCCGCCGATCAGCTCACCGTTGACATAGACCTGGGGAAAGGTCGGCCAATCCTGGTAGCGCGGCAGGTTCTCGAAAACCTCAGGGTCTTCCAGCACATTGACGTAGGCAAACTCGACACCACTGGCCTGCAATACCTGTGCGGTACGGCTGGAGAAGCCGCACATGGGCATCTGTGGCGTGCCCTTCATGAAAATCACGATAGGGTTGTTCTTCACCATCCCATCGATACGTTGCAATACATCCATCTTCTTCTCCCAGGTCTATGATGGCCTAAACATGGAGGTCAGCAGGGAAATATCAACCCCCGCTGCCATCCACATTGCGTTGCAACCAGAGCTCTAACAGCGCCAGATGCCACAGTTTGGAGCCGCGCAGCCGGGTGAAGTGGGCCTCGTTATCCGGATCGGCGAGCAGCTTATCTACATAGACGCGATTAAACAGTCCACGGTTGCGGCAGGCCTGAGAATCGAGGATATCGCGCATGAATTCGAGGAATTCACCACGCACGTATTTCAGCGCAGGCATGGGGAAGTAGCCCTTGGGCCGGTCGATCACCGCATCGGGGATCAGGCCGCGAGCGATCTGTTTCAATACGTACTTGTGATCGTTGCCGTCGGGGCCGAGTTTCATCGACGGTGGCATCGCCATCGCCAACTCCACCAGTTCGTGGTCAAGGAACGGCACCCGCGCCTCCAGCCCCCAGGCCATGGTCATGTTGTCGACCCGCTTCACCGGGTCGTCGACGATCAGAGTGGTGGCATCCATACGCAGCACCTTGTCCAGATACTCCTCGGCACCCGGCTCGGCCAGCAGTTCGCTGACCAGTGCTGAGGTATGGTCCTCGCCGCGATAGTCGGTACTCACTGTTTCCAGGAATTCGCTATGTGACCGGTCGAAGTAGTGATGGGCGAAGCGCTCCAGGTCAGTGCCCTTCTCCTTCGCCATCAACGAGTACCAGAAGTAACCGGCAAAGACCTCATCGGCACCCTGACCGCTCTGCACCACCTTCACCTCCTGCGATACCCGTTCAGAGAGAAGATAGAAGGCCACCGCATCCTGGCCCACCATCGGTTCGGCCATCTGCGTCACCGCTTCGGGCAGGCGTTTGAGCACCTGATCGTTGGGAATGTGGTACTTGTGGTGACGGGTGTTGTACATCGCCACCACCTGATCCGAGAACTCAAACTCGCTGCCCTGCTCCTCCGGCTGATCCTCGAAGCCGATGGAGAAGGTGAGAATATCCTTCACCCCCTGCTCTGCCAGCAGTCCCACCAACAACGACGAATCGAGCCCGCCGGAAAGCAGCACGCCCACCGGCACGTCGGCGATCTCCAGCCGCCGCTTCACCGAAGTCTTCAGCGCCTCATGGATCGCCTCAATCCACTCCGCCTCGCTCTTTGGCTGCGTGGGACGACAGGCGTAGAGCCGCCAGTAGGGCTGGGGCTCATGGAGACCGTTTAGATCCACACTCATGCTGTGACCGGGGCGCAACTTGCGCACGCCACTGAGAATGGTGCGCGGTGCCGGAACGACCCCGTGCAGGGTGAACTGGTGGTGCAGCGCTATCGGGTCGATGGAGGTATCCACACCTCCCGCAGCAAGCAATGACTGGATACTGGAGGCGAAGAGAAAGCGATTACCGCTCTGGCTGTAGTAGAGAGGTTTGATCCCGAGGCGGTCGCGGGCGAGGAACAGCCGCTGTCGGTGCATATCCCAGATGGCGAAGGCGAACATGCCCGTAAGCCGCTCCACGCACTGGTCGCCCCAGGCGGCGTAGGCCTTGAGGATCACCTCGGTGTCGCCATCGGAGACGAAGCGCTGGCCTTTGGCCTTCAACTCCTCGCGCAGTTCCGGGTAGTTGTAGATGGTGCCGTTGAAGACAATGACCAGCCCGTTATCGCTGTCCACCATCGGCTGATTGCCGCGTTCGGAAAGATCGATGATCGCCAGACGGCGGTGACCCAGTGCCACAGGGCCATCGGAGTAACTCCCCTCGTGGTCCGGGCCACGCCGCTCAAGACGCTTGAGCATCTGCCCCAACCGCCCCAGTTCCGACGGCTGACCATCGAAACGCAATTCACCGCATATACCGCACATAGTACCTTTCCGTCAGGGGCGCAGGATGCGCAGGTTGTTGACTACCTGAGCCACGCCCTCGACCCGTCCGGCCAGTTGGCTGGCGCGAGAGGCCATGGCCGTGTTCTCCACTACGCCATTGAGAGTGACCACGCCATTGATGGTCGATACATCGATATTCATCGCCGAAACCGAGCGATCCATCACCAGTAGGTCGGTCACCGCCGCGCTGATCTGGTTGTCCAGTCGCGCCTCGGCATAACTGCGCCCGTCGGCATTCTGCCCGCCCTGACCATAGCCACTGCTCACCGCTGAGGCACAGCCGTAAAGCCCTGTCAGTAACACCACTATCCACAACCGCTTCATCGTCTGTTTCCCCATGCTCCGCCGCCAGGAGTGGCGACAGTTAAACGATCCCCGGCCTGTACCGGGACATTGCACTTGCCTGGTAACACCTTGCCATTGAGTCGATTCTCGCCCGGCTGACCGGCACCGCCGCCCATCACGCCCCAGGGGGCGTGACGACGTCGCTCGGTCAGCAGGGTCACCTCCGCCGGGGCGAGAAATTCGAATTCACGTACCAACCCGTCGCCGCCGCGACGCACGCCCTCGCCGCCGGACCCGCAGCGCACCGCATAGCGACGCAGGCGCAGCGGGTAGTTCATCTCCAGCACCTCGATGGGAGTGTTGAGGGTGTTGGTCATATGGGTCTGCAACGCCGACAGGCCGCCGCCGTTTTGACCCGCGCCCATGCCGCCGCCCATCGTCTCATAATAGTCCCACTTGCCCGCGCCGCCCGGCTCACCTCTGGCCCCCATCGCCAGATTGTTCATCGAACCATGGCTTGCCGCCGGGATCGCCTCGGGCAGCGCCTGACCCAGCGCGCCACAGATCACGTCGACCACCCGGGTCGAGGTCTCCACGTTACCCGCCGCCACCGCCGCCGGACGCTCGGCGTTAAGCAGGCAGCCCTTTGGCGCATTGAGGGTGATGGGGCGGAAGGCACCGGCACAGGCGGGGGTCTGCACCGGCATCAGGCAACGGAAGACGTAATAGACCGCCGCCGCCGCAACCGGCAGGGGGCAATTGACGTTACCCGCAGTCTGCGGGGCGGTGCCGGAGAAATCGACATGAATAGTGCCGCGGCTTACCTGCACCGTGGCAGTAATGGCCAGATCGACATTGCCCAAACCGTCGTCATCGAGGTAATCGGTAAAGCGGTATTCGCCATCGGGGATATCGGCCAGCGCCGCGCGGGCCAGCCGCTCGGCGTAGCCGTTCAGCTCCACCAGCGCTTCACCGTACTGCTTCCGGCCCAATGCCTGTACCAGTTCACCCAGCCTGGCCAGACCGCTACGGTTGGCACTCATCTGTGCCGCGAAGTCACCCTGCAGACCATGGTTACCGCCGCCAATATTATCCAGCAACGCTTCGTCCAGTTTGCCACCCTGCACCAACCGGGTCGGCGGGATCACGATTCCCTCCTCTTCCAGTGTGCGGGAGATGGGCATGGAGCCGGGGGCATTGCCACCGATATCAGCGTGGTGGGCACGATTGGCGACGAAACCGCAGAGCGTGTGGTCGATAAACAGCGGTGCGATCACGGTGACATCGGGCAGGTGGGTTCCGCCCAGGTAGGGGTCGTTGAGTACCACCATGTCGCCCTCGGCCCAGTCGAGGCGGCCGACGATATCGCGCATGGCATAGGCCATGCTGCCCAGGTGTACCGGGATATGTGCCGCCTGGGCGCACAGCTCACCGGCGGCGTCGAACACGGCGCAGGAGAAATCGAGACGATCGCGGATATTGGGCGAGAAGGCACTGCGTCGCAGCACCGCCCCCATTTCATCGCACACCGCCTCGATACGGCTGGCAAAGAGACTCAGTTCAATCGCATCCATAGCGCGCCATCATAGCAAAGCGGTGGTGGAAAACAGCAGTAGTGATAACCCTGTTCGACACAGGGACTTCATTGCTTTGCAAAAAATAACCGCCACTATCTGTAAGGAACAGGGAGCGGTTACGACTATTCAGCAAGACCGGCACCGAGGAGGAACAGAGATGCAGCGAGAGATCGATTTCCATAAACGCAAAATTGCCCTCTCCCTTAGCGATTCTGCTGAGAAGGCACTGGCACAACGCAGCACGCCGCTGCTGGCGGAAATGGAGCTCTATTTCAGTTGCCTGATCCGCAAGGCGGTGCGCTTTAGTGACGGTGACAACGGCGTGGCGATCAGCGACAAACTGACGCTACGTTTCCGTCCGGTGATGACCCAACACTGTGGCCTCGACTACGAGGGAGACGAGCCTCCATTAACGGACTTCCCCATCAGCAATGAGGAACGCTACATCCCCCACTGGTTGAAGATCGATTATCGCCACGGCCAGTGGCTCGGTGAATTTGGCTACGCTAAGGGGTAAAAAATGCTTATCAAAAAATCCAGCGACATCCTCCCTTCCGAAATCACTCCGGAAGCGATCTACAATGAACGCCGCCGCTTTCTCGGTATGGTCGCGATCACCGCAGGCACCCTGCTCTGGCCCGGGTTGAGCGCCATGGCAAAACCCATCGACGGGCAACGCTTCAGCGCGCAGAAAAAAGGCCCTTTCGCCACCGACGAAAAACAGAACAGCTACGAAGAGATCACCAGCTACAACAACTTCTATGAATTCGGCACCAGCAAAACCGCCCCGGCACGTAATGCCCACACCCTGACCACCGATCCCTGGTCGGTCACGATTGAAGGTGAGGCGGAGGTCACCGGCCGGTTCAGCCTGGAAGAGATACTCAAACCGCACGCCTTCGAAGAACGCATCTACCGTCTCCGCTGTGTCGAAGGCTGGTCCATGGTGATCCCCTGGGTCGGCTTCCCGCTGGGCGATCTATTGAAACGCTTCAAGCCCACCAGCAGGGCAAAATACGTGGAGTTCACCACCCTCTATCGCCCTGAAGAGATGTCGGGTCAGCGCAGCCGTGTCCTCGACTGGCCCTACGTGGAGGGACTGCGCATGGACGAGGCGATGCACCCGTTGACCATCCTTGCCGTCGGCCTCTACGGCAAAGTGCTACCGAACCAGAACGGCGCACCGTTGCGTCTGGTGGTGCCGTGGAAGTACGGTTTCAAAAGCATCAAGTCGATCGTCAAAATCAACTTCCGCGAAACCATGCCGGAGACCACCTGGCATCTGGCCAACCCGGGCGAATACGGCTTCTACTCCAACGTCAATCCGGCGGTGGATCATCCACGCTGGAGCCAGAAACGGGAACGTCGTATCGGTGAGTTCCTTAAACGAAAAACTTTGCCGTTTAATGGTTATGCGGATCAGGTTGCCGAGCTCTATACGGGAATGGATTTAAAGAAATTCTTTTAACTGAAGGTTACAGGTTGCAGGTGTCAGGCAAACCCTCTGCTCCACCTGTTACCTGCAACCTGTTACCTGCAACCTTTCTATGAAATGAAAAACATCTCAAAACAATTAAAACCCATCGTATTCACAACCGCCCTGCTCCCCCTGGCGTGGCTGGTCTACGCCGCCCTGACCGACAATCTCGGTGCCAATCCTATCGAGGCGTTCACCCGCGGTCTTGGCGACTGGGCGCTGCGCTTTCTGCTGCTGACTCTGCTGGCCACCCCACTGCGCCGTGCTATGGGCTGGAGCTGGCCGATAATGTACCGGCGCATGCTCGGGCTCTACGCCTTCTTCTACGCCACCCTGCATCTTTGCAGTTACATCGTGCTGGACCAGTTTTTCTACTGGCCTGACATCTGGGCTGACATCATCAAGCGCCCCTTCATCACCGTAGGAATGGTGAGCTTCCTTCTGCTGATCCCGTTGGCGGCCACTTCAAACAGGTACAGTTTTCGCCGCCTGGGCAGAAACTGGCAGCGACTCCACCGCCTGGTCTACTTCATCACCGCTGGCGTCATCCTGCACTTTTTCATGATGCAGAAAGTCACCACCATGGAAACCATCAGCTATCTCTTCATCTTCATTTTGCTGATGTTAGCCAGACTACCTGCACGCTGGTTTTACGCCCGTGATAACAATTCGTACCCATAATCATGACTCAATACTCTGCTGAAGCTTGAATTCCCAGGGATCACCGACCACATTCAGGGTCTGGCTATACAGAAGGGTTGAAAATCGTCATTCTTTACTAAATATGTTGGTTATTGGGGCCGCATCCATGCGCTCCACTGCTATTAGGCCACCACCGACTTATTGTTTTAACCTTATTCAGGTTTCAACACTTTGAAAAACAAGGAGTAACACATGAGCTTTGAACTGCCGGCCCTCCCCTTTGAGGGCAATGCCCTGGAACCCCATATTTCTGCCGAGACCCTTTCGTTCCATCACGGCAAGCATCACGCCACCTATGTGACCAACCTGAATAACCTGGTCCCTGGCACCGAGTTTGAAGGCAAGAGCCTGGAAGAGATCATCACCAGCGCCCCGGCTGGCGGCGTGTTTAACAACGCGGCGCAGATCTGGAACCACACCTTCTACTGGAACAGCCTCAGCCCCAACGGCGGCGGTGAGCCGAGCGGTGCCCTGGCCGATGCGATCAACAAGGCCTTCGGCTCCTTTGCCGCGTTCAAGGAGAAGTTCAGCACCTCCGCTGCCACCAACTTCGGTTCCGGTTGGACCTGGCTGGTGAAGAACGCCGACGGCTCTGTCGAGATCGTCAACACCTCCAACGCTGGCTGTCCGCTGACCGATGGCAAGACCCCGCTGCTGACCTGCGACGTCTGGGAGCATGCCTACTACGTCGACTACCGCAACGCTCGCCCGAAATATGTCGAGGCGTTCTGGAACCTGGCCAACTGGGATTTTGCGGCACAAAACTACGGCGCCTAAGACGCGGAAATACCCGTAAAAAAGCCCGCCTGGCATTTGCCTGACGGGCTGGTCGGGGGTAGAATCCGCTGTTCGGTGGAAATGGCAGTCTCACACGGGACTGCCTTTTTCGTTTTCTGGTGATACCGTTTTGTAGTGGACTATGCCGAACACACTGATGACAACCTATGCACGCCAACCTGTAACCTTCGCCAAAGGCGACGGCTGCTGGTTGTGGGACACCGACGGCAACAAGTACCTGGATGCGGTCAGCGGCATTGCCGTGTGCAACCTGGGTCACGCACACCCGGCGGTTACCGCTGCACTGTGCGAACAGGCCGGCACGCTGGTGCACACCTCCAATCTTTACGGCATCGCTAACCAGCAGACTCTGGCGGATCGCCTCACCGCTATCGCCGGTATGGATCGCGCCTTCTTCTGCAACTCCGGTGCCGAAGCCAACGAAGCAGCCATCAAGCTGGCACGTCTCTACGGCCACAAGAAGGGCATCGACACCCCCACCATTATCGTCATGGAAAACAGTTTCCACGGCCGTACCCTGGCGACCCTCAGTGCCACCGGCAACCGCAAGGTGCAGGCCGGGTTTGAGCCGCTGGTCAGCGGGTTCCTGCGCGTTCCGTATAACGATCTGGAAGCGGTAGAAACCGTTGCCAAGAATAATCCCTCCGTGGTTGCGGTACTGGTCGAACCGGTACAGGGCGAAGGCGGCGTTAACGTGCCCCAGGAAAAATATCTCAGCGCCCTGCGTGTACTCTGCGACAAGCACGGCTGGCTGCTGATGCTGGACGAGATCCAGACCGGCATGGGCCGTAGCGGTCGCATGTTCGCCTACCAGCACGAAGATTTCAGCCCCGACGTGATGAGCGTGGCCAAGGGCCTGGGTAACGGCATGCCCATCGGCGCCTGCCTCGCCCGTGGTGAAGCGGCCGAGCTGTTCCAGCCGGGCAACCACGGCACTACCTTCGGTGGCAATCCGCTGGCCTGCTCCGCAGCGCTGGCGGTGATCGACACCCTGGAAAAAGCGTCGCTGGTACAACGGGCTGAAGAGCTGGGCCTGCGCCTGCTCACCGCCTTTGAACTGGCGCTGGGTGATCAGGAATACATTAATGACATTCGTGGCCTGGGCCTGCTGATCGGTATCGAACTGGATCGCCCCTGCACCGAACTGGTGAGCATGGCGCTGGCTCGTGGCCTGCTGATCAACGTCACCGCGAGTAATACCATTCGCCTGTTGCCACCACTGGTGATGAGCGACGAAGAAGCGGACAGCCTGGTACACGGCGTTACTGAACTGGTCACCGAGTTTGTGGCCCAATCTGCAAAGTAATTCAGGACCGGTGACATGACGACACGGCACTTTCTTACTCTTCTCGATCTCACCCCCGCTGAACTGCAGCGACTGATTCAGCGCGCCATTGAATTAAAGGCGCTGCAGAAACGTGGCGAGAGCTACACACCGATGCGCGACAAAGTACTGGGCATGGTGTTCGAGAAGTCCTCGACCCGTACCCGCGTCTCCTTCGAAGCAGGCATGGCGCAATTCGGCGGTCACGCCATCTTCCTCTCACCGCGCGACACCCAACTGGGCCGCGGTGAACCGATCGAAGATACCGCACGGGTACTGTCGCGCATGGTCGACATCATCATGATCCGTACCTACGAACACGAGAAACTGGAGACCTTCGCCGCTCACTCGCAGGTACCGGTGATCAATGCCCTGACCGACATGTACCACCCCTGTCAGCTGCTGGCGGATGTGCAGACCTTCGTCGAGCATCGCGGCGACATCGCGGGCAAAACCGTGGCCTGGATTGGTGATGGCAACAACATGTGCCACTCCTACATCAACGCGGCACGTCAGTTCGGTTTTAAACTGAACATCGCCTGCCCCGAGGGCTATGAACCGAACGCGGAACTGGTTGCCGTCGCAGGCAACGCCGTGAGTGTAATGCGTGACGCGGGTGAAGCAGCCAAAGGTGCGCACATGGTGACCACCGACGTCTGGGCCAGCATGGGCCAGGAAGAGGAACAGGCTATTCGGGAAAAGGCCTTTGCCGCCTACGAGGTCACCGACGCCGTGATGGCTAACGCCAATGCCGATGCCGTGTTCATGCACTGCCTGCCTGCCCACCGTGGTGAGGAAGTCAGCGCCTCGGTCATCGACGGTAAGCAGAGCGTGGTCTGGGATCAGGCGGAAAACCGTCTGCACGCACAAAAGGCCCTAATGGAATTCCTCATGGGCTACGCCCCGGCCTGATCACCGCGATGCACTTCACAAAGTGCATCGTGACTGCTAAAACAGTCCTATGCGTAAACTTCTGATCGTTCTTTCACTGCTGTTACCCCTCTCTGCTATCGCCGGGCCTCTGGAAGATGGCTTTACCGCCTTCCGTGAAGGTAACTACCCCAAAGCCTTCAACATCTGGAAACCGCTGGCGGAAGGGGGCAATGCCGACGCCCAGTACAACGTCGGCCTGCTCTACATGAACGGCCTAGGTGTAGAGAAAAATTCCCGCACCGCACGACAACTCTTTATGGCCGCCGCCAAGCAGGGTCAGGCCGACGCGCAATACAACCTCGGTCTGATGTACTACAACGGTACCACCGTCTTCCGTAGTAACAAGGATGCTTTCAACTGGTGGCAAAAAGCCGCCGCACAAAACCACACCCCGGCGCAATACAACCTGGGCATTTTGTACGCCTACGGGATCTGGGTGGGCGCGGACATCAACAAGGCGCTGGAACTGTGGCAGGCTTCAGCAGCGCAAGGTTATCAGGATGCAGTAAAGGTTTTGATTCGGATTTATGACAACGGCGAACTGGGAGTGAAACCGGATCCACAAAAGGCCAACTACTGGCGCAACAAGCTGGCGGGTTAAGACTCAACCAAGGCAATCGCCTCAACAAACTCCTCACCGTAGTGAATCGTCACCTCACCACCCGCTGGAATATCTTCTATGGCATAGAGCTCAAAGCCGTCGAACTCGGCACAGGGCTGTTCGTGGTGATTGATGTAGCGCAGCACATTCTGACCATCCCGCCCGTGCCAACCACCATCATCCTTCTCCACCCACAACACGTGATCACCGGGATTTTCCAGATCGGTGGTAATCGGCCCTTCATAGGTACCGAGAAAACTTCCTTCCTTGATGTGTACTCTGGCAAAAAGCCCCTTACCATGAATACCTGAATCTTCAACAACAAACAGTTTGGCTAACATCTACAGACTCATCATCTCTACACAGGGAAAACAACAGAACAAACCTAACATGAGCATGGAGACGACTCAAGGACGGAGAAAAACGTTATGGAAAAACTAAATTTTATGATCGCGATTTACGTAATCGGGCCTGGTGTTGCACTCACAGCGCAAGCACCTCTCTGACTTTGCTGACCAGCGTTTTACGGATTTCATCACGCACGCGGATAAAAGACTCTAGTGGTTCACCATGGGGGTCGTGAAATGGTAGATGGATCGATTTCACCGATTTTGGGAACACCGGGCAGCTCTCTTTGGCGTTATCGCAGACGGTCACTACCAGATCGATATCCTCGTTCAGAAAAACATCCACATCCTTGGGAAAGAGATCATGTGTCGGCAGACCTAACTGTTGCAGTGCGGCTATGGCACCATCAGCCACCTTTGGCTGCGGTCGTGTCCCTGCGGAAATGGCGAGGACCTTACCAACAAGATCATGATTGAGTAACGCCTCTGCCATCTGTGAACGACAGGAGTTTCCGGTGCAAAGGATCAGTACTGTAGGCAACGTATGGCTGTTCATTGCTGTTAACGCTCGCCGCGAACCTTCTCTTCCATCTGTTCCAGATTGATGTGGCGTACATCTTTACCCATTACCAGATAGATAACGTATTCGCAGATGTTGCGCGCATGGTCACCGATGCGCTCCAGGGCACGGGCGGCCCACATAACATCAAGTACGCGGGAGATAGTGCGTGGGTCTTCCATCATGTAGGTCATGAGTTGGCGCATCAGGGCGTCATACTCCTGATCAACCTTGAGGTCTTCACGCACCACGTTGAGTGCCGCTTCGGTATCCATCCGGGCAAAAGCATCAAGGGCATCGTTAAGCATTTGACGCACATGATTACCCAAGTGCTGTAGTTCAACGAACTGGCTCTTGTTGATCTCGGCATCTGCCAGACGCACCGCCATGCGGGCGACACGTTCTGCCTGATCACCGATACGTTCCAGATCGGTAATGGTTTTAATTACCGCAACAATCAGGCGCAGGTCGCTGGCTGCAGGTTGACGACGTGCCAAGACCCGACTGCACTCTTCGTCTATCGCCACTTCCATGGCGTTGACCTTATAGTCACCGCTGACTACCTGTTCACCAACTTCCGCATCACCGTCCACCAGTGAGGCCAGGGCGCTTGCAAGTTGCTGCTCCACCAGACCGCCCATACCCATAACCCGATTGCGAATATCTTCCAGCTCCGCGTTATACTGCTGGGAAATGTGTTGACCGAGATTCATGTTTTCCATTTTGTTTCCCCCTGATGCGCTGATTAACCGTAACGCCCGGTGATGTAGTCTTCTGTCTGTTTTTTGCGCGGGTTGGTGAACAGCGTATCGGTACTACCGAACTCCACCAACTCCCCCATGTACATAAAGGCAGTATAGTCTGAAACCCGTGCCGCCTGTTGCATGTTGTGTGTAACGATGACAATGGTGTAGCGATCTTTCAATTCGTAGATCAGCTCTTCGATCTTCAGGGTAGAGATCGGATCCAGCGCCGAGGCCGGTTCATCCAGCAACAGTACTTCGGGTTCGATGGCAATCGCACGGGCAATAACCAGACGCTGTTGCTGACCGCCAGACAACCCTAATGCTGAATCGTGCAGACGATCTTTCACCTCATCCCATAGCGCGGCGCCGCGCAGTGCTTTCTCCACCACTTCGTCGAGATCGCGACGGGTTTTCTTGCCCATAATCCGCAGACCGTAGGCGACGTTTTCATAGATCGACTTGGGAAAGGGATTCGGCTTCTGAAAAACCATGCCAACGCGGCGACGCAGTTCGGCGACGTTGACGCTTTTGTCATACATGTCTTCGCCATCCAGTTCTATGCGTCCATCGATGCGCACACCATCCACCAGATCGTTCATCCGGTTAAAACAGCGCAGCAAAGTCGATTTACCGCAACCGGATGGACCGATAAAGGCAGAGACTCGCTGTTTCGGCATTTTCAGGTTGATCCCCTTAAGCGCCTGCTTCTCGCCGTAATAGAGATCGACACTCTTCACTTCGAGGCAGATTTGCTCGTCCTCGAAACGCATTTGGCGCGGTTCACGCTGCATGGCGCTGATGTCGATTGCGTGGGTCGGTGCTGTTGAATCAGTCATCGCTCATTACTCGCTATTGTTCCAGGGCGCGGTACTTCTCGCGCAGGTGATTTCGAATGCCGATGGCCGCCAGGTTGAGCATGATGATAACCAGCACCAGCAGCAGTGCGGTGGCATAAACCAGTGGTCGGGCCGCTTCCACGTTGGGACTCTGGAAGCCCACGTCGTAGATGTGGAAGCCCAGGTGCATGAATTTTCTATCCAGGTGCAGGAAGGGTGCGTTGCCGTCCAGTGCCAACGAGGGTGCCAGTTTAACTACCCCCACCAGCATCAGCGGCGCTACTTCACCGGCCGCGCGTGCCACGGCCAGAATCAGGCCGGTCATCATCGCCGGGCTGGACATGGGCAGCACGGTACGCCACAACGTCTCTGCCTTGGTTGCGCCGAGAGCCAGGCTACCTTCACGGATGGCACGGGGAATACGCGACAAACCCTCTTCGGTGGCGACGATCACCACCGGCACGGTGAGGATCGCCAGGGTCAACGAAGCCCACAACAGACCGGGAGTACCAAAGGTGGGCGACGGCAGCGCCTCGGAGAAGAACAGTTGATCGATATTGCCACCGAGGAAATAGACGAAGAAGCCGAGACCGAATACGCCGTAAACAATCGACGGTACACCGGCAAGGTTATTCACCGCGATACGGATCAGACGTGTCAGCGGCCCCTGCTTGGCGTATTCGCGCAGATAGACTGCAGCCACCACCCCGAAGGGGGTAACAAAGACCGACATTAACATCACCATCATCACCGTACCGAAGATCGCCGGGAAGATGCCGCCCTCTGTATTCGCCTCACGTGGGTCGTCGGAGACAAACTCCCACAACTTGGCAAAGTAGAAACCTGTCTTGCTAAACAGACCCATGCTGTTAGGACGGTAGGCATGCACGACCTTGGAGAGCGGAATGGTCACTTCGCTGCCATCCATCACTACGCCGGTAAGACTGTCACGACCGATCTGTTGATAGAGTTCGTGCAGGCGATCCTGTAACGAGGCGTATTGCAGTTGCAGCGCGGCACGCTCCTCTGCGATCTCCTGGTGCTGCATGCTGCCCGCTGCAATGCCGTCGAGCTCAAGACGACGCTCGGCCAGGCGCAGTTTTTCTATGCTGTAGTTGATTGAACCGATCTCGCCCTGCTCGATCTCCTTGATCTGCTCGCGCAGATCGGCAACACGATCGATCAATGGTTGCAGAGCATCCCAGGCCTGCTCATCAGTGGCGATGATCTCACCGGCCTTGCGCACATCCTTGAGATAGCCGTAAAAGTTACCCCATTCGTAGCGTTCGATGGTCAGCAGGTTTTCTGGAAAATGAATCTTTTGCAGACGTGACTCCAGCACCCAGCGAAAGTCGAGTCCGAGTACATCGCGGTTGCCGGTTTTGATCAGTAGACGGTTCAGGGTGGCACCGGCAACCTGTACACCCTGCGCTTCATCCTGCACCCGCTCCACAGGCACGGTTTCACTGTCGTGCATCTCGCCGATCAGGCGCACCACGCTACCGTTCTTTTCCAGATACTCCGCTTCCATGATCGGTTTGGCCCAGAAGTGGCCAAGACCACGCACCGCGATCAGGATCAGGAGCGCGGCAACCATGATGATACTGATGCTCACGGCACCCGCATTCATCCACACCCAGGGAGTGCCGCTGCCGAACCACTTTTTCAGATCGTTGAACATAGCGTTATCCGTTACAGGCTACTGTACTTGCGGCGTAGTCGCTGCCGTACAAGTTCA
>JBNKBG010000017.1:0-8599 GCA_050287105.1 Thiohalomonadaceae bacterium
ACGAAAGCGCCGGTTACCCGGTGATCTGCAAGGGCCGCTTCCTGGTCGACGGCAAGCTCGACTACGCTATCGAAGAGCCCACTTCGCTTTCCGTGCTCGACATCCTGCCGCAGCTCATCGAATCCGGTATCTCGGCAATCAAAGTAGAAGGTCGCCAGCGCAGCCCGGCCTATGTGGGCCAGGTGACCCGCGTACTGCGTCAGGCACTCGATGCGGCGCAGGCCAATCCCGAAAATTACACGCCGCGCAGTGAGTGGGTGGCGCAACTCGACAAGGTGGCCGAAGGCAGCACCCACACATTGGGAGCATTGGAAAGACAATGGCAGTGAAAAAAACAATTCACCGCAGAGGCGCAGAGAACGCAAAGGTAATGCAAGTGACTGGTGACTACAGTTATTCATCCTACGGGATGTCACCGGTATGCCGAGTACTAGCCATAGCACTCAAAAACTTTGCGCCCTCTGCGTCTTTGCGGTGATAAGGGGTTTACAAATGAAACTCTCCCTCGGACCCATTCTCTACTTCTGGCCGCGCGAGCAGGTCTTCGATTTTTACCGTCAGGCCGCCGAGTGGCCGGTCGATACCATCTACCTCGGCGAGGTGGTCTGTTCACGTCGTAATGCACTGCGACTGGAAGACTGGCTGCAACTGGCCGATGAACTCAGCAACGCAGGCAAGGAAGTGGTGCTCTCCACCCTGGCATTGATGGAAGCTGAGTCGGAACTGAAGCGCATGCGCCGCATCGCCGACAACGGTCGCTTCATGGTCGAGGCCAACGACATGGCCGCCGTGCATGCGGTAGCAGGCAAGGTGCCCTTCGTGGCCGGGCCGCATCTCAACGCCTATAACCACGAAACCCTTGGACTGCTGCACGAACTGGGTGCCAAACGCTGGGTGATGCCGGTGGAGCTGTCGCAGGAGACCCTGCAGGCGATCATGGCGGGTCTGCCTGAGGGAATGGAGACGGAAGTCTTCGCCTTTGGCCGTATGCCGCTGGCCTTCTCGGCGCGCTGTTTTGTTGCCCGTGCTGCTGATCTGCCCAAGGATAACTGCCAGCTTCGCTGTCTCGAATACAGCGACGGCTTGCTGCTCGAATCGCAGGACAACAAAGAGTTCCTTGCCATGAACGGCATCCAGACCCTCTCCGCCACCGCCACCTCGCTGCTGGCCGAAGTGCCGCAGCTCAGGGCGATGGGCGTCGACGTGCTGCGCCTCTCACCGCAATCCCGTGATATGGATCGTGTGGTGCAACTCTTCAGTGAGGCGTTACATGGAAAACTCGATGCCGATGAAGGGGTCTCGCTGCTGGAAAAAGTCGCCATCGGCGAAATCAGCAACGGCTACTGGCACGGCAAGGCGGGGATGGCCAGGCTGTCGGCAGTACATTAAGCTGTGTTGCCACGGCGCAGGGCCCCTCTCTTATAGTTGCATAACAAAATGGTTCCATGACCTTCCTGGATAAACACGCCAGCAGTATCACCAAACAGATCCATCGCTCACGCAAGCGGGTGACGATCCTGTTTACCGATATCGAGCAATCGACCCGCTACTGGGATGAACATGGCGATGTGAAAGGGCGGATGATGGTAAACATCCATAACCGTCTCGCCTTTCCCGTGGTGCACCACTTCAAAGGCCGGGTGATTAAAACCATCGGCGACTCCATCATGGCCTCCTTCAAATACCCGGAGGATGCACTCAAGGCGGCAATTGCCCTGCAACAGGCCCTGAGCAAAAAGCGCAAGGAAGATCCCGACTTTCAGTTACGGGTGCGTATCGGTATCCACACCGGCGAGGCGATTGTCGAAGACGGTGATGTCTACGGCAATGTGGTCAACATCGCCTCCCGCCTGGAGGGCAAAGGCAAGGGCAACGAAATCCTGCTCTCCTATAACACCGCCTCAGAACTGCACGCCAAACGCTACGGCCTGGTCAAGCTCGGCAAGGTGATGCTCAAGGGCAGGAGTACCGAGCTAACCGTCTATAAATGCAACTGGCGTGAGTTTGAGGATCTAACTTCAAGAATCCGCTATCACGGCTGGCTGCCGCTGGTGCTAAGGCAGAAGCGGGAGATACTGATTTACCTGATGACGTTTATGGCGGTCCTCTACTTTATCTATCTCAACACCCTGAGATACCTCGTCGCCGATTCCGAGGACGCCGCGCTGATCTCCCTCAATCCAAAACTGTTACTGAACGAACAGCCCGTCCTGCTAGCCGCTGCGATTGCGCTGCTGCTGTCGACACTTCTGCTACTGATCCGCTCCCGCTCCATCCCAAGGTTCCTGCTGCACTTCATCAAGGGCGGCTTTGGCTTCGCGGTAATGTTCATGCTGGCATGGGCGCCGATCCATTTTGCCAGTGTCGATTGGGACAAACGCTGGAATGAAACCCTGCACGAATCGCAACACCTCTTCGTTCAGGTACAGGAAGACCAGGCACCCATCTATCAGCAGCCGAGTATTGCGGCGAAGGTCCTGCGGTTAACCAATGAGGATGACCTGTTATTGCTCTCCGACGTGCAAACCGTGAAAGGCGATACCTGGAACAAGGTGCTCATCGCACCCGGTGAATACGGCTGGATGGAGCGGATAACGCCGCGCAACAGAAGGGTTACCCTGACCGACAAGTTCTACTTCCACTTCAAGGATATCTATCCGTTTATCCTTGGGATGCTTGGGTTTCTCTGGGGGGTGGTGGATTTTCGGATTAAGCCAGCATAAGCAGAGCTAAAGCTAGATAATGGTATTCTAACGGCCTTAAATATGCGAAGTAGTGGCAAGGACGAAGTGTGATGTTATGGCAACAAAAATAACAATCGAGAACTTAAGGCATATTCACAAGCTAGAGTTTCCAATTCCAAACAATGGTGTGTGGCTGCTGACCGGAGCCAACGGGACAGGGAAATCTTCTTTGTTGGCGTGTATGCGACGGATAGGCTACAGCAACGCCTTCCCAACGCATTTTCCCACATCACAGAAATCCGATAGGCTTGACTCCTTCGAAGGTGCGTCCGTTAGGTATGAGGTCAATGGTGCGGCCGTTACCTATCGGTATCGAGGTGAGCGCTGGGTTCCTCTTCCAAGGGCAAATAGCCGTTTGTTGCAGCAGTCAGGATATCCGTCGGTACTATACATAGCGGCCGATGCTACGCGTATTGAGCCTCGCCAAGATGATTTTCAGCCAAGAAGGGTGCGAGCTGCACATCGATATATTATCGAGGCGGCGAACATGATCTTTGATACGGATAAGTTCGATGCGCTGAAAACTATAAATCTTCGTACAGGGATCGGTAGCGATGCGTTCCTGTTGGAATTGCCACCTGTACACGGTTCAACTGTTCGACACTACATCTCAGAGAAGAATCTGAGTTTGGGTGAGCTATGTATCTTGAAGCTTCTGCGCTTGTTGAATGATTGCCCTCGTGGTTCGCTCGTTTTGATTGATGAGCTTGAACTTGCGCTGCATCCTATGGCTCAAGTGATGCTTGTCAGGCATCTAGATAGTATCGCGAGTGAAAAGGCATTAACGATTATTGTATCAACCCATTCAGCAACACTCATTAAACAAGCTGGCGCAAATCAACTGTTGCTCCTACAAGACGATGGAGACGGAAATATCATATGCCAAGATAAGTGCTTTCCATCCCTTGTGCTAGGGGCGCTTGCATACCGTGAGGAAACTGCCGCTGATGTGATCATTTATGTGGAGGATGAGGCTGCACAGGTTATTGTTGAACAATTTACGACCAGGTTTTTGCAGCAGGTTTTTCAAGAACAGCTATTCCCAAGCATTCAAGTTATTCCAGTGGGGGGTATAACTAACGTATTACGATTTTTTGTTCGCCAACGACCTCTGCTTCCTGCTATTACTCGTTGTTATGTGGTATTAGATGCAGATGCTGAACAAAGCCTTAATGATGCTCGTGCAGAGGACATTGTCAGAATTAGAGACCAAGAGGCGGAATCGATATCATACCTTCCTGTTACACCGGAGGTGGGGTTGGCGACGTTCCTGCATGGCAACATCCGTACGGTTCAGGAAGCACTTCGTGCACACTACAGGCTTCAGATTGCCATCGTTCAACGAGATGTGGGAGTTTTACCTGCCGAGGGAGAGCGTGATGCATGCAAGGTGCTAGTAAGTCGGGTATGCGAGCTTATTGCTCAGCAGCTTCCAAACGTTGATTCTGATGAAGTAAAAGTGACACTTCTAAAATTACTCGCAGACCATTTGTTTGCTAATGACCGGGGGAGAATCATGCAGATCATGGGGCCAATTATTCGTGGTTAAGTGTAAGTGGGCTCAAATGAAACTTTTCTGAATGCTTATCCCTACTTCGCCCAATTCCCAATTCCGGGGACAGTATACCTATTCCCTCCCGCCTCACAGGCTCGTTTCTGAAATAGGTATACTATCTTCTGGCTTGGCATTTTTATTGTAAGCAAGGAAGGTTCTATGAACTCGGGAAAGTACATAAAATCGTTAGCCTACTATGAGGGAAGAAAAGGTAAACTATTGTATTGGGTATTACTGTGTATGCCGTTCTTTTGGTTGATTATGGGTTGCCTTAACTTATGGCTTGCATCGCGAATAGGTGAGGCGAGTCAATATAACCTCGGAGATTTTGCCCAGATATTGTTCGAAGAGATTGATGTTACTCGGCAGTACGAATATAGCGGCGTGTTTCTGGCTGGAGTAAGTCGATTTAATACCGCGTTATTGCAATTGGGTTGTGCAGTCGCTTTGTCGCCCCTGGCGTGGGGAGTCGTGTTTATGCGAAAAAGAAATCAAGTTATTCTCGAAGTTCTTAGAAAACACGGAGAAGCATGAGGCTTCTCCGGGTGAGAGTGATTTACTGTAGGGATGCCTTTTGTTAAGGACTACCCCAACTTCGGCATCGACAACCGGCTTGCCCGATTAGCCACCTTCTCCAGTATTCCGCCAATACGATGACCAAACACCGCGTCGAAGTGGGCGCGGCTGTCGAACTCCATTCCATCCAGCATGTTTTTCAGATAGAGCCCCGCTTCGGTTTCCCCTTCCAGCGCCAGGGTGCGGTTGAAGAAGAGGGTGTCCGGGTCTTCGGCGCGGCTCGCCAGCAGCCAGAAGTGTTCCAGTTTGCCGCTGATGCGCACGTTCCAGTTGTCGCTGGTGGTGCGGTGCAGTTTGCGATCGCGGATCTGGAATGCCAGCTCACTCCGGCTATCGTTGATTTTGATCGCAAGCTTTTTCCCTTCCAGCTCTTCCAGTTGTTCGCTGACCGGTTGCCCTTTCAGCAGGTGGTTGAACAGGCGGCTCAGCAGTTCGCTGTGTACGGCATCGGGTGCGCTGCGGAGTAGCAGGGAGATGGGTTTGAGTGGTGGCTGCATGGGATTTCCTCTCGTCTGGCCGTCGATTATGACAAAGGCGGCCGCGGTTCTGTATTGATTTATGTCAATGTATTGGGTTTGATAGCCTTCGATGCCATCTCAGGGGAATGCGATTGGCATTTGCCCTGCAAGCCGTTAGCCTTGGGCGATATATGAATGACGGGAAGCGATGATGGCTGAAGAACAGATTGTCCGACTGTCGATTGGCGGCATGAGCTGCGCCGGTTGCGTGGCGGCGGTGGAGAAGGCGCTACGCGCTGTGCCGGGTGTGGACGAAGCGAGTGTTAACTTCGCCGAGCATACGGCGCAGGTGCATGGCGTGGACGACAGCGCCGTGCTGATCCAGGCGGTGAAGGACGCGGGCTACGACGCGGCGGAGCTGAAGAGCCTGGAGGAAGAGCAGAGCGAGCGCGAGCTGCGCGAGCAGGCCGAATACCGCAGGCTGCTGAAACAGTCGGCCGCGGCGGCGGTGGTCGGTTTTCCGCTGATGGCCGCCGGGATGGCCGGGTTGCTGCCCGCGCTGGCCGAGGGGCAGGGCTTCTGGCTCGGGGTCGGCGTCGTGACCCTGGCGGCGATGCTCTACGCCGGTCGCCACTTCTTCGTCGGCGCCTGGAAGCAGTTCCGCCACCACAACGCCAATATGGACACCCTCATCGCCATGGGCACCGGCTCCGCCTGGGTCTATTCGATGGCGATCACCCTCTTTCCCGACAGTGTGCCGAGCCTGGCACAGCACGCCTATTTCGAGGCGGCGACCATCATCATCGCCCTGATCAACTTCGGCTCGGCGCTGGAGATGCGCGCCCGCGGCAAGACCTCCGAGGCGATTCGGCGGCTGGTTGGCCTGCAACCGCGTACCGCGCGGGTGGTGCGCGACGGCAAGGAACTGGACGTGCCGATCCTCGAAGTGGGGCTGGACGAAACCCTGCGGGTACGTCCCGGTGAGCGCATCCCGGTGGACGGGGTGATCATCGACGGCGATTCCTATGTGGACGAGTCGATGATCAGCGGCGAGCCGTTGCCGGTGGGCAAGCATGTGGGTGACGAGGTGATCGGCGGCACCATCAATAGCTCCGGCACCTTTCTCTATCAGGCCAAGCGTATCGGCAAGGACACGGTGCTGGCGCGGATCATCGAAATGGTGCGCACCGCCCAGGCGAGCAAGCCCTCTATCGGGCGACTTGCCGACAAGGTGGCCGGGATCTTCGTCCCCTCGGTGTTAATCATCGCCGTGCTCACTTTTCTTGCCTGGTACAACTTTGGTCCCGGCCTGAGTTACGCCATCGTCGCCACCATGACCGTGCTGATCATCGCCTGTCCCTGCGCGTTGGGTCTGGCGACACCGATCTCGATTATGGTCGGCGTGGGCAAGGCGGCGGAGTACGGCATTCTCATTCGCAACGGCGAGGCGTTGCAGCAGGCGGGCAAACTGAATCTGGTGGTGCTGGACAAGACCGGCACTGTTACCGAAGGCAAACCGCAGCTCACCGATGTGATTCCATTTTCGGGGGCCGATGGTGAGCAACTGCTGGCGATTGCCGCCGCAGTGGAGGCGGGCTCCGAGCATCCGCTGGCGACGGCGATTGTCGCCGCGGCGAAGGCGAAGGAACTGGAGCCACTGGAGATGCATTCGTTTGCGGCGATCAGCGGTCGCGGTGTACAGGCGATGATGAACCAGCAGATTGTGCGCCTCGGTACGATCAAGCTGATGCAGGAGAACAATGTTTTTCTCGGCCATCTGCAGGCGGAGGGTGAACGTCTCGCCGCCGAGGGCAAGACGCCGATCTTCATGGCGCTCAACGAGACCGGCGCGGCGGTGCTGGCGGTGGCCGATCCGATTAAAGAAGATTCCGCTGCGGCGGTGGCGCGTCTGCACAAAGAGGGGTTGAGGGTGGTCATGTTGACCGGCGACCACAAGGCGACCGCCGAGGCGGTGGCAAAGCAGGTGGGCATCGATGCGGTGATCGCCGAGGTGCTGCCGGAAGAGAAGGACAAACATATCGAGCGGCTGCAACAGCAGGGCTTCCGTGTGGCGATGGTCGGCGACGGCATCAACGATGCCCCAGCATTGGCGCGGGCCGATGCGGGCTTTGCCATTGGCACCGGTACCGATGTCGCCATCGAAAGCGCGGACATCACATTAATGCGCGGTTCGCTGCATGGCGTGGCCGATGCCATCGCCATCTCCCAGGCGACCATTCGCAACATCAAACAGAATCTGTTTGGTGCGTTTGTCTATAACAGTCTCGGTATTCCGGTTGCCGCCGGGATTCTCTATCCCTTCATCGGCATGTTGCTCAACCCGATGATCGCCGGGGCGGCGATGGCGCTCTCCTCATTCACCGTGGTGAGTAATGCCAACCGGCTGCGCTTCTTCAAAACCGGGGGTGGTATGTGATCGGGATAAATCTGGCAGGATTGTTACTCATTGGATTGATCATTTGGTGGTTTTGGTTGTCCAATTGACGCCAACCAAACCCCTGGCAGGGAATACGCTGTTTAACCAAAAGAGGAATTGATCAATGAGTAGAGCACTTTGTGGTCTGGCCCTGTTTATGGCCGCTTCACTGGCCATCGCAGAACCCACCCTCAACGGAACCCCCTCTGAGCTGACTAACTATCTTTCTACTCCCCTGAACACGGTCTCACTCCAGGGGCAGGCAAACCTCGATGTGCAGGCCGACAACGGCATCGCCTCGATAAAGATCACCACCGAAGATGGGGCGCTGCAACGTTCACTGGAAAAGAACGAAAAGCTGAAACAGGAGATCGTGGCGCAGATGGTCAGGAAGGGCATCGCCGCCGATCATATTGTGGGTAGTAAATTTTCTTCCACGCCTGAGTACGGTTTCTGGAGCAAAGAGGCCAAGTCGTACAAGGTAGAGAATGTGTTGCGCATTACCGTGGGCAGCGAAAAGGAGTTTCAGATCGTTGCCGGCATTATCGACGGCAACAGGGAAGTGACGTATCAGGGTCTCGAACTGAAACACGAAGAAGAGAACAAGATTAAATACCAGCTCATGCGTATGGCGCTGGCCGATGTTGAAGAGAAAAAGAAGATTTATGAAGCGGGGCTGGGAGTCAAACTGACGCCAAAGAGTTTTTCCGAGGCATTGGGCATGCAGCCCCCCGTTAGAATGTTACGGCGGGAAAAGGCCATGGATTCGTCTATCAGCAGTTACGGCAGCGCCGCACCGGAGATCCAGGCATCTTTTGGTGAATCGAAA
>JBNKBG010000017.1:8698-37442 GCA_050287105.1 Thiohalomonadaceae bacterium
TATTCCATCCATCTGAACGTCGAATATTACCTTGATAAAGGTAAGGCTTCGCGCTGAATCGATACGATTTTGTCGATACACGGATGTATCGATTTCCCTTTGCTATGCTTGAGTGATTAGCGCTCATCCTTCCAGCAACTACTGGAAGGTTGTCAGTATCAGGGGAGCCGTTTCATATATGGATAGCGCCGTTAAGTCTGTGCCGCGGGATGAGAACATCGGCACCATTACCGAGGTACATGGACCCGTGGTGGTGGTCCTGTGCCACCGGCTACCGCCATTACACCAGGCCCTCACCGCCGAACTGGACGGCGAGACCTTTCTTTTCGAGGTGCATCAGCACATCGACTCAAAACATATCCGCGCCATTACCCTGCATCGCAGCAGCGGCCTGCATCGCGGCATGTCGGTTTACGACAGCGGCGGTCAATTGCGTGTGCCGGTTACCCCGGCATGCCTGGGACGATTGGTGAATGCCTTTGGTGAACCCCTCGATGGGGGCGAGCCGTTGCAGGCGGATGCCTACAAAAATATCCATGCCAAACCTCCGGGACTGCACGAAGCGCTGGGGGTAGGCGACCTCCTCGAAACCGGAATTAAAGTGGTCGATCTGCTTTGCCCCTTTATCGAAGGGGGCAAGACCGGGCTGTTCGGTGGTGCCGGGGTGGGCAAGACGGTTCTGGTGATGGAGTTTATGCATGCCATTGCCACCATCCACCAGGGGGTATCGGTGTTTGCCGGGGTCGGCGAGCGCATTCGTGAAGGCCACGAGCTGTGGCATGAAATGCAGAAGGCCGGGGTGATGCCGCATACCCTGATGCTCTTCGGTCAGATGGACGAATCGCCCGGGGTGCGCTTTCGTGTTGGCCTCTCCGCCCTGACCTATGCCGAATACCTTCGCGATGTGATGCAGAAGGAGGTGTTGTTCGTGGTCGACAACATCTTCCGTTTTGTCCAGGCGGGCAGCGAGATATCCAGCCTGCTTGGGCGCATGCCCGCCACCGTCGGCTATCAGCCCACCCTGCGCACCGAGGTGGCGGAGTTGCAGGACCGTATCCTCTCCACGCCGCGTGGCGGCGTGACCTCGGTGCAGGCGGTCTACGTCCCCGCCGATGACATGAGTGACCCGGCGGTCAACGCCATCCTTAACCATCTCGATACCACCGTCATTCTTGCCCGCAGCCAGGCGGCGAAGGGGATCTACCCTGCGGTCGATCCATTGCGTTCCAGTAGCAAACAGATGGATCGTCATACCCTGGGTGAGCGCCACTACGCGGTGGCCGAGGGGGTACGCGAAGTGCTGGCCCGTTATGCGGAGCTGGAGAACATCATCGCCATGCTCGGTATTGAGGAACTGTCACCGAATGACCGGCTGATCGTGATGCGCGCACGCAAGTTGCAGCGCTATTTCACCCAGCCATTCCAGGTGACTGCGGCTTATACCGGAATGAAAGGCAAGTCGGTGAAGTTGAGCGACACCATCGACGACTGCGAGGCCTTCCTGCGCGGCGAATACGATGATGTGCCCGAGGAGCAGTGCTACATGCGCGGCACGATGAAGGAGAAGGTGCTGTGAGCGGCTTTACCCTGCATCTTCACGACAGCACCCAGAGTGAGCGCATCGAAGGGGTGCGTTCGTTCGTCGGTGAGGATGCGAGCGGCAGCTTCGGCATTCTGGCGAATCATGCGCGAATGATGACCACCCTGGTCTACGGTCTGGCGCGTTACCGCACGAGTAGCAAAGCGCCGTGGCAATATCTGGCAATGCCGGGTGCGGTGCTCTGGTTTAGCGACAACACCTTAAGTATCTGTTGTCGCCACTATCTGCGTGATGAAGATTACGAGCGTATATCGCAACGCATCAGCGATGTACTGCTGGCGGAGGAGCACGAGTTGCGCGAGCTGCACGAAAGCCTGAATCAGATGGAAGAGGCGATGTTGAAGCAGATGTGGCAGTTGGGGCAGAAGGGAGTGCATCTGTAATGCCGGACGAACGGGAAAAAATGCGCCAGCAGGTGGAACATCAGGTGGAGCGGATGAAGCAGGCGGAGAAGGATAAAAGCACCGTGCTGGCACAGTCCGTTTTCCTCGGCACCCTCGGTCTGGTGTTTGTGATGCCGATTGTGGTGGGCGCCTATCTGGGTCGTTGGCTCGATGAATTGATGTCCAGCTACTCGACCCACTGGACCCTCAATCTGATCTTCCTCGGTATCGCCATCGGCGCGGTTAACGTCTGGTTGCTGATAAGGAGACACGGGTGAACAAGGTTTCGATCACCGTTGAAAATGTATTCAGCATTGGCCCGCTGGATTTCAGTGTCAGCCTGTTGACCTGTATCGGCCTGACCGTTTTTCTCGGCGCGTTGTTTGCGCTGCTTACCCGCAATTTGCAGGACCTCCCCGGAAGTATGCAGGTGGTGCTGGAAGGGATCGTCATGGCACTGGAGAGTGCGGTGAAGGATGTGGCGGGAAAATACACCGAGCGCATCATGCCGCTGATCGCCAGCCTGTGGCTGTTTCTCATCGTCGCCAATCTGCTCGGACTGATCCCCGGTTTTCACACCCCGACCCGTGATCTGTCGGTGACTGCGGCGTTGGCGATTTTGGTGTTTCTCTCGGTGCACTGGTTCGGTATCACCTCGCAGGGCATCCGCAACTACTTCAGCCACTATATGAAACCGTCGCCGCTGCTGTTGCCGTTTCACATTGTCAGCGAGATCACCCGCACCCTGGCATTGGCCGTGCGTCTCTTCGGCAACATGATGAGTCTGGAACTGACGGCACTGGTGGTGTTGATGCTGGCCGGTTTTCTGGTACCGGTGCCGATCCTGCTGCTGCATGTGATCGAGGCGCTGGTGCAGGCCTATATCTTTGGCATGTTGGCGTTGATCTACATCGCTGGCGGACTTCAATTCCGGGAGGAGATCACTTCTCCTGAAGAGTAACGTGTAAACCAAGGAGCACTGCATGACTGACATGAACTGGATCGTACTGGCCTCGACAGTGGCGGTGGTGATCGGTATTGGTATCGGTGTCCAGCTACCGGCGCTGGCCATGGGCAAGGCGATCGCCAGCGCACTGGATGCCCTGTCGCGACAACCGGAAGCGGAAAAACTGATCATGCGCACACTGTTTATCGGTCTGGCGATGATTGAGTCACTGGTGATCTATGTGCTGGTCATCGTGCTGATGGTGATGTTCCGTAATCCACTGCTTGATGCCTTCGTCGGCTCATAAGGGGAGAAGCCTGCGTGGAAATTAACTGGACGACCTTTATCCTGGAGATCATCAATTTCCTGGTACTGGTCTGGCTGTTAAAACACTTTTTCTATCGTCCGGTAAAGGCGGTGATTCAACGTCGCCAGCAGGATGTGGAGGAGCAGCTGCATCAGGCCGATGAGACCCGTAGCGAGGCAGATGTGCTGCGCAAGCGTTACGAGCATCGTGTCTCCGACTGGGAGGATGAACGGGAGAAGGCCCGCCAAACCCTGCGCCTCGAGATCGAAGAGGAGCGGCAACGGATGAAGAAGGCGTTGCAACAGGAGATTGAGGCGGAACAGAAACGTGCCGAGGTCCTGGCGCAGCGGCAGATGAATGAACAGCAGCGGCAGGCGGAATCGCGCGCCCTGGAGTTGGGCGGTCGCTTTGTCTCCAGCCTGTTGCAATCCGTTGCCTCTGCCGAGTTGCAGGAGCGGCTATTCGATCTGCTCATGCATGAACTGGAACATCTGCCGCAGAAGCAACGGGATGAACTGCACGCGGCAATGGAGAATGGCAAACCCGATACAGTGCTGGTGTTGAGCGCCTTTCCCCTGAGCAAGCCACAACAGAAACAGCTCAGGGAGAAGCTCGAACCGTGGGCGCTGCACGCGCTGAGTTATGAATTCCAGGAGGATGCCGCACTCATCGCCGGGCTGCGTGTCAGCATCGGACCGTGGGTGTTGCACGCCAATCTTAACGATGAACTGAAAACCTTTGTGGCGATCGCCCATGAGCGCTAACACCCTGCTGGAAAAACAGGCGGAATGGCTGGCGGATTACCGCTACGGTATGCGCCTGACCGAACAGGGAAAGGTGGTGTCGGTTGGCGATGGTATCGCATGGATCTCCGGTTTGCCGTCGGCACAGATGGATGGGTTGCTGGTGTTTGCCGATGGTAGTCGGGCGATGGTGTTTGATCTCAGCAGGGATATGGTCGGTGCGGTGCTGCTCGATGAAGGGGGTGATCTTGCCTCCGGTACCACGGTATTTCTTGCCCATGAACAGTTAAGCGTACCCTGCGGCGATGGTTTGATCGGGCGGGTGATCGATCCGCTGGGACGGCCACTGGATGGTGCCGGTCCGGTGACCAATGTGACTGAACGTCGTGTGGAACAGCCATCACCACCGATTATTGCCCGCGACTTTGTTAACCGCCCGCTCTATACCGGAATCAAGATCATCGACACCCTGGTGCCGATCGGTAAAGGCCAGCGGCAACTGGTGATCGGTGATGAGGGTTTGGGTCGTAGTTCGATTGCTATCGACACGGTCTTGAATCAGCGTGGCAGGGATGTGCTCTGCATCTATGTGCTGCTCGGGCAGAAACGCTCCACCGTGGTCAGCACTATCGAAACCCTGCGCCAATATAACGCCCTCGATTACACCACGGTGGTGGTGGCCGAGGCGAGCACCCTGCCGGGGATGCAGTATCTTGCGCCGTTCACCGGTTGCGCCATGGCTGAGGCGTGGATGGACAGCGGCAGAGATACGCTGATTATTTACGATGACCTGAGTACCCACGCCAAACTCTATCGTGAGCTTTCGTTGCTGTTGCGTCGTCCACCGGGACGCGAGGCCTACCCCGGCGATATCTTTTCGGTCCACGCCCGCTTGCTGGAACGCAGTACTGCACTCAACGCCGAACATGGCGGCGGTTCGATGACCGCACTGCCTATCGTTGAAACCCTGGAAGGTGAGATCGCCAGTTACATTCCCAC
Source organism: Thiohalomonadaceae bacterium (assembly GCA_050287105.1). GTDB lineage: Bacteria > Pseudomonadota > Gammaproteobacteria > Thiohalomonadales > Thiohalomonadaceae > JAPHTQ01. The sequence continues at coordinate 13,677 of JBNKBG010000017.1, forward strand.
CAACCTGATCTCCATCACCGATGGCCAGGTCTATCTGGATCAAACGCTCTTCTCCTCTGGATTTCGCCCCGCCATCGACATCGCCCGTTCGGTGTCGCGCATTGGTGGTCAGGCGCAGCATCCGCAGATCAAGGCGGAGGCGGGGAGGATGAAACTCGATTTTCTGCAGTTTCTTGAACTGGAGGCCTTTACCCGCTTCGGTGCACGCCTTGAGGCCTCCATGGAGCGGGCGATTAAACGCGGTCGCGTGTTGCGCGAGTTGTTAAAACAGGATCGCCTCAGTCCGCTGCCGGTGGAGTTCCAGATGGCCTGGCTGGTGGCCTTTAACGCCGGACTGTTCGACACGGTAGAGACGGGAAGGATGAGTGGCATTCTCGCCAAGATGTTGCCCAAGGTGCTGGCGAGCGGTCTGACACTGGAAGAGAGTCGTGAGCAGTGGCTCAGTGCGGTACGTCATTGGCTCGAGGTGGAAGAGGAGAGCGATGGGACGTTATCGCCAGGTTGAGCAGCAGCGCAGCCAGTTGCAGGAGTTGCACGGGATCATCAATTCGATGAAAACCCTGGCGCAACTGGAGCTGCATAAACTGAATGCGGTGGTACAGCCACGGCGTGAGATGGGGCGCGTGCTGGATCAGGTGGTGAGTGAGTTTCTCCATTTCTATCCGCGGCCGAAGGAGAAAAAACAGGGCAAGGAGTTGTGGTTGGTGGTCGGTTCCGAGCGCGGTTTTTGCGGCGACTTTAACAATGTGTTGATCCGTCATCTGCAAAAGGCGTTTGCCGAGTGTCAGGAGGAGCCGCAGCGTATCCTCGCCGTGGGGCGTAAGTTGTGGGTACGTCTTGAGGAGGTGGTGCCCGGATTTATTCCGCTTACGGGAACCAGTGTCAGTGATGAGCTGACCCTCACCCTTGAGTTGCTGGTGCGTGAGACCCGCAACCAACTGCTTAAGCAACAGGCAACCGCATTGCGGCTGATCTGTCACGGTGAAGAGCCGGGTGAGGTCTATACCCGGCGACTGTTACCACCGGAAGAGAGTACACAGGTTCAGGTCGGTGTCACCGCGCCGGTGCTGCAGATGAGCGCGGATGATTTTTTTAGTAGCTTCCTGCCGCGTTATCTCTACCTTACCCTCACCGAGCACTTTACCGCTTCGCTGCTTGCGGAGAATCACTACCGGGTGCAACACCTGGAAGGGGCGATTAACCGTCTCGAAGAGCGCACCGCCCTGCTGGGCAGTCGCGCCCGCGCCCTGCGCCAGGAGGAGATCACTGATGAGATCGAGACCATCCTCCTTGGCAGCGGCGGGTTTAGTTTCCCGACGTGAGAAGCAACAGAGCAGTTAATTCAGGTAACGCCCACCCGTACCGATCACGATGGTGATCAGGCCGATGGTCATATTGATGCCAACCAGCGTGCGGATTCTATCCAGATGTTTTTTCCCCTCAGGCCACATCTGGCTGCTAGCTGCCTTGCGCAGGCCGCGATAGGGGACAAAGAAGACATAAAGATAGATGCCGATCATCAGCAGACCGAGGGCATTCATGATGTGGACGTGCAATCCCACCGTGGCGAATCCGCCGAGTGGGCCGAACAACATCCAGTAGCCGCTGAGTGGCAGGACGAGGATCGCCAGCCAGACCCAGAGAAAGAAGCGCTCAAACACGCCAATCCACAACGGTTGCCGCAGCGGTGGTTCGAGTAGATTGGCGGCGACGGGACGTAGCATCTGGTGGGCGAAGAACATGCCTCCGACCCAGATGACGGCGGCAAGCAGATGCAGGGATACGGCAATACTCACTATTTTGACTCCTTGGTTGTCGTTGTTTTCATCCCCGGCGCGGTACGTTCCAGCCAGCCCAGGATACGGCGCTGTAGCAGCGCCTCCTGGCCGGTGAAGACGTGGTCCGCAGCGGCGATGCGTAGTTGACGGTAGGTAATGCGGTCACCGGCACTGGCGGTGTAGCCACGGGCGACGTCGCGGTAAAGGGTGTGGGCGCTTTTCTCTCGGCCATCGCGGCGCTGGGCTGCCTGCGCCCGGCGTGAGGCGCTGGCGATCACCGGTGCCAGGTCGCGGGCACCGAAGATGTCGAGAATCGGCTGACTGATTTTTGCCAGCAGGGCGGCGCCATCACTCGCCGCCTCCGGGCGTTGGCGGCCATCCATGCCGATGATCACCAGGCCCTTCACCAGCAGGTTATCGCCGGCGGCCAGATAGCTGGTGGCGGCGAGGGCGCCGAGGCCATGGCCGATCAGAGCGATATTGTTGATGTTGCGGCGACTCAGCTCATTGATTGCAGCGGCGATGGCCTTCTGTGCTTCGCCCAGCCAGGCCGCGTTGACCCCAGCGCTGCCCACATCGGGCAGTTGCAGCGAAAGGGTGGCCCAGCCCTTCGCGGGCAGGCGGGTGCGCAGCGGGTGGATCAGTGCGGTGCTGTCGAGGTGCTCACCCCGGTCGTGTAACAGGATCACTCCGCCCTGGGGTCTGCTGCTGCTCTGGTCGAGAAACAGGGCGAAGCGTGTTTTGTCGCCGACCTTCAGTTCCAGTTTTTCACCGTCGAGAGGGGCTGTTTTCAGCGCTTCGAGCATCACCTGGCGCGGATCCACCGGTTTGGCGCGGACCTCGGCAGCGGCGGGATCGGCGGCGGACGCTGACCGGGTGAGGAGCAGTAGCAGGATTGGCAGTAGGGTTTTCCATGTTCGCATTTTTTCGCTCCGTCAGCGCTCGGGGTTTGCTTTACCCCGGAAAGTCCCAAGATATGGGGATTGTAGCCGACGGCACAAGCCGGAAAGCTATCTCCAGATCGTTCTCGCGCCCTGATCCTGCGCAGTCAAGCTTGCTGCGGTCGCAAATTGGCGGGTGAACGGGTAATATTTGCCGTTCTTTTTGGGTGGCCGCCGAGTTTCGGCGGTACGAGGCGTATATAAATATTTCAGAGGCACAGACCATGTCGGATTACCAGATTGCCCCTTCCATTCTTTCAGCCGACTTCGCCCGCCTGGGTGAAGAGGTTACCAATGTCATCGCTTCCGGCGCAGACATCGTTCACTTCGACGTGATGGACAACCACTACGTCCCCAACCTGACCATCGGCCCGCTGGTCTGCGAGGCGCTGCGTAAGCACGGCGTCACCGCACCCATTGATGTGCACCTGATGGTCAAGCCGGTGGACCGCATCATTCCCGATTTTGCCAAGGCGGGTGCCACCTACATTACCTTCCATCCGGAGGCCTCCGAGCACATCGACCGTACCATCGGCCTGATCAAGGAGAGCGGCTGCAAGGCGGGTCTGGTATTCAACCCGGCCACTCCTTTGGACATTCTCGAGTACACCCTGCCCAAGCTGGACATGGTGCTGCTGATGTCGGTGAACCCCGGCTTCGGTGGTCAGAAGTTTATCCCCTACGTGCTGGACAAGGCGCGCAAGGTCAGTGCGATGATCAAGGAAGGCGGTTACGACTGCCGTCTGGAGATCGACGGCGGCGTCGGCCCGGCCAATATCAAAGAAGTTGCCGAAGCCGGTGTCGATACCTTCGTTGCCGGTTCCGCGGTATTCGGCAAGCGCAACGACAGCGACCCGAACCACTACAACACCATCATCAGCGAAATGCGCGCCGAGCTGGCCAAGGTCGGCAAGTAACTGCGCGATGAAGCGGCCCGAGATGGTTCTCATCGATCTCGACGGCACGCTGGTGGACAGCGTGCCGGACCTGACCTTTTGCGTTGACGAGATGATGAAGGAACTGGGGATGCCAGTCTGCGGCGAAGCGCGGGTGCGTACCTGGGTCGGCAACGGGGTGGAGCGTCTGGTACGCCGCGCCCTGACCGACAGCCTCGTTGGCGAGCCGGATGAAGAACTGTTCCAGCGCGCCTATCCGATCTTCCTGCGTCTCTATGCGGAGAACACCTCGGGCCGTTCCCGGCTCTATCCCGGCGTGCGTGAAGGACTCGATTATCTGCGCGAGTCTGGATTTAAGTTGGGCTGTGTCACCAACAAAGCGGAGCAGTTCACCCTGCCGTTGCTGGAGGCGATGGGGATTCGTGACTACTTTGCCATCGTCGTCAGCGGCGACTCTCTGCAAGAGAAAAAGCCGCACCCCCTGCCGTTACTGCACGCGGCAGAGTTCTTCGGCGTCGAACCGGCCAATGCCCTGATGCTCGGTGACTCCATGAGCGACGTGAAGGCGGCGCGTGCGGCAGGTTTCAACGTGGTCTGCATGAGTTACGGTTACAACCACGGCATCGATATTCGCGAGGCCAATCCCGACGCGGTACTCGACTCCATGGCAGAATTGGGTACACTACTGGAAAGCGCGGCCTAGGCCGTCTGTCACACATCAGGAACAGCAATATGGAAAAGAGAGGAGTATCAAGCAAACGATGGCGCGGCTGATCGACGCACGCGTTTTGCCTCTTTTCGTATCGTTTTCTACTGATGGGTGATAACTCATGACACCGGAACAATTTCAAACGCTGGCTAGCCAAGGCTACAACCGCATCCCGTTGATGCGTGAAGTGCTGGCCGACCTCGATACCCCTCTCTCCACCTACCTCAAACTCTCGGCGGTGCCCTACACCTATCTGTTCGAGTCGGTGCAGGGCGGCGAGAAGTGGGGCCGTTATTCGATCATCGGCCTGCCTGCGCGTACCGTGATCAGCGTGCGCGGTCATCAGGTGACCGTGACCACCAATCATGAAGTGGTGGAGCAGGAGACGGTCGACGACCCGCTCGCCTTCATCGAGGCCTTCCAGGCGCGCTACAAGGTGCCGGAGATCGCAGGACTGCCTAAGTTCACCGGTGGCCTGGTCGGTTACTTCGGTTACGACACGGTGCGCTACATCGAGCCGCGTCTCGGCGAATGCCCCAATCCCGATTTGATGAACACCCCCGACATCCTGCTGATGCTCTCTGACGAGGTGGTGGTGTTCGACAACCTCAGTGGCAAGCTGTTCATCGTGATCCACGTCGACCCGGCAGAGGCGAAGGCACTGGAGCAGGGCGAGACCCGTCTCAATCAACTGGTACAACTGCTGCAACAGCCGGTGAAGCGCGATGCCTACACCGCACCGGTCGAGGTGAATGAGGAGGATTTCGTCTCCGGATTCACCCAGGAGGGTTTCGAGTCGGCGGTGGAGAAGGCGCGCGAATACATCACCGCCGGTGACATCATGCAGGTGGTGTTGTCGCAGCGTATGTCGATCCCCTTTGCTGCGCCGCCGGTCGATCTCTATCGCGCCCTGCGATGCCTCAATCCTTCGCCTTACATGTTCTTCCTTAACCTGGAAGATTTTTTCGTGGTCGGTTCCTCGCCGGAAATCCTGGTGCGCTACGAGGACAACAAAGTGACCGTGCGTCCTATCGCCGGTACCCGTCCGCGCGGCAAGGACGAACATGAAGACAAGGCACTGGAAGAAGATCTGCTGGCCGATCCGAAAGAGTTGGCCGAACATCTGATGCTGATCGACCTCGGTCGTAACGATGTGGGACGCATTGCCGAAACCGGCAGTGTCGAGCTGACCGACAAGATGGTGATCGAACGTTACTCCCACGTCATGCACATCGTCTCCAACGTGGAAGGTCAACTTAAACAGGGCATGAGTGCGATGGACGCGCTGCGTGCCACCTTCCCTGCCGGTACCGTCTCCGGCGCACCGAAGATTCGGGCTATGGAGATCATCGACGAACTGGAACCGGTGAAGCGCGGCGTCTATGCCGGGGCAGTGGGGTACATCGGCTGGAGCGGCAACATGGATACCGCCATCGCCATCCGCACTGCGGTGATTAAGGACGACACTTTGCACATCCAGGCAGGCGCCGGGATCGTCTACGACTCGGTGCCGCGCAACGAGTGGAACGAGACCATGAACAAGGGCCGCGCGGTGTTCCGTGCTGCCGCACAGGCTGCGGCCGGTCTCGACAATTCACTGCATCGGTAAAGGAGAAGCGACATGTTAGTAATGATCGACAACTACGACTCCTTTACCTACAACCTGGTGCAGTACTTCGGCGAGCTGGGTGCAGAGGTAAAGGTTTTCCGCAACGATCAAATTTCCATCGAAGAGATCGAGGCGCTCAAGCCCGATCACCTGGTGATCTCACCTGGCCCCTGTACGCCGAGCGAGGCAGGGATCTCGGTGGAGGCGATTAAATACTTTGCCGGCAAGCTGCCGATCCTCGGTGTCTGTCTTGGTCACCAGTCCATCGGTCAGGCCTTTGGCGGCAAGATCGTGCATGCCCGTGAGATTATGCACGGCAAGACTTCGATGATTTATCACAGCGATGTGGGTGTGTTCAAAGGTCTGGAGAATCCCTTTGAGGCGACCCGCTACCATTCGCTGGTGATTGAAAAGGCGAGTCTGCCTGAGTCACTGGAGGTAACCGCCTGGACCCAGAACAGTGATGGCACTCTGGACGAGATTATGGGGGTGCGTCACCGCGAGCTTCAGATTGAGGGGGTGCAGTATCATCCCGAGTCGATCCTTACCCGTCACGGCCACCAGCAACTCGCCAACTTCCTGGCGATGAGCGGCGGTCAGCGATAGTGGGGCAACCATCGCGCGGCGTATTGCCGATGTCTCTGGTCGTCGCGGCGCTGGCAACCCTGGCGCCGTTTACCATCGACACCTATCTTCCTTCGTTTCCGGACATTGCCGTTGAGTTAACGGCGAGTCACGTGCAGATGCAGCAGACGCTTTCGCTCTATCTGTTTGCTGCCGCTTTCTCCACGCTGATCTACGGCCCGCTCTCTGACAGCTTTGGTCGCCGCCGGGTGATTATGCTGGCACTGGGGATCTACGCCGTCGCCTCCATCAGTTGTATCTTCGCCGCAAGCATCCATGAACTGATCCTGTTGCGCATCGGGCAGGGGCTTTCGGCCAGCGCCGGGATGGTGATCGGCAGGGCGATGATCCGTGATGTCTACCATGGTGCCGCAGCGCAACGGGTGATGGCGCGGGTGATGTTGCTGTTTGGGGTGGCCCCGGCCTTCGCCCCGATCATCGGTGGCTGGTTGCACGATATGTTTGGCTGGCGTTCGGTGTTTACCTTTCTTGCTCTGGTTGCGCTGGCGCTACTGGGCATGGTTTTGTGGGGTACCCGCGAAACCCTGGCGAAGGAGAAACGCCATAGCATTCATCCCGTGGCGGTTGGCCGGGCCTATGCCATGGCATTGCGCAATGGGCATTTTATGGCGCTGGTGTTCTGTTTTGCCCTGATGTTCGGTGCCTTCTTCATCTATGTGGGCGGGGCGCCTACGGTGATCTACGACTTTCTCGGTCTTGGGGTGAATGACTTTTGGGTGCTGTTTGTGCCCAGTGTTGCCGCAATCATGATCGGATCGCAGTTCTCCGGTTGGCTGGCGGGACGGTGGTCGCCGCAGCGTACGGTAGGAGTGGGATTTGGCCTGATGCTGGTCGCCGCCATCCTGAATCTGGCCCAGGCGCTGCTGTTGGCGGCATCGCCTGTAGCGGTGGTCGCACCGGTTATGTTGTATGTGCTCGGTATGGCCCTGGCCATGCCCAACATTAATCTGATGGCACTGGACTGTTTTCCCCATAATCGCGGTATGGCCTCGGCAATGCAGAGTTTTGTCCAGATGAGCTTTACCTCGGTGGTGGTCGGGGCGGTGGTGCCGTTGATAACGGTAAACCTGGTAAGCATGACTGGTGCGATGCTGGGCCTGAGTTTGCTTGGTTTTATCCTCTGGCAATGGCTGAAAAAGCACGACTGGGAGTCAGGTCACACTGCTGCAGCTTGACCCCTCGGGTGCGGGGCGACACAATCATTCCTCGCACCCGTCACAGCGGCCTGTGACGCAACTTATAACAGACAAAACAATGGCGACCTCTATGGATATGCAAGCGGCAATTCGTGCGGTAAACGAATCACAAAATCTTAGCGGCGAACAGATGGAGCAGGTCATGCGTATCATCATGACCGGTGGTGCCACCGATGCGCAGATTGGCGGTTTCCTGATTGGCCTGCGGATGAAGGGCGAGACGGTGGATGAGATCGCCGCCGCTGCCCGGGTGATGCGCGAACTGGTCACCCCGGTCAAGGTTAGCGGCAATCATCTGGTCGACGTTGTCGGTACCGGTGGCGATGGTTCCGGCACCTTCAATATCTCTACCACCAGCTCCTTTGTGGTGGCTGCAGCGGGTGGTCGTGTGGCCAAGCACGGTAATCGCTCCATCTCTTCCAAGTCCGGTGCTGCCGATCTGCTGGAGGCGGCCGGGGTCAACCTGGAGCTGACGCCGGAGCAGGTGGCCCAGTGTATTGAGCAGGTGGGTGTCGGCTTCATGTTTGCGCCAAAACACCATAGTGCGATGAAGCACGCCATCGGCCCGCGCAAGGAGATGGGTGTACGCACCATTTTCAATGTGCTGGGTCCGCTGACCAACCCTGCCGGCGCGACACACCAGTTGTTGGGTGTTTACAGCGATCTGCTGGTGGAACCGCTGGCCAAGGTGATGCAGCAACTCGGTAGCAAACATGTGCTGGTGGTGCATTCCCTTGATGGGATGGATGAGATCAGCATCGGTGCGCCGACGCTGGTAGCGGAATTGAAGGATGGCGAGATTGAAACCTACATGATTCAGCCGGAAGATTTCGGCCTGCATCGCGACAATCTTACCGATCTTAAGGTGGATGACGCCGCGGAGTCCCTGACCCTGGTGAAAAAGGTGCTGGGCGGTGAGCATGGCGAGGCGCGTGAGATCGTGTTGTTGAATGCCGGTGCCGCCATCTACGCCGCCGATCTGGTCGATACACTGGAGGCCGGTGTTAAACGCGCCGCTGAAGTGATCGACAGTGGCGAAGCGGCCGCAAAACTCGAAGCCCTGGTGGCCCTCTCCAACAGTTTCTGACAATAGTTGTAAACCTGATGAATGATGATACCCCTGATATTCTGAAAAAGATCATCCAACGCAAAGAAGAAGAGATCCAGGAGCGCCAGGCACAATGCTCCCTGGATGAGTTGAAGCAGCGACTGGCATCGGCACCCCCTGTACGAGGTTTTGTCGCTGCGCTGCGCGCAAAGATCGAAGCCGGTGAAGCAGCGGTGATTGCCGAGGTGAAGAAGGCCTCTCCCAGCAAAGGCGTGATGCGCGAAAATTTTCAGCCCTCGGAGATCGCCCGTAGTTATGAACAGGGCGGTGCTGCCTGTCTCTCGGTGTTAACCGATATCGATTTCTTCCAGGGCAGTGACGAATACCTGCAACAGGCACGGCAGGCGTGCAGCCTGCCGGTGTTGCGCAAAGATTTCATTATCGATCCGTATCAGGTCTATGAAGCACGGGCCATCGGTGCCGACTGTATCCTGCTGATCGTCTCCTGCCTCAGCGATGAGCAGATGCATGAGCTAAGCAGCGTGGCTCAGGAATTGGGCATGGATGTGCTGGTTGAGGTGCATGATGACATTGAGCTCTACCGTGCAGCGCAGTTGAAGTTGCCACTGATGGGAATTAATAACCGCAACCTGCGCACCTTCGAAACCCATATCGAAACCACGCTGGACCTGTTGGGGGATATCCCTGATGGGCAGATCGTGGTCACCGAAAGCGGTATTCATACTGCGGAGGATGTGGGCCTGATGCGCGCCCATGGGGTCAATGCCTTCCTGGTCGGTGAGGCGTTTATGCGAGCGGCTGAGCCGGGTGAAAAACTGGCGGAACTGTTTGCGGGGAATTGAGCGTATGAGTAACAGGGTAAGTCCGTCTACCCTGTTATGCGGTTTCTGCTAGCGGGTGCCGAAGACGACGATGGTCTTGCCCTTGGCGCTGATCAGGTCCTGCTCTTCCAGTGCCTTGAGAACCCGTCCGGCCATCTCGCGTGAGCAGCCGACGATACGCCCCAGTTCCTGACGGGTGATCTTGATCTGCATACCGTCCGGGTGGGTGATGGCGTCGGGACTCCTCGCCAGATCCAGCAGGGTGCGGGCGATACGACCGGTAACATCGAGGAATGCCAGGTCGCTGACCTTACGGCTGGTCTTGCGCAGGCGCATCGCCATCTGGGTGGAGAGGTGGAACAGGATCTCCGGATCTTTTTCTGCCAGTTGGCGGAAACGGGAATAACTGATTTCAGCAACTTCGCAGTCACCACGCGCACGGACCCAGGCACTGCGACCGCCGGTGTCATCGAACAGGCCCATTTCGCCGAAGAAATCACCGTTGTTCAGATAGGCGAGGACGATTTCATGGCCATCATCATCCTCAATAAGGACGGTGACCGAGCCTTTTATGATGTAATAGAGAACGTCGGGTTTGTCGCCCGCGCAAATGATAGTGCTCTTTGGCGGATAGCGGCGACGGTGGCAGTGCTCCAGAAAGCGTTCCACCGCCGGGCTTAGGGTCTTGGGTACAAGAGCCATAGTGCCGTTTCCTTTTTCTTTATAGAATTTCGCCATAGATATACCAGTCATGGAGCGGTCAGGCAAGCAAGATCAACAACTTTGGCGCTTAACTTGTGATCAGGTCTGAAGGATTATGTGAATGAAGGCACGTGTGAAATGGGTAGAAAATGCCACCTTTCTTGCAGAGTCGGGAAGTGGTCATGCGGTGGTGATGGATGGGCCGCCAGAATCGGGAGGGCGCAACCTGGGGCCGCGGCCGATGGAGATGATGTTAATCGGTCTGGGCGGCTGTACTACCTTTGATGTGGTGCATATCCTGAAAAAGTCCCGCGAACCGGTGACGGACTGTGTCGCGGAGCTCAGCGCCGAGCGGGCCGATAGTGAGCCCAAGGTGTTTACCCGCATCCACGTCCACTTCATCGTGAAGGGGCGCGGGCTCAAGGAGGCCAAAGTACGCAAGGCGGTGGAGCTGTCGGCGGAGAAGTACTGCTCTGCCTCGATCATGCTGGGCATGGCCGGGGTTGATATTAGTCATGATTTTGAAATTCTTGAGGAATAGCCAAACAGGGCGATTTTTCGTCCACTTTTGCCACGAATAGTGGATAATGCGCGCTTTGGGATAACCGGTCGGCCTTTGCCCCTGGATTTGGAGAGATGAGTTAGTGGAGCAATCAAAGAAACTGCAGCTACATGGTTTCAACAACCTCACCAAGACGCTGAGCTTCAATATCTACGACATCTGCTATACGCAGACGGATACTCAGCAGCAGGACTACATCGCCTACATCGATGAAGAATATAACGCCGAGCGTTTGACCAATATTCTGACTGACGTTGCCGATATCATCGGTGCCAATGTATTGAACATTGCCCGTCAGGATTACGAGCCCCAGGGCGCCAGCGTCACCATCCTCATTTCGGAAGAGCCGGTGATTGCCGAGCATATCTCCAACAGCGAAGCTCCCGGTCCGCTGCCTGAGGCGGTAGTGGGTCATCTGGACAAGAGCCATCTTACGGTACACACCTACCCGGAAGTCCATCCGCAGGCAGGTATTGCCACCTTCCGTGTCGATATTGATGTTTCGACCTGTGGCCGAATTTCTCCACTCAAGGCGTTGAACTATCTGATCCATAGCTTCGAGTCGGACATCGTTACCCTGGACTATCGGGTGCGTGGGTTTACCCGTGACGTGCGCGGCAAGAAGCACTTTATCGATCACAAGATCAACTCGATCCAGAATTTCATCGCCAAGGATGCCAAGCTGCGTTATGAGATGATCGACGTAAACGTCTATCAGGAGAACATCTTTCATACCAAGATGATGCTCAAGGACCTGGATCTCGACACCTATCTCTTCGGTAGTGGTGTTGATGAATTGAGTGCTGCTGAGGCGAAGAAGATCCGCCGCCTGGTACAGCGCGAGATCAGAGAAATCTTCTACGGGCGTAACATTTAGCCTGCGGTATTTGATTTGAGAAAGTAAAAACGGGGCCGATGGCCCCGTTTTTTTATACGTTGTTTATACCCGCAGCTATACCCAGTAAGCGGTCCTGGTCATTACTTTGGAGACCAGTTTCATCAAGCCTTTCACTGGGGCCGGGAATGGTGCGCCGCCAGCGCTCTGTGCCATGTCGGCATGGCGAGCTTCGTCTTCATGCATCATTTGCAGGATGGCGTGGGTCTTTCTGTCCTCTGGCGAGAGCTGCGCCATGTGTGAGTCGAGATGACGACAGACCTGATGCTCGGTCTCGACCACGAAGCCAAGGCTCCACTTGTCGCCGATCGCACCGGCCAGCGCACCGATGGCCACTGAGCCTGCATACCAGAACGGGTTGAGGTAACTGACGTGGGTGCCCAGTTCTTTGGCGCGGCGCTCGCACCACTCCAGGTGATCGTTCTCCTCCAGCGCGGCACGCGCCATCTTCTCCCGCACCTCAGGGAGTTTGGCGGTCAGTGCCTGGCCCTGGTAGAGCCCCTGCGCTGACACTTCGCCCGCGTGGTTGATGCGCATCAGCCGTCCGGCCAGTTCCCGCTCTGCATCGGAGAGCGGTGCTTCGGCAATGCCCTCGGCCGGGTTGGGGCGTTCGGTCAGGATCGGCCTGCCCGCCACAGTGCGTAGCGCGGTATCGATGTTGATGAACAGTTTGTCGAGGGAAGAGTAGTGGCGGTGCATGGTCTGTTTCCTCATGTCTTGCGGAGGAGTTTAGCATGAGGGGGACGAAGCAGGTTAAAGGTCAAAGGACAAAGGTTAAAGGGCCGGCAAAATCCTTGCCTTTCACCTTTCACCTTTCACCTTTCACCTTTCACCTTTCACCTTTCAAGCTCTCCGCCAATAACAAAACGGGGTGAATGACCTCAAGCTTCATCCCACGCTCCTCCATACCCCTGGCGATATGCAGGGCGCAACCGAGGTTGTTACTGACCAGCAGTTCGGTATGTGTGTCGCGCAGCGCATCCAGCTTTTGCTCGCGCAGCTGTGCGGCCAGATCGGGTTGGGTCAGCATGTAGCTGCCAGCGGCACCGCAGCATTGGTCATTACCTGCCAGGGGTTGGATTTCAAGTTGTGGGATCTTTTCCAGTAAGCGTTGCGCTGCATCGGGTTGACGTAGAACGTTGCGCTGGCTGCAGGGCAGGTGGAGTGCAATTTTCCGCAACTGTGGTTTCAGTTGCAGATCATCTGCTGGCCACTGTTTTAGCAGGAAGTCGCAGATTTCGTGGAGCGGTGCGGGTAGGGGTAGTGCATCGCCGAAAACCTCTGCGTACTCGAACAGTTGAGCGGCGCAGCCGCTAGCTGTGCTGACGATAGCCTCGAGTTTCATTCCGGCAAAGACGCGCCGGTTCTGTTTAGCCAACTGTTCGGCTTTGGCGTGTTCGCCACTATGCTGGTGCAGTGAACCGCAACACCCCTGTGATGCCGGAACATGGACGTTGAAACCGATTCGGTTAAGCAGGCGAATCGTAGCAAGGTGCAGTTCGCCTTCCATCAGGCTACCGATACAGCCAACAAACAGGCCGACTTCACCTCGCGATTTACCCTCCGCAGGATAGAAGGTCTGCAACGTGGTCTGTTCAGGCAGGTTGGGCAGCATCCCTTCCAGCGCCGCCATATCCAGTCCTTTGAGAATACCGCTCTTGCGTGCCAGCCATTGCAGACCGCTGCGCTGATAGGCCCGTAGTGCGCCTGCATTGCGTTGCAGCTTTTCAGGATCGGCAACACTCTCCAGCATCAGGTTTAGCCGGGTCGGTTTTTCTGTTTTCAGCCGATCGCGGGTGGCGTTGATCAATTTGCCATACTCCACCTTCGATGGGCACATCCGCTCACAGGCGCGACATACAAGACAGCGATCGAGGTGAAGTTGCAGGGATGGGGTGTTGTCCAGCTGTCCTCTGGCCAGTGCCTGCATCAGGGCGATACGCCCACGCGGCGAATCGGCCTCACTCCGTAGTAATCGGTAGGTGGGGCAGTGCGGCAGGCAGAGGCCGCACATGACGCAGCGGTCGGCCAGTTGGAGGATGAGGTCGTTATCGGACAAGGAGCGATTCGGTCTGGTAGCGTTGGAGTTGCCGGTTGTCTAGAATGTTGATTCTAGCGGAAACGCCGCGGCGACATAACAGTTAATCCCCATGTCCTACTATCGTTACCACGTTTTCTTCTGTACCAACCAGCGCGAGGATGGCGGTGCCTGTTGTCAGGATCTCAATGCCAGTGCGATGCGTGACTATGCCAAGAAGCGTTGCAAGCAATTGGGTCTACATGAACCGGGTAACGTGCGCATCAACAATGCCGGTTGTCTCAATCGCTGTGAGGAGGGGCCGGTGATCGTCGTCTATCCGCAGGAGACCTGGTACACCTACGTTGATCGTGACGATATTGATGAGATCATCGACAGTCATCTGACCCACGGCAAAGTGGTCGAACGACTTAAAATTTGAGCCACTGACGGCACCTCTATTCCAGTTCCAGAATGTAATTCCATGCATCCTCACTGACCGGCATGACCGAGAGTCGATTGCCGCGCATGAGCAGTGGAAAATCCGGCAGTTCAAGAACGTGCTGTTTCAGTTCTTTCAGACTGATGTTACGTTTCAGGCGACGCACAAATTTGATATCGACCATATACCAGCGCGGATTCTCCTCTGTACTGGTAGGGTCGTAATAGTTGCTCCGCGGGTCGAATGCGGTGTGATCCGGATAGCCTTCGCGCACCACTTGTGCAATGCCGACAATGCCCGGTTCGTCGGTGTTGGAGTGATAGAAAAAAACCTGGTCGCCGTTCTTCATTTGGTCACGCATGAAATTTCGTGCCTGGTAGTTACGCACGCCGTCCCAGTGTTCAGTCTGCCTGGGCATTTTCGCGAGGTGTTCGATTCCGAACACATCGGGTTCCGATTTCATTAACCAAAATGTCATAAACTTTACCTTTATGTGATACAGATCAAGGAATATCCATACCCTTTATGGGTAGATTACGATCCGCCTGATTTTTGTTTTTTTGGTTTTATCCAGGTGAACGTATGGCTCCCTCATTTTGGAGTTTCAAGGGGGAGTGGGAGGATTATGACAATGAGCAAAAAGCCTGACATTATCGTTACCTTGGCGATTCTGATCGGTTTGGGGGTTTTAATCACCGAGTTGACTGCTAATAGCATGGCAGCCCAGGAACGTCCCGCACAGGTACAGAGCCGCTATTAAGTTGTTTCGGCCAGATGTATGAAGAACCCGCCCTGTGGCGGGTTTTTTAATGTCCGATCAACGGCACAAAATTATCTCCCTTTCAGTCGCAATTCCCTGTAACGGAACATCCCACGGTTGTTGCGGCAGTTGTTCCACTTGCTGGAAAGTGTAGGCCGCACCCAACAGACCTGGTTTACGCCAGATGCCGCGGTGCGCAAGGTAGGCGAGGGTGCGGTCGTAGAATCCACCGCCCATGCCAAGGCGGTTGCCGCTGCGGTCAAAGGCAACCAGTGGTGCAATGATCAGATCGAGGCTGCGCACGTTACGCATCTGTCGCCAGTTGCATATCGGTTCCGGGATGCCGAAGCGGTTTGCTGTCAGTTCAGAGTGCGGGTTGAACGGAGCGAACCAGAGCCGGTTGTGATAGAGCGGACTCAGGGTGGGTAAGTAACACCGCTTGCCCATGTTCCAGGCGCGCTGAATCAGTGGTGAGAGATCGATTTCGCCGTCGTTGGGAAGATAGAAGGCGATATGGCGACTGTGCAGAAACAGGGGATGAGTGGCCAGAGTGCGTTCCAGATCGATGGCGGCGCGATGACGCTGTTGCCCGCTCAAACTGCGGCGCTGCTGTCGCATGCGGCGACGAATGTCGTTGCGATTTTCGTCCAAGAATCTACGCCGTGTTGTACGATGAAATAAGAAAGGGTATCCCCCGCCGCTGTCGCCGGTGCCTTCGTCCTTGAACCAATGGTTCAAGTGGGGCCGTCAATTGCGACTTTAGGCTTTCCGGAGTCCGGACATGCACACAGTCACAATAGTATTCGACCCCGGGGTCGGTATTAGGCTCAAGAAAATACCCAGCACACAGAGCGGGCAGGGCAGGGGATACCGGGACTATTCTACAACGTTAGCTGCGGGTCTTCCCGCTCTAATGCAGAATCGAGTTTGTCACTCAGCAGGCGAAGCCGTGCCGAGATGTCAGGATCGATGGCTGGGGCTTTACCGCCATGCTGCTGTAACAGCTCGAAGATCAGATTGAGGGCTGCCATCACCGCAATGCGTTCATTGCCGACGATCTTGCCGCGGGAGCGGATCTCGCGCATTTTGGCGTCGAGCAGACGGGCCGATTCAAGCAGGCCGTCGCGCTCCTCCTCGGGGCAGGCAACGGTGTACTCCTTATCGAGCAGACGGATCGTCTCCTGTTGGACAGCACCGCTCATGATTCACTCTCCATGGCTTTGAGACGGGAGATCATCGCCTCGACCCGGGTACGCGCCAGTTCGGTCTTCTCAATGAGGCGTGCGCGTTCGTTAGCCAGTGAAGACTGGTTCTCACGCAAGGAACGGTTTTCATCGTTTAATGAATCGAGTCGCTGCAACAGCTCATCAATACGTCGTTCCAGATGTTTTAGCGCCTTATCGTCCATCGTCCTCTCAATCCAAGTTAAATCAAGGTATTGGAATCGATACCTCAGACACTATAGAGCGCAGGGCAGGGCCGGTCAATCTGCACTTGTTGGGCTGAACACCCCGGGGGTGCTAGGATTCCCGCTTTCATTAAGCGGTGCGGTGCACCGGGACCGACAGACCATGACCCAGGCAAACGAACTTATCGACAGACTCAACAATACACTCCAGGAAGCGGCGGCAAATTTCGACGCTGAGGAGTGTCACGGCACGCTGGTGGGGATGTTTTGTGCCAACAACGAGCTAAAGCTGGAAGGGTGGCTGGAAGCGATCGAGGGGCAGGGGCTGGCACTCTCCAGCGAGGCAAAAGAGACCATGCGCGTGCTCTACACCGTTACCCGAGAGCAGCTCAATGACAGTGTGCTCGACTTCCATCCGCTGCTACCGGCGGATGACGCCGAGGTTGCGGAGCGGGTTGAGGCGTTGGGCCAGTGGTGCCAGGGATTCCTGTTGGGGATCAGTACCGGCGCCATCGTCATCGAGAATCTGCCTGATGACAGTGGTGAGATCCTGCGCGACCTGCTGGAGATCTCGCGCATTAGTCGTCTTGATCTGGAAGGTGAGGAGGAGGACGAGGAGTCCTACCAGCAACTGCTCGAATATGTTCGTACCGGGGTACTGCTGCTGAACGAAGAGATCAATCCAACCAAGGCGCCACCCCGTGAAGAGATAACCCTGCATTGAGTTGCCGTTTCACAACCACCAAGTCTGCCATATGAATAAAACTGAGTTCGCCAAACGACGTAAACGCCTGATGCAGGCCATGGGCAGGGACAGTATCGCGATCCTGCCCAGTTCCCCGGTACGCATGCGTAACCGTGACGTGGAGTATTCCTATCGTCCCGACAGTGATTTTTACTACATCACCGGCTTTCCCGAGCCTGAAGCGGTAGCGGTGATCGTACCGGGTCGCGAGCACGGCGAGTACATCCTCTTTTGCCGTGAGCGCGATGCGAAGATGGAGACCTGGAACGGCCGCCGCGCCGGACTCGACGGGGCGATGGAGCACTACGGTGCCGATGACGCCTTTCCCATTAGCGATATCGATGAAATTCTGCCCGGCCTGCTGGAAAACCGTGAGCGGGTCTATTATGCCATGGGCTGTAACCAGGATTTCGACCGCCAGGTGATGGAGTGGATTAATCTGCTGCGCAAGCAGTCACGCGCCGGTGTGCATACCCCGGGCGAGTTCATCGATCTCGATCACCAGTTGCACGACATGCGTCTCTACAAAAGCGCCGCGGAGATCAAAACCATGCGTACCGCGGCGCAGATCTCGGCAAAGGCACACATCCGAGCCATGCAGAGATGCCATCCGGGGATGATGGAGTACCACCTGGAGTCGGAGATCCTGCACGAGTGTAGCCAGCACGGTGCCCGCTTCCAGGCCTATTCGCCCATTGTCGGTGGCGGTACCAACGGTTGTGTACTGCACTACACCGAAAACGAGGCACCGCTGCGTGACGGCGATCTGGTGCTGATCGATGCCGGCTGCGAAGTCGAATGTTACGCCTCGGACATCACCCGCACCTTCCCGGTTAATGGCCGCTATAGCAAGGCCCAGCGCGATCTCTATGAGGTAGTGCTGGAGGCGCAGTATGCCGCCATCGACGAGGTGCTTCCCGGTAACCACTGGAATCATCCCCATGAGGCGGCGGTTAAAGTGCTGACCAAAGGGTTGATCAAGCTTGGCCTGCTCAAGGGCGGTCTCACCACCCTGATCAAGAATGAGGCTTACCGCCAGTTCTACATGCACCGCACCGGTCACTGGCTGGGGATGGATGTACACGATGTGGGTGACTATAAGGTGGGCGAAGAGTGGCGGGTGCTGGAGCCGGGCATGGTTCTGACCATCGAGCCGGGACTCTACATCGCTCCTGGCAGCAAAGGGACCGCAAAAAAATGGTGGGACATCGGCATCCGTATTGAGGATGACGTACTGGTTACCCGTGATGGACACGAGGTGCTTAGCCGCGATGTGCCCAAGGATCCGGACGAGATCGAGGCGCTGATGGCGGGTGGCTCGACGAGGAAAAAACGGGCATGAAAACCGATTTCGATCTGCTGATTGTCGGTGGCGGCATGGTCGGCGCCAGCCTGGTTCACGCCCTGCGCGGCAGCGGCCTGCGTATCGGCATGATCGAGGCGGTGGCGCTGCACGATCCCAATCAACCCAGTTACGATAGCCGGGCCATCGCCCTCTCCTGGGGCTCGCGGCGCATCTTCGAAGGGATGGGGATGTGGGGCGCGATGGAGCGGGAGACGGTTACCCCGATCAAACGCATCCGTGTCTCTGACCGCGGCCACTTCGGTGCAGTGCGGATGAACGCCGAAGAGGAGGGCGTCGAGGCGCTCGGTTATGTGGCTGAGGCGGCGGTGATCGGTCGCGCCCTGGCCAGCGATCTGGACGCGCTGCCCGATGTAGAACTCTTCTGTCCAGCGACGCTGGACTCGGTAACCATTGAAAACGACGGCGCCCGCGCCGTGATTCAACACAACGGCGAGTCCCGCGAAGTGACCGCCCGCCTGCTGGTCGCTGCCGACGGTGGCCGTTCCACGGTACGGGAGCAGCTCGGCGCACGTACCTTTGATCTGGGTTACAACCAGACCGCGGTGATCGCCAACGCGGTGACCGACCGGCCTCACGACCATATCGCCTTTGAGCGCTTCACCAACAGCGGCCCGCTGGCGCTGTTGCCCAACACCGCACCGCAGTGGATGGACGGGAGCGAGGCGGGCGAGCGGCGCTGGTCGGTGGTCTGGACGGTGCACAACCATGAGGTGGATGAGCATCTGGCACTGGACGACGAAACCTTTATCGCCCGTCTGCAGGCGCGCTTCGGTCAGCGTGCCGGAAAGATCCTGTCGGTCACCCCGCGTGCCGCCTACCCGCTAAAGCTGCAATTCGTGCGCGACCATGTGCGCCACCGTCTGGTCTTTATCGGTAACGCGGCACACCTGATCCATCCGGTCGGCGGTCAGGGGTTGAACCTTGGCCTGCGCGATGTGGCGGTGCTGGCCGAGGTGTTGGTGCAGGCGGCCCGTGACGGGCGTGATCCCGGCACCCTGGAGACCCTCGACGGTTATGCCCGCTGGCGTCGCGCCGATTACATCCGTGTCGCCGGTTTCACCGACAGCCTGACCCGCATCTTCTCCACCGACTTCCGCCCGCTGGTGGTGGCACGCAACCTCGGCATGATCGCCATGGATCTGCTGCCGCCGCTGCGCCGTCTCTTCACCCGTCAGGCGATGGGCGTCAACGGTCGCCAGCCACGGCTCGCACTGGGACTACCGCTCAATGAAGAACAACAGTAACGAATACGACCTGCTCATTGTCGGTGGTGGCATGGTCGGCGCCACCCTCGCCTGTGCCCTGGGCGGTACGCCGCTGCGCATTGCCGTGGTAGAGAGCTTTGTCGCCCCCACCGGTCTGCCGGAAGCGGGTTTCGAGAATCGGGTCAGTGCGATCACCCGAGCCACCCAGCGGGTTTTCGATGCGGTCGGTGCCTGGGACGGGATGGTCAAACTGCGCGCCTACGCCTATCGCCACATGCATGTGTGGGACGCCACCGGCTCTGGCAGTATCGACTTCGACGCCGCCGAGATCGGCGAGCCGGACCTGGGATTGATCCTGGAGAACCGGGTGATCCTTGCCGCACTGCTGGAGCGAATGGCGCAGTTCGGCAATGTCGAATTGCTCTGTCCGGCTAAAGTGCAGAGCCTGAGCCGTGACGATAAGGCGGTACACCTCACCCTTGAGGATGGCCGTACCCTGCAGGGCAAATTGATCGTCGGTGCCGATGGCGCCAACTCCTGGGTACGGCAACAGGCGGGGATCGATACCACCGGCTGGAGTTACGATCAGACCGCGGTGGTCGCCACCATCCGTACCTCTCTCGATCATCAGCAGACCTGCTGGCAGCGCTTCATGCCCAGCGGTCCGCTGGCCTTCCTGCCAATGTCCGCTCATTACAGCTCTATCGTCTGGTCGGTACCGCCGGAGCGGGCCACGGAACTGATGGCGTTGGATGAAGCCGAATTCCTGCGCGAACTGCAACACGCCTTCGGCGACCAGCTGGGGACGATGGAAGAGGCAGGACCACGTGGCGCCTTCCCACTGGTGTTGCGTCATGCCAACCGCTACACCGACAAACGCCTGGTGCTGGTCGGTAACTCCGCCCATGCGATCCATCCGCTGGCCGGGCAGGGTCTGAATATCGGCGTCTCCGATGTGGCGGCTCTGGCCGAGATCCTGTTGCAGGCGCAGGCGGAAAAACAGGATATCGGTGAGATGTCACTGCTGCGCCGTTACGAACGCTGGCGCAAGGGCGACAATGTGGCGGTGATGGCGGCGATGGATGGCTTCAAACGGCTGTTCAGTAACGACAATCCGTTGCTAAGTCTGCTGCGCAATGTGGGCCTGAGTATCGCCGACCGTTCTGGCCCCGCGAAGAGCCTGATGATCAAACGGGCCATGGGGTTGAGTGGCGATCTCCCAAAACTCTCACGCGGCATGAAGCTGTAAAGGAAACGGGTACATGGAACTGTTGGAAATTATCTCACTGCTGCTGACCCTGGCGGCGGTCTTCAGTTACATCAATCACCGTTTTGTACGCCTGCCAACCACCATCGGTCTAATGCTGATCGCGCTGCTCGCCTCGCTCTCCATTCTCGCCCTCTCCAAATTCGGTATCGCCTTTCCCGTCGAGTGGGCGCGTGGTTTGATCGACGATATCGATTTTAATCTCACCCTGTTGCACGGCATGCTCAGTTTCCTGCTCTTTGCCGGGGCGCTGCACGTCAATCTGGAAGATCTGTCACAGCAGAAATGGGTGATCACGATCCTTGCCAGCGTCGGGGTACTCAGTTCCACCTTCATCATCGGTGGCCTCAGCTGGTGGTTGTTGGGGCTGCTGGGCACACCCATTCCTCTCCTCTACTGCATGCTGTTCGGTGCCCTGATTTCGCCCACAGACCCTATTGCTGTACTCGGTATCCTCAAGACCGCCAATGTGAGCAAGAGTCTGGAGACCAAGATCGCCGGCGAATCCCTGTTTAACGATGGCGTTGGGGTGGTGGTCTTTCTGGTGTTGCTGGGTATTGCTACCAGTGGAGAGGTCAGTGCGAGTGCCGTAGCACTGCTCTTTGTCGAGGAGGCGATCGGTGGTGCGTTGTTTGGCCTGGCCATCGGCTGGCTGGCTTATCGTATGCTGGCGAGCGTCGACAACTATCAGGTGGAGATCCTGATCACTCTGGCACTGGTAATGGGGGGCTATACCCTGGCCGGTGCGCTGCACCTCTCCGGCCCCATCGCCATCGTTGTGGCCGGGTTGTTGATTGGCAATCATGGACGGATGTTCGCCATGTCCAATCGCACCCGTGAGCACCTGGATGCCTTCTGGGAGCTGTTAGATGAAATTCTCAACGCGGTGCTGTTTGTTCTGATCGGTCTGGAGGTGCTGGCATTGGAATTTCAGAGTGCCTGGCTTATTGCCGGAGTGGCGTTGATCCCGTCGGTGCTGTTTGCTCGTTTTGTTAGTGTCGGTCTACCGCTCACGGCGATGCGTCGACGCCGCAGTTTCAGTCGCCACGCGGTCAAGATATTGACCTGGGGCGGTCTGCGCGGCGGCATTTCTGTGGCGCTGGCACTCTCCCTTCCCACTGGCGCCGAGCGAGATCTTATTCTCGCCGTGACCTATGTCGTGGTCGTTTTTTCCATCCTTGTGCAGGGGCTGACCGTGGGTCGATTGATCCGGAGATGCAGCCGGGTCGGTTGAATCGGTTTCCTGTAGTGACCTGTCAGGCATATTGAGCCACGCCTGAATTCCATTTCATCAAGACATTCCGCCAGATCCCATCTATATATACCAAAGTGGTATAGGGGGTTTTGTTGCGCCATCGTTAGTATGCAGTGGGGGGTTGTGGCTCGGAAGTTAGCCACAATACTACAGGGAAGTGCAACCAAATGAATGGATTAGGCGTGAAACCACGCAACGGAGGGTAAGCGAAGCCGCATAGCTTGCGCCCTCACCCGGTGGAAGAGAGATTGGAACGACTCTCCGCGGGGACCATAACAATAGAGTTAACGATGATGGAGTATTGATGTGAACAAGCGTTCGGCACCCCGCTTTCCGGTCAATCTTGAGGTTATGGCCAGCTATTCCGGCCAACCCGCACAGCCCTGTCAGGTCAGGGATTACTGTTCCGGTGGCTTATATCTACTCTGCGATCGAGCAAAGGTACAGAAAGCCTCTGCCAGGGTGGGGGGTGAACTGGAGGTGGAATTTGCGGATCCCCTCAACCCACGCAATGGTGTTCACCATCTTTCTGGACGCATTACCCGTTTCGATTCCCATGGCATGGGTGTGGCAATTACCCAGGATAATGCCGCGGCGATTATTGCGCTGTCACAGCTAGCCGCGAGTCAGGCTGCTGGAGGGGCCGGGGTCGGTGGTAGTGTTGTAGCGGCGGAGCAATACGGTCAGGCCAATGTGGATGAAACCATCAAGGCCATAAGCAGCAAAAGTTGGGAGCATGTCGCCGAAATACTGCGCAACTTTTTCGACCGGGCGAAAAATGATCTGTTCGACGCTGCAGGTGAATCGGGGAATAACGTCGCCCAGTCCGCCTACTTCGGTGCGATGAATGAGCTGCGCAAGGGCCGCGACAACCTCAGTCAGATTTTTCTTAACACCTTTAACGAGCAGTTCGAAATCCTGACCACACCCGGTTTTCGTAACCGATTTGCCCAGGAGGCGGCTTCCCAGGGTGGTCTTTCCATTATGGAGAGCGATGATCTGGACAACTGGCTGGCGGTACGTGCCATGTCAGCCAAGCTGGAAGAGCGTATGGGGGAGACCCTGGAGGCGCTGGAGACTCGTTTCGAGGAGATATCGGCCAACCCGATCACGCTGGAAAACAACCCCACGGGTCCCTTTGTCATCGCTTCCATATTTCGCGACATGCTTGGGCAGATGGTACTGGAAGAAGCACCGCGAAAATTTCTCTATGGGGTGATGGAGAAGGTACTGACAGCCAAACTAAAAGGGCTTTACGACGTACTCAATGAACTGATGATCGCCCATGGCATTCTGCCTATCCTGGAAAAACGCATGGAGTTTGTGCGTGACGAAGGGGATTACGACGAGGGTGATGATTTCGAGGAAGAGGAACTGCCAAGAGGCGCGCCGCAAAAGCTGCCACGCCGGGGCGGCGCCCCCTCAGGGGTTCCCCGCAGTGCGCCACCACCATCGGGTCGTGCTCCTGGCGGTGGCTA
>JBNKBG010000018.1:0-37237 GCA_050287105.1 Thiohalomonadaceae bacterium
TCCTTTCCGGTGATGGTAGCACCCAGAGTCGTAATACGGGTCCACGCCTCGTCATCGTGCTCACCGGTTCCTGGCATCCGCTGCAACAGCATTCCAGCGGCACGCTGCTCATCTGCGACCAGCCACATCCGGGTCGGCAACTGTTCGGAGCGTTCCAGGTAGTTATCAATCGCATCCGCCATCGAGTCACCACTCAATTCGACAATCCCCTGATAACGTTTGCTACTACCCTGTCCCGGGTCGATGGTGATCACCAGGTTGGCGTTACCAAAACGGCTCTGCAGATCCCCCTGCGGCACTTCACCGCTCCAGTTCGCCATACCGCGCACGTGATAGAGCGGACCGCTCTCTTCGTCATCATGTTGCGGGCTGCAATCGACCACCAGCAGATTGATCGGCCCATCACCGCGCACCTGCAGGGTGATCGAACCTTTGAGTTTCAGGGTCGCTGCCAGTAATACACCGGCCACATAAAGCTGACCCAGCGGTTCGCGCACCGCCACAGGATAGTCGTGACGCTCCAACACAGCACGCCAGGCGGCACCCAGTTGCACCACCTCGCCACGCAGCGCAGCATCTTCGAACAGGAAACGTTGCAGGGTATCGGACATAAAATCATCTCACCGCAAAGACGCAGAGAACGCAAAGTTTTCTAACACGACAGTCACCATATCGGTATTCAACTAATATGCGCGCTTTCTGCACAAAGTTAGAAAGGGGTTTCTTTGCGCCCTTTGCGTCTTTGCGGTAAATCTTTTTAGCCTTCGAGTTTGGATTTAAGCAGCTGGTTAACCTGGCCGGGGTTGGCCTTGCCACCCGTGGCCTTCATCACTTGGCCAACGAAAAAGCCGATCATCTTGCCGCGTTTGTCCGGCTCGGCACTGCGGTAGTTCTCCACCTGTTGTGCGTTATTGGCGATGATCTCGTCAATCGCTGCCTCAATGGCCCCCGTATCGGTGATCTGCTTCAACCCTTTCTTCTCGATCACCGCATCGGCATCACCCTCGCCGTTCCACATCGCCTCGAACACCTCCTTGGCGATCTTGCCGGAGATGGTGTTATCGGCAATGCGCCTGAGCATCCCGGCCAGCATCTCGGCGGAAACCGGCGATGCATCGATCTCTTTGCCGTCACGATTCAATGCAGCGGAAAAATCGCCCATCACCCAGTTGGCGCAGATCTTCGCCTCGGCACCCGACTTTTCCACCACCTGCTCGAAGTAGTCGGCGATGCCGCGTGAACTGGTCAGAATGGTCGCGTCATAGACAGGCAGGCCGAACTGCTGGATAAAGCGTGCTCTCTTTGCATCGGGCAGTTCCGGCAGTGTCTTGCGCAGCCCTTCGATAAAATCGTCTTCGATCTCTACCGGCAACAGATCCGGATCAGGGAAGTAACGGTAGTCGTTGGCCTCCTCCTTGGAACGCATGGAGCGGGTTTCGCCCTTGTCCGCGTCGAACAGACGGGTCTCCTGCACCACCTTGCCACCGGATTCAATCACCGCGATCTGCCGTTCCACTTCATACTCCACCGCCTTTTCGACAAAGCGGAAGGAGTTGAGGTTTTTAATCTCGGCACGGGTGCCGAACTCTTCCTGACCCTTCGGACGAATAGAGACGTTAACGTCGCAGCGGAAGGAACCCTCCTGCAGATTACCGTCGCAAATGCCGAGATAGGTAACGAGTGAGTGAATCTTGCGCATATAGGCGGAGGCCTCGGCACCGGAACGCATATCGGGATCGGAGACGATCTCCAATAGCGGTGTACCGGCACGATTAAGATCGATACCGGTCATGCCGTGAAAATCTTCATGCAGGGATTTGCCTGCATCCTCTTCCAGGTGAGCGCGAGTGATGCCAATTGTTTTGGTCACGCCGTCTTCCAGTTCGATCTCCAGTTTGCCCTTGCCGACGATCGGCAGTTCGAACTGGGATATCTGATAGCCCTTGGGCAGGTCGGGATAGAAATAGTTTTTCCGCGCAAACACCGAGCGTTTGCCGATCTCCGCGTCCACCGCCAGACCGAACATCACCGCCATGCGCACCGCCTCTTTATTTAATACCGGCAACACACCGGGCAGACCGAGGTCCACGGCACAGGCCTGGGTATTCGGCTCGGCACCGTAGGCAGTAGCGGCACCGGAAAAAATTTTTGATTTGGTCGCGAGTTGGGTGTGGATCTCGCAGCCGATGACAACTTCCCATTCCATCGCTTAAAAACCCTCCGGTGCTTGGCTGTGCCAGTCAGTTGCCAGCTGATATTGATGCGCGACGTTGAGCAGACGCGCCTCATCGAAGTAGTTGCCGATGATCTGCAAACCAACCGGACGCTTGCCGACAAAGCCACACGGCAATGACATGCCGGGGAGACCCGCCAGGTTGACCGCGATGGTGTAGATGTCGGCCAGATACATCGCAACCGGATCGTCGCTCTTTTCACCCAGGTCGAATGCAGGCGTCGGCGATGTCGGTCCCATGATCACGTCGACCAGCTCAAACGCCTTTTTGAAATCGTCGGAGATCAGGTGGCGCAACTGCTGCGCTTTCAAATAGTAGGCATCGTAATAACCGGAGGAGAGTGCGTAGGTGCCGACCATAATGCGGCGCTTCACCTCGGGACCGAAACCTTCACCGCGGGAGCGCTTGTAGAGATCTTCCAGATCCTTCGGATTGTCGCAGCGATGACCGAAGCGTACCCCGTCCATGCGCGACAGGTTGGAGGAACACTCCGCCGGGGCGACGACATAATAGGTCGGCACCGCCAGGTTGGTGTTGGGCAGGGAGATCTCCACCACCTCGGCACCGAGCTTTCTGTATTCGGCGATGGCTGTTTCGATTGCTTTGGCCACTTCCGCATCGAGACCCTCACCGAAGTACTCTTTCGGCAGTCCGATCTTCAAACCCTTCAGATCATTATTCAGTCCGGCGCTATAGTCGGGTACTTCGCGATCGACACAGGTGGAATCACGCTGGTCGAAACCGGCCATGGCGGCCAGCATCAGGGCGCAGTCTTCGGCACTACGCGCCATCGGGCCCGCCTGATCCAGCGAGGAGGCGAAGGCGATCATGCCGTAACGGGAGACACGACCGTAGGTCGGTTTCAGTCCGGTAATGCCGCAGAGTGCCGCCGGTTGGCGGATGGAGCCGCCGGTGTCGGTGCCGGTGGCACCGGGGGCAAGCCGTGCCGCCACCGCCGCCGCGGAACCACCGGAGGAACCGCCGGGAACCGCTGCACTATCCCAGGGATTCTTCACCGGGCCGTAGAAGCTGGTCTCGTTGGAAGAGCCCATGGCGAACTCATCCATGTTGGTCTTGCCCAGCATCACCGCGCCGGCCTCTTTGAAACGACTGATCACGGTGGCGTCATAGGGCGCAATAAATGGATCGAGCATCTTCGAGGCGCAGGAGGTACGAACCCCATCGGTACAGAAGATATCCTTGTGAGCGAGAGGGATACCGGTCAACGGCCCGGCCGTACCCGCGGCGATGCGCTGGTCAGCCATCTTCGCCTGTGACAGGGCGATCTCGTCGGTTACCGTGATAAAACTGTTGAGCTGTGGATTGTAGCTCTCGATCCGGGCAAGCAGGCTCCGGGTCAGCTCCTCACTGGAAAACGCACCGCTTTTCAATCCGGCGGCCAGTTCGGCAATGGTCTTGTTATGCATGGTGTTTACCTGAATTCGATCGGGGATGCGGTTATTCGATGACCTTGGGTACCAGGAACAGGCCGTTCTCTACCAATGGGGCGTGTGCCTGCAGGTGCTCGCGACGATTCTCTTCGCTGACCACATCGTCACGTAGCCGCTGCGCCATCTCCAGTGGATGGGCCATAGGGGTGACACCAGTGGTATCCACCACGTTCATCTGCTCCATCAGGGAGAGAATATTGGAGAGATTTTCGGCATAAAGCGGGATGTCCGCCTCGCTGATCTCGAGACGCGCCAGGTGCGCAATGCTCTCCACATCGCTTTTATCGAGTGCCATTTGGGATGCTCCAGATTCGGGGTATTGCGTGAAAAGAGGAACTTATCACATATATCTCCTTGCCCAAAGACCCGCCGGATTGCTAAATTAGTGCGATCTTCAATGGTGTAACAAACCTCACAACAGAAAAGCGACGGCAATTATGGGAATCCTGGGACGTTTTAAAGGCATGTTTTCGTACGATATCTCTATCGATCTCGGTACGGCGAACACGCTGGTTTATGTACGCGGTGAGGGAATCGTGCTTAACGAACCCTCGGTAGTAGCCATCCGCCAGGAAGCCGGTCCCAACAGCCCCAAGCGGATCGCTGCGGTCGGTGCCGAGGCCAAGGCGATGCTGGGGCGCACCCCGGGCAACATCATTGCCATTCGCCCGATGAAGGATGGTGTCATTGCCGACTTCACCGTCACCGAAAAAATGTTGCAGCATTTCATTCGCAAAGTGCATGAGGATAAGGCCAAGATCCTCAAACCCAGCCCCCGTGTCCTGATCTGCGTCCCCTGCGGCGCGACCCAGGTAGAACGCCGGGCGATCAAGGAGTCCGCCGCAGGCGCCGGTGCCCGTGAGGTCTACCTGATTGAAGAACCGATGGCGGCAGCGGTCGGGGCAGGCATGCCGATCTCCGAAGCGAGCGGCTCCATGGTGCTGGACATCGGTGGTGGCACCACCGAGATCGCCGTACTCTCCCTCAACGGTATCGTCTACTCCAACTCCGTACGCATCGGCGGCGACCGCTTCGATGAGGCGATCATCAGCTACGTGCGCCGCAACTACGGCACCCTGATCGGCGAATCCACCGCTGAACGAATCAAACACGAAATCGGTACTGCCTACCCCAGTGCCGAGGTGCGTGAGGCCGAAGTGCGTGGCCGCAACCTGGCGGAAGGTATTCCGCGCAGCTTCACCCTCAACTCCAACGAAATTCTTGAGGCGTTACAGGAACCGCTCGCGGGGATCGTCAGCGCCGTCAAAACCGCCCTGGAGCAGACCCCACCTGAACTGGGTGCCGACATCGCCGAGCGCGGCATGGTCCTGACCGGTGGCGGTGCACTGTTGCACGACCTGGATCGTCTGCTGATGGAAGAGACCGGTCTGCCGGTGATTATCGCCGAGGACCCGCTGACCTGCGTTGCCCGCGGTGGCGGTCGTGCTCTGGAACTGATGGATGAGCACGGCGGCGACATTTTCGCGCTGGAATAACCCGCTGTCAGGAGCGCACTGTTGCTCCCAGGCATAAGTTACCTCCAGTCAGACCCGCACACTGATGCGCGGATGACCGGAGGTAGCCAATAACAATCCATTCATCCGCCCCAGGGGGTGCACCATCAAACTGCTGTTTGCTCGTGGTCCGTCGATCGGTGTGCGTGTCAGCGTTCTGATGTTCGCTTCCATCGCACTGATGACACTGGATCACCGCCAGCATGCGCTGGAGGGTATACGCTCTGGTATCTCGGTGGTGCTCTATCCGATCCAGTATCTGGTCAACATGCCCTTCTCCTTCACCGATTGGGCCGACGAAACCTTTACCAACCACGAAACACTCCTCGAACAGAACAGAGAGCTACGCGCCAAGCAGTTAAAGCTGGAGTTCCAGCTACAGAAACTGGAGGCGCTGGAAACGGAAAACACACGTCTGCGTGCACTGCTGCAATCCTCTGATCGGCGCTGGGAACGGGTGCTGATCGCCGAGTTGCTCTCCCTCGACTTCGACCCGTTCCGTCGCCAGATTCTGATCAACAAGGGCAGCAGCGACGGAGTCTTCGAGGGACATCCGCTCCTTGATGCCAATGGCGTCATGGGGCAGGTGATCCACGTTTCGCCCTTTACCAGCAGTGCGATATTAATCACCGACCCAAGTCATGCCATTCCGGTACAGGTCAATCGCAATGGCCTGCGTTCTATCGCCCTGGGCACTGGCGAGAATGAACGTCTCGATATTCCCCACCTGCCCAACAATGCCGATATCCGCGAAGGCGACCTGCTGGTCACCTCCGGTCTGGGTCTGCGCTTTCCGCCGGGATACCCGGTCGCCACCGTCACCTCGATCACTCGTGATCCCAGCCAGCCCTACGCCAGCATCAGCGCCACTCCACTGGCACACCTGGACCGTGCCAGAGAGGTATTGCTGGTATGGCCCGAAAAGAAAGGGGAGAGCGCGCCATGAGGATACCGATGCATAACGGCGGCGGTATCATCGCCCTGAGCTTCGTCGCCGCACTGATGCTGACTATGGTGCCGTTACCTGGCTGGGGCGAGTATTTGCGCCCGGAGTGGGTCACCATGGTGCTGATCTACTGGTGCATGGCGCTGCCGGATCGGGTCGGGATCGGTTATGCCTGGATCGCCGGACTGCTGCTTGATGTGGTGCACGGTGCCGTACTGGGCCAGTACGCGCTGGCGCTGGCATTGGTCGCCTTTATCACCCAGCACCTGCACCAGCGTATGCGCATCTATCCCCTGGTGCAGCAGGCATTGATCGTGCTGATGCTGTTGTTGCTGCAGCAGTTACTGGTGATCTGGATAAACGGCTTTCTCGGCGAGCCGCCGCGCGGTCTGCAGCACTGGCTACCCGCATTTATCAGTATGCTGTTGTGGCCGTGGTTGTTCCTCATCCTGAGAGATATCCGCCGCACATTCCGGGTAAGTTAGGGTGAAGCGGGCACACACATACATCAAGGACCCCTACCGGGAGCGCCAGTTATTCCTCAACCGCGCCATTCTCGGCGCCTTTTTTTCCACCCTGTTGATACTCCTCCTGGTGGCACGGATGTTCTATCTCGAAGTGTTGCGTCACGAACACTTCACCACCCTCTCCACCAACAACCGCGTGTCACTGCAGCCCATCCCGCCTACCCGTGGTCTGATCTATGACCGGCACGGTGTCCTGCTGGCGCAGAACCTGCCCACCTTCAGCCTGGAGATCGTGCAGGAACGGGTAGAGGATATGGAGGCGACCCTGCAGCACATCGCCGAATTAATCGAGGTCAGCGATGACGATCTGGAGCGCTTCCGCGAAGAGCTAAAAAGCAGCCGTCGCTTTGAAGCGGTACCGCTACGTTTCCGCCTCAGCGACGAAGAGGTGGCGCTGATCGCGGTGAATAACCACCGCCTGCCCGGAGTCGAGATCAACTCTACCCTCACCCGCCATTACCCCCTGGGTAACCTGACCGCCCATTCGGTGGGCTATGTCAGCCGCATCAATGAGGAGGAGTTGAGAAAACTCGATCCCACCAACTACGCCGCCACCAACTACATCGGCAAGACCGGTGTGGAAAAGAGCTATGAGGCGCTGCTGCACGGCAATGTCGGTTTTCAACAGGTGGAGACCAATGCGCGGGGGCGGGTACTTCGGGTGCTGGAATACACCCCGCCGATGCCGGGGCAGAACCTCACTCTCAACCTCGACGTCGAACTGCAACGCGCCACCGAGAGGGCCTTCGGTGAAGAACGCGGCGCACTGGTAGCCATCGAACCCGGTACCGGTGCCGTGCTCAGTCTGGTCAGCGTCCCCAGTTACGACCCCAACCTGTTCGTTAACGGCATCCCCCTGGCCGCCTATAAGTTACTCAGCACCTCTCATGATCAACCGCTGTTCAACCGCGCCCTGCGCGGCCAGTACCCTCCCGGCTCCACCACCAAACCCTTTATCGGCCTGGCCGGACTGGAGTTGGGTACCGTGACCACGCTGGATACGGTCGACTGCACCGGCTACTACCTGCTGAAGAACGACGAGCGCCACTACCGTGACTGGAAAAAAGAGGGCCACGGAGTGATCGGCCTGACCCGCGCCATTGTCGAATCGTGTGACGTCTACTTCTACGACCTGGCGCTTAACCTGGGTATCGACAATATCTCCAGCTACCTGGCCAACTTTGGTCTTGGGGTAAAAAGCCGCATCGACATCGGTGGCGAAGCTGACGGTCTGCTCCCGTCCAGAGAGTGGAAGCGCAGGGTACGCCGCGAACCCTGGTTCCCGGGCGAAACCCTGATCACTGGTATCGGCCAGGGCTTCTTCCTCGCCACCCCGCTACAACTGGCCAACGCCACCGCCACCCTCGCCTCGCGGGGTAAACTGATGAAACCGACGGTAGTGCATGCGATCGAGAACCCGACCAGTCACGAAATCAATCAGATGCCAACCACCCTGTTTAACGAGGTGCCGATCAACGATGCCGGCAACTGGTGGCGCATCGAACGCGCCATGGCCAAGGTCGTGCACAGCCCCACCGGCACCGCACGACGTATTAGCCACGGCATCGATTTCGAGATTGCAGGTAAAACCGGTACCTCACAGGTCTTCGGTATCAAGCAGGATGAAGAGTATGTCGCTGAAGATATCGATAAGCGCCTGCGCGACCACGCCCTGTTTATCTCTTTTGCCCCGGTCGCCGAGCCAAAAATCGCTATCGCCGTGATCGTGGAAAACGGTGGTAGTGGCGGCGCGGTGGCCGCCCCCATCGCACGTAAGGTGATCGACAGCTACATGTCGTCACTCAATAACGCGGGAGAGAACAGCCATGTTGCTCAGTGACGCCTCGGCCAGCCACAACAGCTTCCGCCGTTTTCACCTCGACCCACCGCTGCTCGCGGCACTGCTGCTGCTCGCCGGTATTGGTCTGGTGATCCTTTTCAGCGCTACCAGCCAGAACGAAACCCAGATGTGGCGACAGGTCACGCGTCTGTTCATCTCTTTTGGCGTGATGCTGATGCTGGCCCAGGTCTCACCCGACACCCTGAAACGCTGGACTCACTGGATCTTCGCCCTCGGCCTGATCATGTTGCTCGCAGTGCTGCTGCTCGGTGATGTTGGCAAGGGCGCGCAACGCTGGCTCGGTATCGGTTCCATCCGCTTTCAACCCTCCGAACTGATGAAACTGGCAGTACCGATGATGGTGGCCTGGTATTTCTCGGAGAAGAGCCTGCCGCCCCGCTTCCGCCAGATCATGCTGGCGATCACCATATTCATGGTCCCCACCCTGTTGATCGCCAAGCAGCCCGATCTGGGCACCGCGCTACTGATCGCCTGCTCCGGCTTTTTTGTCCTGCTGTTTGCCGGGTTGAGCTGGCGTTTTATCAGCATCTCCTCAATTCTGGCGGTGCCGCTGGCGTGGGTACTCTGGCAGTTCGGCATGCATGACTATCAGCGCCGTCGCGTACTCACCTTCCTCAACCCGGAAAGCGATCCGCTCGGCGCCGGCTATCACATCATTCAGTCAAAGATCGCCATCGGCTCCGGCGGCATCTACGGTAAGGGCTGGCTCAACGGTACCCAGTCGCATCTGGAGTTTCTGCCGGAACGCCACACCGATTTCATCTTCGCCGTTTTCAGTGAAGAGTTCGGCCTGATGGGTGCGCTGCTTCTGCTCTCCCTCTACCTGTTTATCGTGCTGCGCTGTCTGTTTATCGCCAGCCAGGCACAGGACACCTTCTCCCGCCTGCTTGCTGGCGGACTGACCATGACCTTCCTGGTTTATGTCTTCGTCAATATCGGTATGGTCAGTGGTCTGATGCCTGTGGTCGGCGTCCCGCTACCCCTGATCAGCTTTGGCGGCAGTTCCATGGTGACCTTGATGGCCTCTTTCGGTATCCTCATGTCCATCCATACACATCGAAAATTATTAAAGAATTAAGCCCTGTGAAACATTTTTTCCTCCTCCTGCTCCTCTTCATCACGACTGCTGTCCCGGCAAGTGACTTTATTAGCCGTTTCCCGGATAGCCGGGAGTTCATTCAGGAGATGAGTAAAAAACACAAATTTCCGCAACAGGAGCTGGAGAAACTCTTCAAGCGTGTCGAACATCAGCCCGGGATCATTGAGGCGATCAGCCGCCCGGCAGAGAGCAAGCCCTGGTATCAATATCGCCCCATTTTCGTCACCGCCGATCGCATCCGTGAAGGGGTGAAGTTCTGGAACAGCCACGAGAAAGAGTTGGCACGGGCAGAAAAAAAATATGGCGTACCGCCGCAGATCATTGTCGCCATAATCGGTGTCGAGACGCGCTTCGGTCGCCACAGCGGCAACTATCGGGTGATCGACGCACTCAGCACCCTGGCATTCGATTACCCACCACGGGCCACCTTCTTCCGTCAGGAACTGGCGAGCTTCCTGCTGATGAGCCGGGAAGAGAAGCGTGATCCGCTACAATTCACCGGCTCCTACGCCGGGGCGATGGGTATGCCGCAATTCATGCCCAGCAGTTTTCTCAGCTACGCGGTAGATTTCGACAAGGATGGCAATCGCGATCTGTGGGATAACACCGGTGATGTCATCGGCAGCGTCGCCAACTACTTTTCCCGCCATCACTGGAAGAAGGGGGAACCCATCGCCAGTCGTGCTGAACTGAAAGGCAAGCCGCCGCAACAGCTGATCGACAAGGGTTACCAGCCGTCGCTACCGTTCAGTCAGCTCAAAACTTTGGGGGTCAAATCCCTGACCCACTACACTGATAGTAGTGAAGTGGCGCTGCTGGCCCTGGAGAGTTCACCGGGACAGATGCAATACTGGGTAGCCCTGCACAACTTCTATGTCATCACCCGGTATAATCACAGTCCACTGTACGCCATGGCGGTGTATCAACTGGGCGAGGCGATCCGCACCACCCGCGCCGCGGCTAAACGCACTACGGGATCGATGCAGATACATGATCACAACAGCTGAACAGACAGCCCTGCTACGCACCCTCTCCACCTCAGTGGTGCTGCTCTGTTTGCTCAGCGCCTGTAGCGCCAGCCGCGATAGCGGCCCCAGCAGTCCGGTCGACGTCTCCCACATTCCCGATGCGGTACCCAAACATGAGAAGCGCACCCGCGCCGGTAATCCTTCTACCTATGTGGTGCTGGGTAAGCGTTACCATGTATTGAACAGCAGCCGCGGTTTTAGCCAGCGCGGCATCGCCTCCTGGTACGGCAACAAGTTCCACGGGCACAAGACCTCCAACGGCGAAATCTACGACATGTACGCCATGACCGCGGCGCACAAGACCCTGCCCATCCCCTGCTATGTGCAGGTGACCAACCTGAACAACGGCAAGCAGGTGACCGTACGGGTCAATGATCGCGGTCCGTTCCATGAAAACCGCATCATCGATCTCTCCTATGCCGCGGCCAGAAAGCTGGGGATCACTGCCAACGGTACCGGCCTGGTGGAGATCCGCACCGTCGAGCCGGGGCAACCGGCAACGCCAGCGCAGAGCGCCAGCAACGGCGTACCCGGCACCAGGACACCCCAGGCAAACCGGCCAGCCCCGGTGGCCGCCACCGCAAAACCACTGCTCTACCTGCAACTGGGCTCCTTCATTGAACTGGATAATGCCGAATCACTTCGCGCCCAGTTGCTGATCAACAACGTCAACGCCGCCGCTATCCAGACAACCACCGTCGATCGCCGCAGCATCTATCGGGTACGCATCGGCCCAATCAACACGGTGGAAGAGGCCGATCGCCTCGCCACACAGATCAGCAGTCTGGGGATCGGCGTACCCACTATCGTCATCGACTGACGGGCGGACTACATTTACCCGCCTTAAACCGTTAAAATACCGCTGTTTTTCCATAGATACCGACAAAAAGTCCATAGCCAATACCATGCGCATACTGAAAACGATCACCGCCCTGCTCCTGCTGGCTGTCGCAACAGCCACCCAGGCCGCCCCGTCACTGATCCCCTCGCCGCCGCGGCTTGCCGCCAGTGGCTTTGTGCTGATGGATTTCCATAGTGGCCAGCTCCTCGCCTCGGACAACCCGGAACAGCGTCTGGAACCGGCCAGCCTGACCAAGCTGATGACCGCCTATGTGGTCTTCCACGAAATCCAGAGCGGCCATATTGCCCTGGATGACATGGTCAAGATCAGTGAGAAGGCCTGGCGTATGCCCGGCTCACGGATGTTCATTGAGGTCGGCAAGGAGGTAAGTGTCGAGCAGCTGTTGCAGGGCATGATCATCCAGTCCGGTAACGACGCCAGCGTGGCCCTGGCGGAATTCGTCGCCGGCAGCGAGGAGAGCTTTGTCCCGCTGATGAACGCCCATGCCTCCAATCTCGAACTCAGGGGAACCCACTTCGTCAACAGTACCGGCCTGCCCGACCCGGATCACTACACCACCGCCATCGATATGGCACACCTGGCGGCGGCACTGATCCGCGACTATCCCGAATACTACAAGTGGTACTCGGTAAAACAGTACACCTTCAACAACATCACCCAGCGTAACCGCAACCTGCTGCTGGAGCGCGACGAAACCGTTGATGGCCTGAAGACCGGGCATACCGAATCGGCAGGATACTGTCTGGTCTCCTCCGCCCTGCGCGACAGCATGCGCCTGATCTCGGTGGTGATGGGTACCAGCAGCGAAAAAGCCCGCGCCCAGGAGAGTCAAAAGCTGCTCAACTACGGCTTCCGCTTCTACGAGACCCATAATCTCTATGCGGCCAACACGGCCTTGAAAGAGATGCGCATCTACAAGGGTGAAAGTGAACTCCTCTCGCTGGGTCTGGCCAAGGACCTCTATGTCACCGTCCCCCGTGGCCAGTACAAACGGCTGAACGCCTCACTCAGCGTGGGCAAGACCCTCATCGCCCCGGTCAGCGTCGGTCAACATCTGGGCAATGTCAGTGTCACCCTGGGAGAAGAAACCATCGCCGAACGTCCGCTGGTGGCTTTACAACAGGTTGCCGAAGGCGGCCTGTGGCAGAGCGTCAAAGACAACACCATTCTGCTGTTCCAGTAAGATGAGCGAACAGGAGACCCTGCTGGAATTCCCCTGCGCCTTCCCGATCAAGGCGATGGGCCAGGACGACGGCGCCTTC
Source organism: Thiohalomonadaceae bacterium (assembly GCA_050287105.1). Taxonomy (GTDB): domain Bacteria; phylum Pseudomonadota; class Gammaproteobacteria; order Thiohalomonadales; family Thiohalomonadaceae; genus JAPHTQ01. The sequence continues at coordinate 12,785 of JBNKBG010000018.1, forward strand.
GAGACGCTGGTGGTGGAACTGGTGCGCAAACATGCCCCCGATCTGGGAGAGGGAGCAGTCGCCTCCCGCGCCAGCCAGGGCGGCAAATACCTCTCGGTGACCGTAACTGTCACCGCCACCAGTCGCGAGCAGCTCGACAACATCTACCGCGAACTCACCGCTTGCGAACAGGTCCTCTATGCGCTGTAAACAGCGCATAGAGAGGTACAAGGTGAAAGGATAAAGGTATAACCCTTTATCCTTACACCTTTAACCTTTCACCTTTCATTCCCAACCATGATCCAGATCCACAACCTCGGTACCGTAGACTATCAGGCAACATTCGAAGCCATGCGTCGCTTCACTGCTGAACGCAGCGCCGAAACCGACGACGAGATCTGGCTGCTACAGCATCCGCCGGTCTTTACCCAGGGAACCAACGGCAAGCCGGAGCACCTGCTCGATCTCGGCGATATCCCACTGCAACAGATCGACCGCGGCGGCCAGGTAACCTATCACGGTCCCGGCCAACTGGTGGTCTATCTACTGCTGGATCTGCGGCGACGCAACCTGGGGGTACGGCAATTGGTGACCATGCTAGAGCAGGCGGTGATCGATCTGTTGCGGGAGTACGGAATTTCGGCGCAGCGACGTAGCGATGCCCCCGGGGTCTACGTCAACGGCGACAAAATCGCCGCTCTTGGACTCAGGGTAAAACGTAACGGCTGCTATCACGGCCTGAGTCTTAATGTGGATATGGATCTGCAACCCTTCGATCGGATCAACCCCTGCGGCTACAGCGGGCTTGGCGTCACCAGTCTGGCCCAACTGGGGAGCAACGATTCAGTGGAGAGTGTCGGAAAAAAATTGGCAACCTGGTTAACTCAGGCCCTTAATCGATAAAACAGCGTGCTAGCGCCCGCCTTCATGTAATACCTGCCAACGCCCCGCTTCCTTGACCAGATAGAGCGTCTTGTCCATCTCGCTTTGATAGTTGTTGGAGTCATAGGACTGATGGAACTGCGCCACCACCATCTCCCGCTCGCGGCTCGCCTTTTGCGGATAGGCAAAGAAGGAGAGCGCTGAGATACCCACTTTCTGCCACTGTTTGCCCGCGGCGACGCGGCGCTTATGTGCCTGCCATGCAGCGAGGTCTTCGCCACCTGCCCAGAAATCGTCGGCATAGTGTTGCAGATACTGTTCCACACTCGCCTCACTCCAGTCGCTGCGCCATTGCTCAATCGCCTGGGCGACCTCATTACGCAGGGCAACCCATGCGGCCTGCTCCATCCACTGCACCCGGTCGGCGACAATGATTGGCGTAACACCAGGGCGCAGATACTGTTCGACCTTTTGCAGGTCCAGATTGGGCAGCACCACACAGCCCTCGCTATCCAGAGGCGGACGACTGTAGAAGGCGTTCTCGGTACCGTGCAACCAGATCCCGTAACCGGTCTTGCCCTGATGGCGATCCCACTCGTTGGGGTAGTTCATTGGGTAAGCACCGATACCATAGAGATCCGGCAGTTTCTCGTCCGGGATATGGCTGGTGATAAAGTAGACCCCTTCTGGGGTACGCAGATCGCCGCTGCTGAGCTTGTTGCCGTCGAGCTTGCCGGTGCTGACGTAGTAGTCGTGCAGCAGCTCCGGTTCGCCATCCGTACCACGCTGATAGACGTAGAGCCGATGCCCCGCCTTGTCCACCACCAGCGCCGTCTCGATACGCTCATCCAGCGACAACAGGGAGCGTGGCAGGCGCCCCTGGGGCAGGGTATCCAGATAGGCCCGCAGTCGCGCCTCCGCCTCATCGCGCAGGTGGGAGATCTCGTCACGATTGCTGGCAGTGTCGCCCAGCACCGGCGCACTGCCGATGTCGCTGATCACCCGCGCCTGGGCCAGCAGCATGTCGCCCTCAATGAGGTGGGCAAGGTGGAATTTGGGTTCGCGGCGGGTCAGCTCGCGCATCCCACTCAGGGCTCCCTCCAGATCACCGGACTTGAAGCGCAGCAAGGCGAGCAGCAGGCTCGCCTCGTAGTCGACCGGAGAGGTCTGCACCCGCTGCTCCAGCCGTTGCAGCGCCTGTTCGAAGAGCTGCTGGCGACTACCAATCTCCTGCAGGGCATCGGCGGGCTGAATCGCCGCATCATCGCTGCCCTGCTGCACCGCGTAGATCGCCAGCGGCAGCGCCAGTAGCACCGCGGTGAAGGTTCGTATCAGGGTCAGGCGTGGTTGCAACTACAGTACCTCAATGGTCTTTTCCGACACGATCTTCCAGCCATCGGCGCCGCGCAGTAACTGAAAGCGCTTGCGTACAGTGTCACTGTAACGCTCGGAGCGATAATACTGTATCGCGGTTACACTGGCATGCGTGTCACCGTTGAATTGTACTTCAAAATCAGCCAGTTGCACCTCAATGCTTTCAGGACGGGCGAGACGCGTACGTCGCTGCGCCAGCCATTGCTGGTGGCTCAACCCCTGGCCCGGCCGGAAATCATCCGCATAGGCGGCAAGGTAAGCCTCGACCTTCTGTCCGGCCCAGTCGGCGGCCCAGCGATTGAGCAGCGCGACCAGATCATCCCGGCGCGTATCCACTGCCTGCGGTACTGACAGTGCCTGTGGGACTACCCCCTCTACCTCAACCAGGGCCACATTCACCGCCTCGGGCGGGGCCACTGGCGGCGCTTCCTCCGGGACGGCCTCTACCTGCGCCACCGCTTCGGCCGCGGAGTCGGTCAGAGCCACAAGGGTGGGAGGCGCGGCGACCGTGGGCTCCGCCTGTAGTGCCGAGGCCACCTGCAACAACGGACGCAGCGTCGGCCCCTCTTTCTGTTGCTCCATCTGCAACGCCCTGGCGTAGGCGCTACGGGACATCTCGTAGTAGATACTGCGCAGATTGGCGTAGACCGTGGCATAGCTCTCATTGGTCTTCATCGCCCGTTCAAGCAGCTCCATCGCCTCATCCAGTCTACCCTGACGCGCATAGAGGGCCGCCAGATTGTTATAGGCCTCTGGCATCTGTGGAAGCTGCTGGATCAGCGCCTGATAACGCTGCTCCGCCTCTTTCAGTTTCCCACTCCCTGCCTCGCTCGCAGCCCGTAACAGTTGCCACTGAGGATCTTCACGTTGCCCCTGCGGTATCGCCTCCAGGTATTGCATCGCGCCGTCAAAATCCCTGGCCTGAACGGCCTCGGCGGCCTGCTCAAGGTCGGCGTGGCAATTCCCGGACAAAAATAGGAGTAATAATACCCATTGGGCTATTTTGTAACGCTGATTCATCGCCTAGACTTTCATGACCATGCTGTAATTGTGGGACCGATTATATAGAGTGTCACTACCAGCATAAACCAATAGCCACCTGCTTTTTTTGTGATGCGGTTTCAAACACCTCATTCACTCCGGGTGGCATAGTTGAAGCACTCACAGCACTATCGGAGATTTGAATGTCAGGCAGGAAAGACTTGCTGAACCGGATCGAGAAGCTGACAGAGATAGGTATCGCCCTGTCAGCGGAGCAGAATACCCAAACTCTGCTGGAAATGATCCTCCTCGGCGCCAAGACCCTGACCAACGCCGATGGCGGCACCCTCTACTCCGTGCTGGAAGACAACAGCGTCAAGATGGAGATCGTGCGTACCGACTCCCTCGACTTTGCCATGGGTGGTACCACCGGCGTCGAGATCCCCTTTGCCCCGATCCCTCTCCACGATCAGAAAGGCAAACCCAATCTCAAGATGGTGGTCACCAACGCGGTGATAACCGGAGCCACGATCAACATCCCCGATGCCTATAACGCGCGCGGTTTCGATTTTTCCGGCACCAAGGAGTTCGACGCCAGCACCGGCTATCGTTCCACCTCATTCCTCGCCGTACCGCTGAAAAATCACGAAGGCGACACCATTGCGGTACTGCAGTTGCTCAACGCCATTGATGAAGAGAGCGGAGAGATCATCCCCTTTGATGCTGAGGCACAGCACCTGGCCGAGTCCCTCGCCTCCCAGGCAGCGATTGCCCTGACCAACCGCCGCCTGATCGATGATTTGAAAACCCTGCTGGAATCCCTGGTGCAACTGGTGGCGACCGCGATCGACGAAAAGTCACCCTACACCGGAGGCCACTGTAAACGTGTCCCGGTACTCACCATGTTGCTGGCCGAAGCGGCCAACCGCTCCGATGATGAGCCGTTCAAAGATTTCCGCATGAACGACCATGACCGTTACGAGCTGGAAATCGCGGCCTGGTTACACGACTGCGGCAAGATCACGACGCCTGAGTATGTGATCGACAAGGCAACCAAACTGCAAACGATCTACGACCGCATCGCCACCATTGATGCCCGTTTCGAGGCGTTAAAACGTGATGCCGAAATCCTCATGCTGAAGAAGAAAGTAGCGGCTCTGGAGAAGGGTGAAAGCATTGATGAGACCGCCCTGCAACGCGAGTATCAGGAGACCGTCGCGCAACTCGATGCCGATATGGCCTTCCTTTCACACAGCAATACAGGCAGCGAGCAGATGTCGGAGCAGGATCGCAAGCGCATCATCGAGATCAGCAAGCGACCCTGGAACCATCATGGTGAAGTGGTCCCGCTGCTGGATGAGGATGAATCCTATAACCTGATAGTCGAGAAGGGGACGCTGACCCCGGAAGAGCGCGATATCATCAACAATCACATCGTTGCCACGGTGAAGATGCTCGAGGCACTGCCCTTCCCCAAACACCTGAAGCACGTACCCGAATATGCCGGCGGTCACCACGAAAAGATCGATGGTACCGGTTACCCACGCGGACTGACCCGGGAACAGATGTCGGTGCAGGCGCGGATCATGGCTATCGCCGATATCTTCGAGGCACTGACCGCCAAGGACCGTCCCTACAAGGAAGGGATGAAACTCTCCCAGGCACTGCAGATCCTGCGTGGTATGCGTGACAAGAACCACATCGATCCGGATCTGTTCGATCTCTTCATCAGGGAAAAGCTCTACGACCACTATGCCGATCAGTTTCTCGATGAGAGCCAGATCGACGAAGTGGACCCGGCCAAACTGGTCGGCTGAAAACTATGCAGATATGGGTGGATGCGGACGCCTGTCCGGTGGTGATCAAGGATATTCTCTACCGCGCCGCAGAACGTACAAAGATTGCTCTGATACTGGTGGCCAACCAGGCGCTCAACACTCCCCGCTCTCCCTACATCTCCAGCCGCCGTGTCGACTCCGGTTTCGACGTGGCCGACAACTACATCGTTGCCCAGGTACAACCTGGCGATGTGGTGATCACCGGCGACATCCCCTTGGCTGCGGAAGTGCTGGAAAAGGGAGGCCACGCGATCAATCCCCGCGGTGAACGCTACAGCCACGACACCATCCGCCAGAAACTGATCATGCGTGACTTTATGGACACCATGCGCAGCAGCGGTATACAGGGCGGCGGGCCGCCACCGCTCAATCAGACCGACAGGCGTAACTTCGCAAACGAACTGGATCGGTTACTGGCGCAAGCAGGCAAATAGAAAGAACAGAGGGGCGGCGAGCTGCCGCCCCTGTGAACAGGCATCAACGCCAGCGTCGGCGCAAACCAAACAGACCCAGCATCACACCAAAGAGCCAGTCAAAAGAGCCTGCGGCCGCGGCACCACCACTGGAACCGGTGGTCGTGGTTGTCGTGGCACTGTTGTTGGCTGAGTTTACATCGCCACTGGTACTGACCGCCGCTGCATTCGTCAACGAGGTCGAGCTGACGCCGGTAGTATCCACCTTGATCGTTACCGTGCTGTTGCTTGCCGCTGCCAGGCTGGCCAGATCACAGGTCGCCATACCGCTGGAAGGGGTGTTGTTACTGCAGCTCCAGCCGCTACCGGTACCGCTGATAAATTGCGTACCACTTGGCAGATTGTCCAGCAGACTGATCGCAGCGGCGGGCGTATCACCGTAGTTGATCACTTTAAGGTTGTAGGTCAGGGTATTGCCCGAGTAACTGGAACTTACCGTTAAACCCAGGTCCACACCCGCCACCAGCGTCTTCCTCCCCGCTGGTAACTGAGCTTTGGCAGATACCGGGGCAGCCGCAGCCACCGTCGCTTCGCTTCCCACAGTGGAACCGCTGGCAGCAAAGCGTTGCATCCGCACCGCACCATCCGCATCCAGCCAGGAGATCATAAACGCGCCGTTGCTGGCCATGGCAACAGTGGGATTCGATTGATCGCCCATCACACTGCTGTTCACCACAAAGGCGTCGCCCAGGGCCATGCCATCCGCCAGATAGGCACGGGCCATGATACCGAAGCCGTTACCATCGCCCAGTGCATCTTCCCAGGCAATGACAAAGTCACCATTGCCATTCATCGCCACGGTAGGATTCTGCTGCGCACCGCTACTTAGGGAATTAACCTGAAACTCACTGGCCGCTGCCGTACCATCGGCGGCGTAACGCTGGGCATAGATGCCGCTGTCACCACCCTGATCCGTCCCCTGCCAGACCACCACAAAGGCACCATCGGCAGCCATCGCCGAAGCAGGTGAAGCTTGCTCTCCTGCAGCGCTGCTGTTGACCTGAAAAGCAGTCGAAGAAAGCGGCATGCCATTGGCGTCATAGCGGCGAGCAAAGATCCCGCTCCGATCACCATCGGCACCGCTGCTGTCCTGCCAGGCCACAACACTGTTGCCTGTCGCGTCTGCGGCCACAGATGCAGCATTGCCTGCTGCCGCGCCGCCGCTGCCTCCTGCTAACACGAGCATAATCGCTGTGCTCAACGGTTTACGTATAGTTGAGTGCTGCATATTCCCTCCGGATATGGTGTCTGTTTTTGTTTTATTCGCCGCACTACCTGAACCGGTATCGCGTTTTTTATACTTTTTTTATTAAGTTATACAATCGGTTACGAACATGCCGAGCTTGCAGCGACAAGGTTAATTCAGGCTTAAACCGATCACGCATCACGCAATTTTTTTCCTCGCTTGTGGTCGCCAGCATGCTAGTGAACAATAGGAGCAGATGAAAAAAACAAATCCCGTCGCCGTTGTCCCTCTACAAGGTCCGCTACTTCGCGGTGAACGTCGCGTACGCATCGCCCTGGTGGGTAAACCCAACAGCGGCAAGAGCACCCTGTTCCAGGCCGTCTCCAGTACCTCCATCCGCACGGGCGAGATCGCCGGTAGCCACCAGTCGTATCGTGAATGTACGGTGCAGATCGGCCTCGACGAAGCGAGCCTGGTCGATCTGCCCAGTCTGCATTCAATGCACCACCTGCAACGTGAAGATCTGGGGGCGCTGAAATATCTGTTGTGGGGCGATCAGCGCCCGCCCGTTTCCGAACACGAGCGCGAAGGTCCGGCCGCCCCCTTCTCACCGCCCGATGTGATCATTCAGGTCGCCGACGCCACCGCACTGGAGCGTCACCTGGAACTGACACTGGAACTGTGTCAGCTCGGTCGACCCGTGGTGCTGGCGCTGAACATGATGGACGAGGCACAGGCCAAGGGGCTGCACATCAATATCCGCACTCTTAGCCAGCAACTCGGTATACCGGTGGTCCCCACCATCGCCATGATGGGTCACGGTGTCGCCAAACTCTTCTCCACCGCTGTGGATAGCGTGCGCAAAAAGAGCTGTCCGCTACCGCCAACACAGAGCAAACACATACGTGAAGCCCTGCAACCCCTGAGCGAGGAGTTACACTGCCCGGCCATTCAGGATGCCTTTGCGGTCCCGCACGCCTTCCTGCTGACACAGCTCGCCGAGGGCAACCAATATTTTTTGCAGGAGCTCGAACAGCATTTCCCCGAACTGTTGCCAAAACTGTTGCGCCTGCGCGAGCAGGCCGAAGAGCTACTGCCGCGCCCGCTGGCGGAAGAGGTACATGCAGACCGGCACCATCACGCGGCCACCCTGTTTGAAACGGTCACCCGCATCGGCGGCCCCTATCACGGTGGCGGTTGGCGTTACTGGCTGGATGAGCTGTTTCTCCATCCGCAGTGGGGATTGATCGGCAGCCTGGTGGTTTTCGCCATGGTGCTCTTTACCGTTTTCGAAGTCAGCGCTTGGCTCGACAGTATGACCGCGGCGCGGCTGGTGGAGTGGATATCCATCTGGCAACCCGACACCACGAGCGGGGTGATAGGACGGGCAATCGCCGACGGAGTGATCGGACTGATCGGTATCGTGGTGCCCTATATGATTCCGTTAGTCATGTTGCTGGTGGCGCTGGAGGAGGCGGGCGTCATGCAGCGCATCGCCTTCGTGGTGGATCGTGGCTTCCACCACCTGGGACTGCATGGTGGTGTCGCCGTGCCATTCCTGTTGGGCTTTGGCTGCAACGTGCCGGCGATCTCCGCCGCCGCCGACGCCAGCAGTGGACGTGACCGGGTGGTCGCGGCACTGCTGATCACCTTCGTTCCCTGCTCCGCTCGCTCGGCGATCATCCTCGCTCTGGCCGGGAAATATCTTGGAGGTTTTGGGGTCTTCGCCATCTTCATCGTCACCGCAGTGGTGATCGCCCTGGTCGGCAAGATATTGACCCATCGCTATCCGGAGACAGCGCCAGGTCAGGTACAGGATATCCCGCCCTATGCGATACCCTCATGGCGGCAACTTCTGCGCAGTACCGCAAACCGCACCAGCGATATCATCACCATTGTCACACCACTTTTAGTCGCAGGCAGTATCGTCCTTGCGCTGCTCTCCCACTTCGGGGCCGATGATACGATCAACACAGCGCTAACCCCCATCACCAACTGGATGCTCGGTCTTCCGGTGGTACTCGGGGTGCCGATCCTCTTCGGCATTCTGCGCAAGGAACTCTCGCTACTGATGATCTATCAGGCGCTTGGCAGTTTCGAGATCGGTCAATACATGGACTGGATACAGATCACCACCTTTCTGCTGTTCCTCACCTTTTACATTCCCTGCGTCTCCACCTTTGCCGTGATGCTGAAAAAGATCGGCGCGAAGGAGGCGTTCTACTCCGTCTTTCTCTCGGTCACCGTAGCGTTACTGGTGAGTGCTGTGATCAGATTTTCGCTGGAAGGTGGGAAGATATTATTCACATAAAAAGGCCCCTCATTGAGGGGCCCTGTCATACTGCAAACCGTTTCCTTTCTTACTTCATCGGCACGATACGCGTTTCGGTCAGATAGGCCTCTTCCGCATCGGTCAGATCCACTTCGTCATATCCGGTCACCATCGGCTTCACGTGATCCACAAATGAGTGGCCCGTGGTCAGCAGATAGAGATGCACGATCACGAAAGAGAGGATCGCGTATGCCGCCCCAACATGCAGGAACACGATAGGTTCCAGCAAACCGCGACCGGTGGTTTCATGCCACAGACCGTAAAGCAGATAGGGAATACCGCTGATCCAGATCGCCGGGAACAGCACCACCTTCAGTAACAGATAGGCGATTGCCTGAAGCGGATTGTGCTTGCGCCAGAACAGCTTGCGGTAGGGATGTTCTTCACCGCGGAAAATGCCCCAGGCGTAATATCGTGACACTGCCTGTAGACCTTCAAGCTTCGGCAGGTAGTGTCGCCAGTCGCCGGTGGTAAAGAGCCAGAAAGTGGCGAAGAGCCACAGCACCATCAGACTGATTGCCGCTACCGTATGTAACATTACCGCACTGCGAAAATCGATCAGCTGATGAATCCCGCGCACGGCGAAACCACTGAACAACAGCGTCATGATCAGTAACATCTGCATCCAGTGCCAGATCCGCTCGAAGCGTTTATAAACCATTACTGTACGGGTAACCATCAGGCCTTCCCTCCCTTTTTCTTGCGGCAGCAGACACGAATGAATGCGTGTCCAAATACGCCGAATACCGAACCGACCACCATCAACAGCCCCAGCGTGTCGAGCCAGTTGTGGCTGTCGTAGCCCGGCAGATAGATACCCTTGATACCTGCGAGGCGACTGTTTTCGCTATGGCAGTCGGCGCAATGCAGGACATCTTTCTTCGGTGCCACCATGTGATTGATCGGCCAGTAGGAGTAGGTTTCGATAAAACCATACTCGCCGCTATAGGGCAGTTTGAATTCATCCATGGCGTGTTTGATCGCCTTGCCGAAATCGTAGTTACCCCAGTAGGCCTCCGTATCGTCACCCCACAGATAGGTATAAACGAGGGTGTTGTTCACCTTGTCGTAGGGTTGAATGGTATGCATTCGTTTGAACGGCCAGATACGTGAATTGGGATCGTCTGCAGAACCGCCAATCGCATTCACTTCGATCGGCGCTGTTGCCGGATCGAACTGGGTATCGATAGTGGTGTACTTCATCACCCCATCGAACCAGGCGTAGTACGGCGTAACATTCTCGCCCCAGGTGAAGTTGCCCTTGATCGAACGGTAGGTATGTCGATGTTCACCATTGCCCTGCACGTAGCCCTCTTCCGAGAAGCCCGCACCGTCGCGGGTTTTACCCGCAGTGCGCCAGTCCCAATCGACCTTGGTGGCGACACCGCCACGGGCGAAGGTGGGAATGTGGCAGGTTTCGCAGGCGACCTTGGCAACGTGATCGTTAAGTTTGATCCCCAGCAGTTCATCACCCTCATGTGGAGAGTTGCCATGGCAAACTTCACAGCTTGCAGCTTGACGCTGTTCGCCCGGTTTACCCGTACCTTTCTCATCACGCGCCAGCATGTCGTAATGACTGCCTGCGATCTCATGTGCCTTGGTGCGGTGGCACTCGGTACAGGAAAAGTCGAGACCCTTCTCATTCATGTGCACGTCGAGCTGTTTGTCCGGGTGTAGCAGCGAGGAATCCAGATCGCCATGCTTCACTCCATCGCCGCCGCCGCCGAAGAAGTGACATGAGCCACAGGCCTTACGATCGGGGAAACCCACATGCTGTGCCACATCGGCAAAGTCGATGGGCTTGAGTCCTTCGAACATCACGCCACAGGCCTTGTTGCCGGTGGTGGGAGGGAGTTTGTAATAACCGCCGGTACCGTCGTGACAGACCAGACAATCCACATTGCCCTCGTTGCTGAAGTCGAAACTCTCGTCCTTCCAGCCATAGCCCGCATGACATTGGGCGCACATGCCCTCGTTGCCACGGGCATTGGTGCAGAAGGTGTTCACCAGATGTTTCTTGCCGAGTTGCTGACCGGTCTTGGGATTGGTGTACTCCCAGGTCCAATGGATCGTCTTCATCACCTGTTTACCCGCCTCGGTATGACAAGAAAGGCAGGCCCTAGTGACAGCCGGACCATCAGCAAAGGGGCCTTGCAGCTCCTTGAACTTGGTATGATCAGCGGTTGAATCGGAGTTGAGTTTGGCGGCAACACGTTGCGGCATTGCCTTGCTGGATTCGCCTCCAGAGGAGGCCTGGGCAGCTACGGCACACACCAGAAATCCGGCGGCCAGCAGCCAGCGCCAAGGTCGGCGCTCAGAAATAAGGGACATCTAAATTCTCCCGCCACGCCCTGTCGGCAGAATCACATCAGCGATTCAGATCAGAACGTAAGCTGGTTGAAAGGTTTACCAAATTCGAGGCGCAAAAAAAGGGACAAACGCTTGCCCCCTCCTTACGATCTCGTCCTTTCCCCCCTATCCCTGCGCACATATTTACCAGCATTCATGATAAATGGCAATGTTTGCGGCGATCAGCACGATAAGCGTGGTTGATACACCACGGGAGTCATTATCAGATATCCACTACATCTCCGGTGGTGCAACCGGCTCCAGGCCCATGATGAAATCGGCCAGTTCATTGCGTTGCGCTTCAGTTGTAGTTGTGTCGTAAGGCGGCATCAGAATCCCCCCGGTATAGCGCGTCCATTTGCCCCGACCGCCATGAATGATCTGATTGATAATCGCCTGCTTCCCCGCCTCCTTATCATCCCGATATTTGTAGGCAATCCAGGAAAAAGCAGGGCCAATCAATTTTCCATCGACTTTATGACAGGTGATGCAGGCCGCCTTACGCGCCACCTCCGGCATCGGCTGCGCGATTGAGACAGAAGCACATGCCACCAATGCAGGAATGCTCATCCAAAACAGGTGATGTCTGTTCATCCTAACCTCCTCCTTTTGGCTCGTATCTCACAGTGTAGTGCGCGTTTTCCATCGGGCCACTAACAATTACTGACTATTTGCCATTCAACTCTTTGCTTTTTCCCCAAAGAGCAAGCGTGAGATGATCAGACCGGGACAGATACCAGTGATGCTGGCGAAATAGAAGAACACCGCTGGCACGTACAAGTGATGCTGGCGAAATAGAAGAACACCGCTGGCACGTACAACAGCCAATGGGCCACCGAGAAACCCGTAAGCCAGATGCCAGCCCATATAACTGAGCCGGAGAAGAGGAAGAAGAACCGCACAGATTTTCCGATCATGTATTGTTTCATTTTATCTCCCTGAAATACCGAAAGCTAAAGCTCAACATTAGTTTTCCATCTGACCCTAAATATTAGAAATCTACTTGGTTTGCGCGTCATTCCATCGTGTGGAATACGATAATGGGAGTTGTAGGATTACGTTAGAATAGCGATGGGTTATGGTGCCTGCATGAAGCCAAGGTCAGCCTGGAGTGCCCCAAGATTCGGGAACGTGGCTGTTATGTCACCATCCGCCGCAACCAGTCCAAACCATGTGGCCAGGGTTGCAGCATACTGGTCGACTGAGATAGTGGGAATGATTCTGCCGGAGCCAATATCGAGCGGGTTGCTTGCACCGACACTGGTGGGAGGGAAGGTACCGTAGATATCGCCGCCGTTTACCGCACCGCCCGTGACAAGATGGTGGCCACCCCAGCCATGGTCGGTACCGCTGCCGTTGCTTGCAAGCGTGCGGCCGAAATCCGAGGCGGTAAACAGGGTGACGTTGTTGCGCACATCACCCACACTGTTTGGCAGGGTTGCCAGCGCATTATCGAAGTACTCCATCGCATGGGCAAGTTGCGCCATCAGATTGCCATGACTGGGTAGCTGCCCGTTGTGTGTATCGAAACCACCAATATTGACGTAGAAAATTTGTCGTCTTACACCCAGTGCATTCTGGCAGGCGATGATGCGTGCTACTGTTTGTAATTGTGTAACAAGAGGATTATTGGCCAGATCACCGTAGTATGTTGTGTATTGCGTGGGGGCGAGCAGGGTTGATGCAGGTGTCGCCGCCAGCGCATCGTTAAGGGTGGCCTGCGCGTCTATCGCCCGTTGCACTACCGCAGCGTGTTCCAGCTCAAACACGTTGCTGGCACCTGTGTTGGTAATAATATCCTGCAGCGGGTTATAGCTGGCGCCGAACATATCCGATAATCCACGGATCGTTACCGCGCTGCCACTCGAATTAACCTGATATTGGTGGATGGTGTCGCCTGCCAGAAAGATGCAATTTCCTGACAACGAGATATTGCTGAAGTTTGTCTGGATGTTACTCGTACTCAGTATGTCACTCATCCGTCCACCCCAACCGGATAGGGGGTTGGCTGGATTGGCAGAGTGCCACTGTTCCGTCTGATCACTATGTGAAAACAGGTTTTTCGGCTTTATCGTCGTACTTAGCTGGTACTCGGTTTTATCTGCGATGGGGTCAATGAGTGTGCCGACATTCGCCACGATAGCCGCACGACCGCTGTTAAACATGGTTTGCAGTGGCCCCATGCCAGGATGCAGGGCAAATGAACGTGTACCTACGGCATCCACTTTGGTAGTGGCCGGTGTAATAGGTAATAGAGCAGCCTGGGGAAGAGCAATTGCGCCACCACGGGCAGCCTGATAACCGGCCCATGAAGGTGTATCGGTCGCCAGTACCATATTGGCACTATCGTTACCGCCCGCCAGGTAGAGACAGACCAGTGCCTTGTAGTTTGTATAAACAGGAGCAGCGATTACCCGGTTTATGCCCAGCAGGTTTAATGCAAGTGATCCGCCAAACGAACTGGCTGCCGATAGAAGGGTGGCTTTTCGCAGAAATTCCCGGCGGGATTTGTCGATGGATTTGCTCATGTTATGCCTCGGACTATTTCTGCACGATATATTCTGGTGATGCCATGGCCAGAAAGATCGCGATATGAACACGGTTGGCATTGGAATTGGTCGGATTCGAGTTGATCGCTGTAAGTATCTGGGTGCGCAATGTGGACGACATCTGATTCTGCAGGAGCAGCAGATCGATGTAATCGACTAGCTGATCAGGCCTATTCGCTAGCGATAATTCGTACGCGTAATCAGCTGTAATGTCGTCTGACCTGCCGGTGCCGTATGCGATGGCATCACGGATGAAATTCAGGTAGCCGGTCACCGAGGTTTCGTCTGTGATCTGCATTTCAGGTGCAACCAGACCTGCCGTAGCGATGCCACTGTTAGGCGGCACATATTCCGGACGGAAAAAATTAAATACGGAGGGTGAACGCATAGGTGTCTGAGCCAGCCCCCAGAGAGGATCATCCATGCTGCCCATCTGGAATTTTCCTGAACTTGAAGTGGCGTGAAAAGCACGCATCCAGTTGGCAAGGCGGACAACCGGTTCACGCAATTTTCCGGCATTGGCTGATGTCGGTACCGTTCTCGCATCATCATCCACCAATATGGCGATGATCACGGCCTTCATATCGCCGCGCACGCCATGACCGTTATCGTTGAATGCCGCTGCGACACGACCGATATAGGCATTGCTTGGATTACTGGTTACCAGACGTTGAATCAGCTCACGGGCGATGAATGGCCCCACGTTAGGGTGGTTGAACAATGTATCTAGCGCGATCCGAAGACTCTCCTCACCGGAGGTGTAGGCAGGAATGGTAACACCAAGAAAGGTCTTTTCCAGCGTTTCATGGAATTGCGGGTAGTTCTGCATCGGCAGCCAATCACGATTTGGATCCTGAGCTTGCCAACCATGGAAGCGCCCATCACTTTTATCCGGCCCCGCCCAGCTCCATCCGGTAAATACCTTGGCCAACCCTTTGATGTCATCAATGGTATAAGTCGCAGTAGCAGGAATGACATCCGAGCCATCCTGGTTAAGTTCTCTGAGACCGATGGTGAACAGTTGCATGATCTCACGCGCATAGTTCTCGTTCGGAACTATAGCCCCATCGGTTTTTTGATTGCCCAGTGCGTTAAGGTAAAGCCCCATCATAGGGTGCAGCGTGACCGCCTCTAGCAGATCACGGAAGTTGCCGAAGGCATACGCACCAAGTACATCGTAATAGTGGGCAACGCCACGGGAGTTATACTCAAGCGTGCTATTCTGATAAGAGATAACAAATATTTGCGACAGGGCAAAGGCAACCCTTTGGCGCAACTGATCATCGCCATTTACCACCTGTCGCCAGAACGACTCAAAGAATTGATCCTGGCGCAGACGCTCATCGACAGGCAGGCTACGTTGCGCCTCATTCATGTAATACACATGCAAGTTCTGTGGTTTGGCAAACTGTTCGTTAAACCATGCACCAACACCGATATCGATTACATGGCTAATATCCTCTCTGCTCGCCCCGAACGTCGCCTGTGATAGCAGACGCGATGCCTCGGCCGCGGAGGGATGCACGACATCGGAGGTAGTTGTTGTTGTGGTTTCATTTAGATCGCACGCAGCAAGCAAAGCGCTAACAAATACGGCTATTCCGGTGAGTAGTACTGATCGATTATTCAGTGTGCGCATGATGACTTACTCCACCCAATCAGGCTCGATCAAAATTTATAGATCGCCGTGATAAAAGCCGTATGGTCACTACCTACGGCGTTCATACCAACACGACCGCTGAAGTCCTGACTGAAGTCAAATTGTGCACCAGCACCCACTACCACACGTTTTTCCTCTGTAGTGGTGACAACAGTTGATGGGGGAAAAGGAGGTAGACCAGGGTCATGAGTGGTCGTTTCGGTTGTGGTCTGTTCGTAACCTGCCTTCATGAATAGATAAAACGGTGCCATCTTCCCGAATTTGACCGGATACATACCTATCCCCGTCAATCCGATACAGTACGCATCGGTGGTCGTATTGGGCTGGTTTTCGGTATCGATATAATCGTAGCGAGCCTCCAAAGAGAACGAGCTATTGATTTGTATACCCAATATTCCCCCTGCCGCAGAATCGCCCAATTGCGCACCAACATAGAATCTGGTTGCGTTAGAAGGGGATGCGGCAGCAGCCTGCACAGGTAACGCCGCTGCGACAACAGCCGACATCAACACGATATAACCACAAATTCGTTTCATGTTATTCCTTACCAGCCACAAATTATTACGTAGTCGAGACATGCCTTAAAACCTGTACATCACTGCCATATTAAAGGACCGGTCTGTATCGTTAAGCTCCAGTCCAGCACGTCCTGCAACGCTTTTGTTAAAACTATACTCCACGCCGCCACCGAGAATGAGCTGGTTCTTATTGCTGGTTTGAGTATCATTGTAAGGTGTCGTCGAAGTAACCGAAGTCGGAATCGAATAATCATCTGTAATATCAACATGCTCATAGCCGACCTTAACAAACAGGGCGTACGGTAGAACATCGCGTAGCTTCATATGAAACCGAGCAACACCGGCAATGCCTGTACTGACCGATTTCGTATCCACGGTTATGCCTGCATGGGTGATGTTGGAATACGCTTCTGCATAGTGGAGTTCAACCGAATAGGTTTTATCGATCTGGTAGC
Organism: Thiohalomonadaceae bacterium; assembly: GCA_050287105.1. Classification (GTDB taxonomy): domain Bacteria; phylum Pseudomonadota; class Gammaproteobacteria; order Thiohalomonadales; family Thiohalomonadaceae; genus JAPHTQ01. Next base: position 29,361 of record JBNKBG010000018.1, read on the forward strand.
CAAACAATATTCCAGTCGCGGCGTCATCGACCTGGATGCCTGTGTAAATTGGTGCTGCGTGAACCGTATTAAGCGCAGTACCGCACAAAATCACAACGGCAAGAAGTCGCTTCATTGTTTTTCTGGATAATTGTTCAGGACAGATTGTGAGCGTTTTATACATTTCAGCCTTCAGCCCCTTGTTTTTCCTATCTGGATATTGAAACTGGGATGCGGATATAAGCTGCTAGCTCAGGGTGGGTGTCACCTGATCGTGACCTCGATCAATGGACATGCCATGCTCAATAGTGGGAATCAGGAGTCTGCTTTCAGCAAGCACTGAAGTTATCCAAAGAACCCATTTTGAGAACGCCGATTGTCAATAATGCTGGCTACTCTCGTTATTGACAATTCTCAACTTCCGCAATCTACAGCCCGTCATGCAGGGAAGTGAAACTACGGTAATTACAGAGGAAAGGGATAGACTTGGTTCACACTATTGGTGCGAATTAATGGGGAGTGGGCATTTGCATCACGCAAATTAGACCGGCTTTGCAGAAATGAAGGGGCACTTCCTGTGCACGGACGTTCAGCCCATCCCTTTTTCCGCCATCACCCGTTCGACGGTGTCGACAATGGCCTGGGTCTGCGGGTCAATTTCGATGTTAATACGATCGCCGATCTGGCGCGTACCGATATTGGTACGTTGCAGGGTTTCGGGAATGAGGTTGACGTTGAATTCGTCGCCTTTAACATCGCCGATGGTGAGGCTGATACCGTCGATGCCGATATAGCCCTTGGTGAAGATGTAACGCATCCACGCCTGCGGCACACGGAACCAGACCTGGTGATTGTTTTCCGAAGGGAGTACCCGGCTGACGGTGGCGGTACCGAGGATGTGACCGGACATGGCGTGGCCGCCGATCTCATCACCGAAACGGGCAGCACGCTCGACGTTCACTTTACCACCAAGCGTAAGCTCACCGAGGTTGGTGACCTTGAGGGTTTCCTGCATCAGATCGAAGGAGACTTTGTCGCCATCGATAGCCGTGACGGTCAAACAGCAGCCGTTGTGTGCCACCGAAGCACCCGGTTCGAGGCCGGGCAGCAGTGCTTCAGGCAGACGCAGTACGTGGGTACGGAAATTGGTTTTCTCGGTGATGGCAACGACTTCCGCGGTGCCCTGTACGATTCCGGTAAACATCTCCGCCCCCTTTAAGCTCAGAACTCTGAACCAAACTCCTGTTGATACTTCGCCTTGAACTCGTCGATGGTAAAGCTGTGGTTCTGGGTCCCGGCGTGGGCGATCTTGATCGCACCCAGCAATGAAGCGATACGTCCGGTGGTTTCCCAATCCAGCTTGTTCATCAAACCGTAGAGCAAACCGGCACGATAGGCATCACCGCAACCGGTCGGGTCGAGTACTTTTTCGGCCTTGGCAGATGGAATGTCGAGTTGCTTGCCGTCGGTGTAGATGGTGGAGCCTTTGCCTCCACGGGTGACGATCAGCGCTTCGACCATTGCCGCGATCTCCTCTACCGATTTACCGGTACGCTGAGACAACATCTCCGATTCATAATCGTTTACCGCAACCCATGTGGCCTGTTCGATGAAATGCAGCAGATCGTTGCCGTCAAACATCGGCAGCCCCTGACCCGGATCGAAAATAAAGGGGATGCCCGCTGCGACAAATTGCTCGGCGTGTTCGATCATGCCGTCACGTCCGTCTGGTGCCACGATGCCGATAGTGACACCTTTGGCATCGCTGATTTTGTTTTCGTGGGCCAGACTCATCGCGCCAGGATGGAAGGCGGTGATCTGATTGTCGTCCTGATCGGTGGTGATGAATGCCTGCGCGGTGTAGGTGTCGTCGATCACGCGAATATGCTGCATGTCGATATCGCACTTTTTCAACCAGTCGGCATAGGGGGCAAAATCCTGACCCACCGTGGCCATGATCTTTGGCGTACCGCCGAGCAGCTTCAGGTTGTAACCGATGTTACCCGCGCAACCACCGGTCTCACGGCGCATCTCCGGCACCAGGAAAGAGACATTCAGCATGTGCACCTTGTCGGGCAGGATGTGGTTTTTGAAGTGGTCGTTGAACACCATAATGGTGTCGTAGGCGATGGAGCCGCAAATTAGTGCACTCAATGTTCTCTCCCGATTTTTATTATCCGCAGAAGCGGTCGTACAGAATAAATCCCCACACCGCTGTCACGTTGAACAGGGTCAGCATCACCGCCGCTGAACCAATGTCCTTGGCACGGCCTGACAATTCGTGGTGTTCGACACTGACACGATCAACAACCGCCTCAATGGCTGAGTTGATCAGTTCGACGATCAGCACCAGCAGCAGACTACCGACCAGCAGTGCATACTCCACCGCACTACTGCCAAGCCAGAAGGCCAGTGGCAACATGATCACCACCGCCATCAGTTCAAGACGAAATGCCTCTTCGTGGGTGACGGCAGCCCTGAGACCTTTCAGTGAATAACCGAAGGCATCAAAGATGTGCTTGATACCGCGAGTTGCGGGTTTGTTGATCTCTGCGCTCATTGTTCCGTTTCTTTTTTCCAGATCAGATCGAGTTCACGCGCCGCCTTTACGTCATCGAGACGTTTCACCGGCATGGTGTGCGGCGCACCCTTGACCACCTCGGAACTCTGCTCCGCCTCCTGGCGAATAGAGACCATTGCGGTAACGAACTGGTCCAGTGTATCGCGATCTTCGGTCTCTGTCGGCTCAATGAGAAAACACTCCGGCACCAGTAAAGGGAAATAGGTGGTCGGTGCGTGCATACCATAATCGAGCAGGCGCTTGGCGAAGTCCATGGCGTTGGTGCCGTAGGCCTTGGCCTCCTTGCGCAGGGTAAGGATGAATTCGTGGGTGGCACGACGCTCGGGGAAGGCTACTTCGAAGCCCGCTTTTTTCAACTCCGCCAGCATATAGTTGGCATTCAGCGTGGCAAAGTCCGCCACCCGCTCCATTCCTTCTGCACCAAGCATGCGTGCATAGATGTAGGCGCGCAGCAGGATACCGGCGTTCCCCATATGCGCCGAGAGGCGTCCGATGGATTGCGGCAAATCGGCCTCATCCAGCCAACGATATGTATTGTTCTCTTTACCGACCACGGGGATAGGCAGGAAGGGCAGCAAACGCTCACCCACCACCACCGGACCGGCACCGGGACCGCCGCCGCCGTGCGGGGTAGAGAAGGTTTTGTGCAGGTTGAGGTGTACCACATCAAAACCCATGTCGCCCGGCTTGACCTTGCCGAGGATCGCGTTGAGGTTGGCGCCGTCGTAGTAGAGCAGACCACCCGCCTGATGCACGATGCCGGCGATCTCCTTGATGCGCCGCTCGAACACACCGAGGGTGGAGGGGTTGGTAAGCATGATGCCAGCGGTCTGCGGACCGACTGCTGTTTCCAGTTGTTCCAGATCCACATCACCGTTGTCGTCGGTGGGGATCTCTTTCACCTTGTAACCGCACATCACCGCCGTGGCCGGGTTGGTGCCGTGCGCTGCATCGGGTACCAGGATTTCAGTCCGTGCCGTGTCGTTACGCGCATCGTGATAGGCGCGAATCATCGCCACACCGGCGAACTCGCCCTGCGCCCCCGCCATCGGAGTCAACGAACAACCTTTCATCCCGGTAACGTCTTTAAGGATCTCCTGCAGATCATAGAGACAGGCCAACATCCCCTGACCGTGCGTCGCGGTGGGTGCCTTGGGGTGACGACCGAGAAAACCGGGCAACATCGCCAGAGCATTCGAACCGCGCGGGTTGTACTTCATGGTGCAGGAACCGAGCGGATAGAAGTGGGTGTCGATGGAGAAGTTCTTCTGCGACAGGCGGGTGTAGTGGCGCACCACCTGCATCTCCGATACCTCGGGCAGACCGGTTGACGATTTACGACGGAACTGCGTCGGAATATCGAAAACATCCGCTGCAGCGGGAGACTGAGCCTTGTTGAGACGGCCGGGTTTGGATTGTTCGAAGATCAACATCTATGGCGATCCTTAGGTCAGGTTACTTTTTGTCGGATTCCGTTACGCGAATCCGACCTGTAAATTATTCATTCAGAACAGTGACGCTTCTACCTGCAGGTATACGTGCGATACCGATTCGCCCACGCGGTCATAAAGACCGGGGAAATCTTTTTCGAAACGCTGCATCTGCTCTTTTACGGTCGGTGCGATTTCATAATCCTGCTTGCCCTCGTCGTAACCGTTGGCAACGATACTCCAGAGGGTGTCGAAATAATCGCGCAGGCGAGTCACCGCTTTCACATCGGCAACCGGGCCATGGCCGGGAACGACCACTTTTGGCTCCAGTTTTTCCAGTTCACCGAGAAAGGCGATCCACTGTTTGACGTTGGAGTCGAAAGTGGCCGGTGGGCGTTTGGTGTACATGGTGTCACCGGTCAGCAGCAATTTTTTCTCCGGCAGCCAGAAAACGATATCGCCTGGCGAGTGACTGTTGCCGGAGAAGAGGATCTGCACCTCAACACCGCCGAACTCGCGCTTCATCGCCTTGACCACCGCATCCTTCGCCGGAACGGGGGTGAAGTTGCCGGTGGCACCACCGCTCATGTTGTTGAAGCGGTCGACCCACTCGAAACCGTTTTTGTTCATCAGATCGATGGCGACATCGGAGGCGATCATCTCCTGCGGTTTTTCAGGGGTGAAGGCGCCGTTACCCAACCAGTGATCACCGTGAGAGTGGGAGTTAATCACCCACTTGATCGGCGCCGTGCTCACCGTACGAATGGTTTTCAGCAACGCCTTGCCGATGGTCTCTGAAGATCCGGTATCGAATACCAGCAGGCCGTCGTCAGTAACAACGAAGGCGCTGTTGGAATTCCAGCCCAGGTTCTCCTCGTTGGGAAAATCGCTGGCAGGCGAAACGATGGCGTAGACACCGTCTGCGATCTTCTCCGCCTTCATCGGATAATCGCCCACCTGTGCGGCAGCAAAAACAACGCCGCTAAAACAGAACAGCAACAACAGACTGATTAGCCTTTTCATAACACTCCTCCTTACAGCCCCTGTTTTTCGGGTTTTGTAGTTAGTGCTTGTTGCATCTCGGTTTATCGCACTAGCGGCCAAGAATTTGTGCCAGGTGCGCGGCATAGGTATCGAGGTCTTCATCGCTGCGTGTTTCGGTGGCACAAACCAGTACGCAGTTTTCCAGTTCGGGATAGTCACGCATCACCGCGTAACCGCCGAGCAGATCCTGCGCTGCCAGTTCGCGCAATACCGCGTTCGCATCGGTCGGCAGACGCAGCAACGCTTCATGGAACACGGTACGGTTGAACACCTGCTCTACACCATCGATAGCGGTCAGTTTCTCCACCAGCTTGCGGGTGTTGGCATGGCAGGCGGCAGCAACGCGTTCCAGTCCACCGGCACCGACGGTGGCCATGTATACCGTGGCGGCGGTGGCCATCAAACCCTGGTTGGAACAGATATTGGAGGTCGCCTTGGCGCGACGGATGTGCTGCTCACGTGCCTGCAGGGTGAGGGTAAAACCGGGCTTGCCGTCGAGGTCGACGGTGCGACCGACGATGCGTCCCGGCATCTGCCGTACCTGTTCCAGTTTGCAGGCCATGAAGCCAAAATACGGGCCACCGGAAGAGAGCGGCGAACCGAGCGGCTGCCCATCACCGCAGGCGATGTCGGCACCGGTTTCACCCCATTCACCCGGCGGAGTAAGCAATGCCATGGCAGTCGGGTTGACCAGGCCGATCGCCAGCATGTTGTTAGCGTGAGCCCAGTCGGTCAGCGCATCGACATCTTCCAGCACACCGAAGAAGTTGGGTTGTGGGATCACCAGCGCGGCGAAGTCTTCGCCTTCATAGTGTTTCAACGATTCAACCAGGGTGTTGCCGCCCGTGGTGCAGTAGGGCAACTCCACCAGTTCGATGCCCTGATTGCGTACGATGGTGTGCACCACCTTGCGGTAATCCGGATGCACCGTGGCAGGCATAAGAATGCGTTTCGATTTCGACTTGCGATTGGCACGCACCGCCATCAACACCGCTTCGGCCAGTGCCGAGGCACCGTCGTAAAGTGAGGCGTTGGCGACCTCCATGCCGTTCAGTCCCGCAATCATGCTCTGGAATTCATAGATGACTTGCAGGGTGCCCTGGCTCGCCTCCGCCTGATAGGGGGTGTAGGCGCTATAGAACTCACCGCGGGTCACGATCTCCCATACCGCCGCCGGGATGTGGTGCTCATATGCACCCGCACCGATAAAGCAGAGCGGCTGACCATCCGCCGCCGCACGTTGATGCATCAGACGGCCAACACTCGCTTCGTTCAATGCGGGAGGGACTTGCTGCAAACCCTTGGCACGCAGCTCCGCCGGGATTTCGTCGAACAGCGATTCGATGCTGTCGGCGCCGATGGACGCCAGCATCGCCCTGATATCGTCTTCGGTATGGGGAATAAACGGCATGGTTATAGACTCAGTGTTCTTCGGCAGCGATGACCTGATAGGCCTCGGCGTCGAGCAGAGCGTCGATCTCGCTGTCGTCTGCCGGTTTCATCTTGAACAGCCAGCCATCGCCGTAGGGATCTTTATTGACGATCTCCGGGCTGTCTTCCAGCGCGCTGTTGGCCTCGGTGACTTCACCGTCGATCGGTGCGTAGACATCGGAAGCGGCTTTGACCGATTCGACCACGGCGCAGTCTTCTTCGGCGGTCAGGGCGCGGCCCACTTCAGGCAACTCGACAAAGACCATATCGCCAAGCAGTTCCTGGGCGTGTTCGGTGATGCCAACGGTAACCGTACCATCCGCTTCGCGGCGCACCCACTCGTGGGATTTGGTGTATTTCAGTTCTGCGGGAACATTGCTCATTTCAATCTCTCCTGATTTTGTTTATTCGATTACTGCCTTGCCGTTACGCACGAAGGGCGGTTTGACGATGCGCGCCTTCAATAGTTTGTTGCGGATCTCGACGCCAACCTCAGTAGTATCGCCGACTGGTACTCGCGCCAGGGCGATCGCCTTGCCCATGGTCGGGGAAAAACTGCCGCTGGTGGTCTCGCCTTCACCGAGTCCTGCCAGTACTACCTTCTGGTGCGAACGCAATACACCTTTGTCTTCCAGTACCAGACCAACCAGTTGCTGAACCGGACCGTTGTTGTGTTCCGGTTCGATCACATCGCGACCAATGAAATTACGATCGCGTGGTTCCCAGGCGATGGTCCAGCCGAGGCCGGAGATCAGCGGCGAGGTATCTTCAGTCATGTCCTGACCGTAGAGGTTCATGCCCGCCTCCAGGCGCAGGGTGTCGCGTGCACCGAGGCCGCAGGGCAGAACGCCCGCGTCCAGCAGCCCGTGCCACATGTCTTCGGCATCCTCTTCCGGCACCATGATCTCATAACCGTCTTCGCCGGTGTAACCGGTCCGGGCAACAAACAGACCAGCGGTTTCGGCGGCAGCGAAGCGACCCAGTCCTTTAACATCGGCGGCGTGATCGCCCAGCAGCTTGTGTACCGCGTCACGGGCGTTAGGCCCCTGCACAGCGATCATTGCCAGGTCGTCACGCACTTCCACTTCGACATCGAACGACGGTGCGTGGCGCTGCATCCAGGCGATATCCTTGTCGCGAGTCCCGGCGTTGACCACCACCCGGTACCAGACATTGCTCATGTGATAGATGATCAGGTCGTCGATCACCCCGCCACGCGGATTGAGCATGCAACTGTAGAGTGCCTTACCCGGCTGGCCATCGAGCTTGGAGACGTCGTTTGCCATCAGGTAACGGAGGAAGTCGCGGGTCTTGGCACCGCGCAGATCCACCACGCACATGTGCGAGACATCGAACATACCTGCGGCACGACGCACCTGATGGTGCTCTTCGATCTGCGAGCCGTAGTGGAT
>JBNKBG010000019.1:0-36765 GCA_050287105.1 Thiohalomonadaceae bacterium
TGATGCCCCAGGACAAACCGCGCTACCTCATGGGCGTGGGCAAGCCGGAGGATATTGTCGAGGCGGTGCGCCGTGGGGTTGATATGTTCGACTGCGTGATGCCGACCCGCAATGCCCGCAACGGCCACCTCTTCACCAGCGAAGGGGTGATCAAGATCCGCAACGCCAGCCATCAGCACGACACCGGTCCACTGGACCCGGCCTGCGACTGTTACACCTGCCGCAACTACTCCCGCGCCTATCTGCGCCATCTGGACCGGGCCGGCGAAATCCTGGGGGCGCGGCTCAACACCATCCACAATCTGCGCTACTACCAGACCCTGATGCAGGGACTGCGCGAGGCCATCGCCGCGGGCACTCTGGAGGCGTTCGTGAACGACTTTTACAAACGGCGGTCACAAGCCGTGCCGCCTATGCCATAATGGCGCCCCTGAACTGAGCTAACTAACCAAACCGACTCAAGGAATCACTATGAGCTTTTTCATTTCCGATGCCCTGGCCGAAGCCGCCCCGGCCGCCGCACAACAGCCCGGCATGCTGGAGGCGTTGTTCCCCTTTCTTATTCTTTTCGTGGTCTTCTACTTCCTGCTGATTCGTCCGCAGTCGCGCCGCGCCAAGGAGCACAAGAAGATGGTCGAAGCGATCTCCAAGGGTGATGAGATCCTGAGCAGCGGTGGCATCTACGGTCGCGTTGTCGAAGTCGGCGAAACCCACCTGCTGGTGGAAGTGGCGGACAACGTACAGATGAAGATGCAGCGTGAAGCGGTCTCCAGCCTGCTCCCCAAGGGAACCATCAAGACTCTCTGAGTCCTGTAACAATAACAATCTGAAACCGGCGCCTCTGCGCCGGTTACTGCATCTGGTGTCATCATATGAACCGCTATCCACTCTGGAAATATCTGCTGATTCTCTTTCTGACTGTGGTCGGAACGATCTACGCACTGCCCAACCTCTACGGCGACGACCCGGCGCTGCAGATCTCCGCCAATCGTATGGCCGAGATCAACAACGCTACTCGTGACACGGTGATCAAGGCGCTGGAGAAAGAGCAGCTAGCCTACAAAACGATTGAAGTGAAGCCCAACTCCCTGCTGGTGCGCTTCGTCGATACCGATACGCAACTGAAGGCCTACGAGCCGGTACGTGGCGCGCTGGGCGATAGCTACACCACAGCAATGAACCTGGCACCGGCGACCCCGGACTGGTTGCGTGGCCTGAATGCCCTGCCTATGTATCTCGGTCTGGACCTGCGTGGCGGTGTGCACTTCCTCATGGAGGTGGACATGAATGCGGCGATCAGCCAGGCGCTGGAGCGTTACGTCAGCGACCTGCGTAGTCTGATGCGCGAGAACAAGATTCGTTATCTGACCATCGTTGCCGATCAGGGTCGGGTGGAGATCAAATTCCGCGATATCAGTGAGCGTGAAAAGGCCAATGCGCTGATCCACAAAGAGTATGGTGCGCTGGTACTTAACCAGGAGCCGCGTGATGGTAGCGAATATCTCTACGTCAGCCTTAGTGAGAAAGAGGTACTGGAGACCAAGAAGTTTGCGGTGAAGCAGAACATCACCACCCTGCGTAAACGGGTTAACGAACTTGGCGTGGCCGAGCCGGTGATCCAGCAGCAGGGCGAGGAGCGCATCGTGGTGCAACTGCCCGGCGTGCAGGATACCGCCCGAGCCAAAGACGTGATCGGTGCCACCGCCACCCTCGAATACCACATGGAAGACGAAGAGCATGACGTCAATGACGCCCTGGCCGGTCGCGTTCCCTATGGTTCACGTCTCTATCAACAGCGAGATGGTCGTCCTGTGCTGCTGCAAAAACAGGTGATCGTCACCGGTGACCAGATCATCGACGCCGCTGCCGGTATTGAACAGCAGTCAGGCCAGCCGGAAGTAAGCGTGACCCTCGATTCCAAGGGTGCGCGCAAGATGCTCGACAACACCCGTGAAAATGTCGGCAAACGTATGGCGGTGGTTTATATCGAGACCAAGACCGAAACCCGCATGATTAACGGCAAGCCTCAGCGCACCACCAAACGCATCGAAGAGGTGATCAGCCTGGCCACCATTCGCGGTGTCTTCAGCAAACGCTTCCAGACCACTGGCCTCGACAGCCCGGATGAAGCGCATAACCTGGCGCTGCTGTTGCGCGCCGGTGCCCTGGCCGCGCCGATGGAGATCGTCGAAGAACGCACCATCGGCCCGAGCATGGGTCAGGAAAATATCGACAAGGGTCTGGCTTCGGTCGTGATCGGTTTTGTCGCCGTACTGGCCTTCATGGCGTTGTGGTACCGAGGCTTCGGTATGGTCGCCAACCTGGCGCTGGCGCTGAACCTGGTGATCATCGTTGCCGTGCTCTCGCTGTTGCAGGCCACCCTGACCCTGCCGGGTATTGCGGGTATCGTGCTCACCGTGGGTATGGCGGTGGATGCCAACGTTTTGATCTTCGAGCGTATCCGTGAAGAGTTGCGTTACGGCAACACGCCGCACGCGGCGATTCATGCGGGTTACGAGAAGGCATTTTCAACTATCGCCGATGCCAACATCACCACCCTGATCGCCGCGGTGGTGCTGTTCAGTTTCGGCACCGGTCCGATCAAGGGCTTTGCCATCACACTTTCCATCGGTATCGCCACCTCCATGTTCACCGCCATCATGGTGACCCGTGCAGTGGTGAACCTGGTGCTGGGGGGCAAGCGCCTCACCGGCCTGTCGATTTAGGAGGCAGCAACATGCAAATTCTCAAGAAAGAAACCTCCATCGACTTCCTCGGCAAACGCAAACTCGCGGTGGCGATATCAACATTGTTGATCCTCATCTCGATTGCTTCAATGGTGGTTCGTGGTTTTAACTTCGGTATCGATTTTACCGGCGGCACCATCATCGAAGTGGGTTATGCAAAAAATGCCGAACTGGATCAGATCCGTGGCGTGCTGGGAAAACAGGGCTTCGGTGATGCCCTGGTACAACACTTTGGCGCCGCTGCCGATGTGATGATTCGTATCGCTCCGCGTGAAGGGGTGAGCAGCGCCGAACTGAGTGACCGTATCTTTGCCGAGCTGAAAGGCCAGGACAGTAGCGTACAACTGCGTCGGGTCGAGTTCGTCGGTCCGCAGGTGGGTGAGGAGCTGACTAACGATGGTGGTCTGGCAATGCTCTATGCCCTCATCGGGATCCTGATCTACGTCGCCCTGCGTTTTGAGTACCGCTTTGCGGTCGGTTCAGTTGCCGCCCTGGTGCATGACGTCATCATCACCCTGGGTGCCTTCTCTATCCTGCAACTCGATTTCGATCTCACGGTACTGGCGGCGATACTCGCGGTAATCGGTTACTCGCTCAACGATACCATCGTGGTCTTTGACCGTATTCGGGAAAACTTCCGCAAGATGCGCAAGGGGAGTCCGGAAGAGATCGTCAACGCCTCGCTCAACCAGACCCTGTCGCGTACCTTGATGACATCCTTCACTACCATTCTGGTATTGCTGGCGCTGTTCTTTATCGGCGGTGAGTCGATCCACGGTTTTGCCACCGCGCTCCTGCTCGGTATCTTCGTCGGTACCTACTCCTCCATCTATGTTGCCAGTGCCGCTGCCCTGGCCCTGGGTGTGAGTAAGGAAGACCTTATGCCGGTGGAGAAAGAGGGTGCCCATATGGACGATCTGCCCTGAACGATTCGGCAAAATGCGAAAGCCCGCGCAAGCGGGCTTTTTTCTTGTCTGACGTATCCGGGGAAAAAGGTTAAATCCCGGGGAGAGTCACAATTTTTACCACGATCAACTGCTATATAACATGGGCACGGTGCGCCGTACCTGTTCAGGATATCTCTCGTCAATTTATGGCAAAACTGATTCTCTCTTTTTTCATTCTCTTCCTTGCTGCCTGTGTCGAGGGTAGCAGCGATACCCGAAACAACTGGTATCAGCCACCTCTTGGGGCGACCTGGCAGATGCAGATCACTGCGACGGTGAACACCAGTTATCCGGTGGAACTCTATGTGATCGATATGTTCGATTCGTCGCCGACCTTGATCGCCGATCTGCAGGCAAACGGAAGAAAGGTTATCTGTTACTTTTCTGCGGGTTCCTATGAGGACTGGCGTCCCGATATTGCGCAGTTTAATGGCGCAGACCAGGGCAATCCCCTGAGTGGTTGGCCCGGTGAGTTCTGGCTCGATATTCGTTCGGCCAATGTCCGTGCGATTATGCAACAGCGACTCGATATCGCCGCTCAGAAAGGGTGTGACGGGGTGGGACCGGACAATCTGGATGGATATGCCAATAACTCCGGTTTTGCCCTGACGGCGAGTGATCAGCTTGCCTATGATCGCTTCATCGCCAGCGAGGCGCATAAACGGAATCTGGCGGTGGGAACGAAAAACGACATTAGCCACACCCCACAGCTCGTCGATGTTTTCGACTTCGCCATTAATGAACAGTGTTTTGCTCTGGCAGAGTGCGATCTGCTTGCCCCCTTTGTGACAGCAGGCAAGCCGGTGCTCAATGTGGAGTACGACGCGCTGTATGTTAACGATGCTGCCAGCAGACAGGCGCTCTGCACCGATTCACTGAATCGTCAGTTCAGCACGCTGATCCTGCCCTGGAATTTGAACGATAGTTTCCGCTATAGCTGTCGTTAGCGGTGTGCGTGAAAGGGTTGTTTAGGCAACCCGGTATAGCAGGGATGTGGTGCGTGCCTCGAAGGGAGGACGAACTGAGGCGCTTGCACCTCGTTGTGTTGCTTCCTCAGGGACTTCACAGGGTTCGATGGCCACGATTTCAAAGCAATCCTCACCATCGCTAAAACCGAAGTCGAGCGACAGCTCCTCCAGATTGCCCAGCACCTCCTGCATGGTCATCTCCAGCGCCAGATGCTGATTGATCCGCTGTTCCGCCATTTCCCCGTATCCTGTTGTTGATACGGGGTTTAACGGTTCGCGGCAGAGAAACTTTAGCGCTTACCTTTTGATCTCGGGCGGCAGGCAGGGGCGAATGCGCTTGAGCATGGCATCAAACACCTTCAGATTGCCGGCGATGAGATTACCGCTCTCCATGTAATCTTCACCTCCGGCGAAGTCACCGACCCTGCCGCCAGCTTCCTGGATCAACAGTGCCCCAGCGGCGACATCCCACGGATTGAGGCCGAATTCCCAGAAGCCATCCAGCCGCCCCGCTGCAACGTAGGCGAGATCCAGTGCCGCGGAGCCGGGACGGCGGATCCCCGCCGTGTCGCCAAACAGTGCCTTGAAGGTCTCCAGATAGGTGTCGAGGATACCGTTATCCTTGAACGGGAAGCCGGTGCCGAGCAGGGCACCGTCCAGGGTTTTGCGAGTGGCTACCCGGATGCGGCGACCGTTGAGTTGGGCACCTGCACCACGACTGGCAGTGTAGAGGTCCTGGCTGATCGGGTCGTAGATCACCGCCTGATCCAGCTTGCCGCGGTAGCTCAGGGCGATGGAGACCGCGAATTGGGGGAAACCGTGAAGGAAGTTGGTGGTACCATCCAGCGGATCGATAATCCACAGGTATTCGCTTTCACCGGCACTGCCGCTCTCCTCAGCGAGGATGGCGTGGTCGGGATAGGCCTTGTGAATGGTGTTGATGATCTCCTGCTCAGCGAGGCGATCGACGTCGCTGACGAAATCGTTGCGTGACTTGGCGTCGACGCTGAGACTATCCACATGGGGGAGGGAACGGGCGATAATGTTGCCGGCCTGTCGTGCGGCGCGCACGGCAATATTCAGCATCGGGTGCATGGGACAGTCTCCAGATTATTAAATAGCGGCCGGTTTGCGGCGGCGCATATTCTAAACAATATCAACCATAAAAGCATTAAGGCAGGCACAATGGCGTTTCCGAAGATTCGTATCGTAATGGTAGAGACCTCACACCCCGGCAACATCGGTGGTGCGGCTCGGGCGATGAAGAACATGGCTATCGATCAGCTCTATCTGGTCAACCCGGTACTCTTCCCTCACCGCGACGCCAACTCACGCTCTTCGGGGGCCGAGGACCTGCTGGAAAAGGCGGTGATCTGCGACAATCTGCCCCAGGCGCTTGAAGGCTGTTCACTGGTTTTCGGTGCCAGTGCCCGTAGCCTGAGAACACTTCCCTGGCCGCAGGTGGATGCCCGTGGTTGTGCCGCCACGGTAGCCGCCAGAGATGAAAACTGCGAGGTGGCGATACTCTTTGGCCGGGAGGATGCTGGGCTGACCAATGAGGAGTTGGCCCTGTGTAACTACCTGGTGCATATCCCCTGTAACCCGGATTTCAGTTCGCTGAATATCGCTGCGGCGATTCAGGTGATCTGTTATGAGCTCTACCAGGCGCGTATCGGCGAATGGCAGGGGACCCCGTCGAGTAATGCGGATCGGCCTGCCACGGCGGAGGAGTTGGAGAATTTCTTTATCCATCTTGAGGAGACGATGCTGGCGATTAACTATCTCGACCCGGGCAAGCCACGGCAACTGATGCGCCGCATGCGCCGCCTGTTTAACCGTGCCGAGATGGAGAAGACCGAGGTGAAGATCCTGCGCGGCGTTCTCAGCAATGTACTGAAACTGGTGAAGAAAGAGTAATTGCCCCCGTCATCCACGCGGCACGCTCGCAATGCCCCGCCTGCTGTGCAAGAATATAGCCCTTCACTCTTATCAGGTATTTTTTCGGCTATGTTTGAACGCCTCCGAGAAGACATCGATTGCATCTTCCAGCGCGACCCTGCGGCGCGCACCACCTTTGAGGTCCTGACTGCCTATCCGGGTCTGCATGCGGTGATCTTTCATCGCCTTGCCCACCGCCTCTGGCACGCGGGCTGGAAATGGTTGGCGCGGATGCTCTCCGGTCTGGCACGCTGGCTTACCGGTATCGAAATTCATCCCGGCGCGGTGCTTGGGCGGCGCTTCTTCATTGACCATGGCATGGGTGTGGTTATTGGTGAAACCGCCATCATCGGTGATGACTGCACCATCTACCACGGTGTCACCCTCGGCGGTACCAGTTGGGACAAGGGTAAACGCCACCCCACCCTGAAGAACAACGTCGTTGTCGGTGCCGGTGCCAAGGTTCTGGGTCCGATCGTTATCGGTAACGATGCGCGTATCGGTTCCAATGCGGTGGTGGTGAAGGGTGTGCCGGACGGCACCACCGTGGTGGGGGTTCCCGGGCGCATCGTCAAACGCCCCGAGAGCGATGAAAAGGAGGCCCAGCGCAAGGCGATAGCCGAGAAGATGGGTTTCGACGCCTACGGTACCACCGCCGATATGCCCGACCCGGTCGCCCATGCCATCAACTGCATGCTCGACCATATCCATGCCATGGATGGGAAGATGGAGACCATGTGTGGCGCCATCAAGAGCCTGGGGGCCGAGATGGGGGACGTGGATCTACCGACGCTGGGGCCGTGCGAAATCAGTTCCGGGGAAGAGGATGACCTGAGTGGGGAGCGCTTAGAAACCGGAGAAAATACGTAGGATTATAGTTGACTAAATTGGTTGGTCTTGGTAACTTAACCACCTTGCGAAAGCCACAACATATTACTGGGATTAATGGGAGAAGGCAATGAGACTCACAACTAAGGGCCGTTACGCCGTAACCGCCATGCTTGACCTTGCTATTCATTATAAGAATGGCCCGATCACACTGGCAGATATCTCCAAGCGTCAGGGCATTTCCCTTTCTTATCTGGAGCAACTCTTTTCACGTCTGCGCAAGAACGGACTGGTCGACAGCGCCCGTGGTCCAGGCGGCGGCTATCGTTTGAGCCGCAATGCTGCCGAGATTTGCGTTGCCGACGTCATCACTGCGGTGGATGAGAAGGTCGACGCCATGCGCTGCGACGGTAAGGGCAACTGTCAGGACAATGGTCCGTGTCTGACTCACGAGCTGTGGTGTGACCTGAGCGATCAGATCCTCAACTTCCTTAAGGGCATCGATCTGGAGCAACTGGTCGAGCGCAAGTGTGTACAGGATGTCGCCGCACGTCAGGACAGCAAGCTCCACAGTGTCAGCAGCACTCAGGAAAGCAGCGCGACGGTTTAACCGGGCTTCACCCCGTGGTCTATCTTGACCATAACGCCACCACGCCCATCGACGAGCGGGTGCTGGAGGTGATGCTGCCCTGGTTGCGGGAAGGTTTTGGAAATCCCTCCAGTGTTCACAGCAAGGGGCGACAGGCTCGTGCGGCGATGGATCAGGCACGCGAGCAGGTGGCTCAACTGGTGTCCGCCCATCCGGGCCAGGTGATCTTCACCAGCAGTGGCACCGAAGCGAATAATGCCGCCCTCAAGGGTGTTGCCCTGCGCTCCTCTCCCGGTCGAATTGCAGTCAGTGCTGTTGAGCATGCCTCGGTGCGTGCTTCGGCAGAGGCGCTTAAGCGTCTGGGCTGGCAGATCGAAACGGCCGCGGTGGATAGCGACGGGGTATGCCAGCCGGAACACCTGGATGCAGTGCTCTCGGCAGAGACGCGCATCGCCTCAGTGATGTGGGCCAACAATGAGACCGGCACGATTCAGCCGGTACGTGAACTGGCGAATCACTGTCGTGAGCGAGGGGTGCTGTTTCATACCGACGCGGTACAGGCGGCGGGCAAGCTGGAGGTGAGTTTTCCTGACAGCGGCGCGCAGCTGATGAGCCTGTCGGCGCACAAACTCTACGGGCCGAAGGGCGTCGGTGCCCTGATTGCCGACAAGTCAGTCGATATGGAACCACTGCTGCATGGTGGCGGACAGGAGAGGGATCGCCGTGGCGGTACCGAAAACCTCGCCTCCATTGTCGGTTTCGGCAAGGCGGCAGAACTGGCGCGCATTGAATTGATCGAGCGGCGTCGCCACGTTGAGGAACAGAGACGTTATTTTGAACAGCAACTGAAGCAGGTACTGCCAGAGGTTGTGATTTTCGCAGAAGGCGCAGAGCGCCTCGGCAATACGGTCTTACTGGCGATCCCGGGACTGGAAGGGCAGACCCTGATTATGTCGCTGGACAAGATCGGTATCGAAGTTTCAAGCGGTTCGGCCTGTGGCAGTGAGCACAGCGAGCCCAGTCCGGTACTGAAGGCGATGGGCGTTGCGCGTGAGATCGCGCTGGGAGCCGTCCGCATTAGTCTGGGTAAAGACAACAGCATGCAGGATATTGAACGACTCATCGCCGCGTTGGAGTCACAGGTACGACAACTGCGTAGCATGGCAGCCAACACCGGCTGGTGAGGCGGGAACGAAATGACTGGAGCGTATGACGCATGAACAAACCCATCTATCTCGACTATTCGGCCACCACCCCCGTAGACCCCCGCGTGGCCGAACTCATGTGCAAGTACCTCACCATGGAACATGGCCTGTTCGGTAATGCCGCTTCCCGTTCGCACAAATACGGTTGGGCGGCAGAAGAGGCGATCGAACTGGCACGCAAACAGGTGGCTGATTTAATTGCCGCTGACCCCAAGGAGATCGTCTGGACCTCCGGTGCGACCGAGTCCGACAACCTCGCCATCAAGGGCGTCGCCCATTTCTATGGTAAGCAGGGTAAACACATTATTACCAGCAAGACCGAACACAAGGCAGTGCTCGACACCTGTCGCCAACTGGAGCGGGAAGGCTTCGAAGTGACCTACCTCGACCCGGAAGAAAATGGCCTGATCGACATGGGCAAACTGGAAGCGGCGATGCGTGATGACACCATCCTCGTCTCCATCATGCATGTGAATAACGAGATTGGCGTGATTCAGGATATCAAGGCGATTGGTGCGCTATGCCGCAGCCGTAAAATTCTTTTTCACGTGGATGCCGCACAGAGTGCGGGCAAGGTGCCCATCGACGTCGATGCGATGAATGTCGATCTGCTCTCCCTTTCGGCGCACAAGATCTACGGTCCCAAAGGGATTGGTGCACTTTATGTCCGGCGTAAACCACGCATCCGCCTTGAGGCGCAGATGCACGGTGGCGGGCACGAACGTGGGATGCGCTCCGGCACCCTGGCCACCCACCAGATCGTCGGTATGGGCGAGGCTTTCCGCCTGGCCAAGGAGGAGATGGCGAGCGAGAACGAGCGCATCCGCATGTTGCGTGACCGCCTGCTCGATGGTTTCAAGGATATCGAAGAGGTCTATATCAACGGTGATCTGCAGCAGCGGGTGCCGCATAACCTCAATGTCAGTTTCAACTTCGTCGAAGGTGAGTCGTTGATGATGGCGCTCTCCGAACTGGCGGTCTCTTCAGGTTCGGCCTGTACCTCTGCCAGTCTTGAGCCTTCCTATGTATTGCGCGCCATCGGTCGCCCCGACGAACTGGCACACAGTTCCCTGCGCTTCAGTATCGGCCGCTTCACCACCGAGGCAGATGTGG
This sequence comes from Thiohalomonadaceae bacterium, assembly GCA_050287105.1. GTDB lineage: Bacteria > Pseudomonadota > Gammaproteobacteria > Thiohalomonadales > Thiohalomonadaceae > JAPHTQ01. The sequence goes on from JBNKBG010000019.1 coordinate 10,336, forward strand.
ATCGCACCATTGAATTGATTCACCAGAAGATTACCAAGCTGCGCGAACTTTCTCCCTTGTGGGACATGTACAAGGAGGGGATCGACCTCTCCACCGTGCAGTGGAGCGCGCATTAGGATAAAATCGCACCCCCCAGAGGCCGCCGTAACCGGCGGCACGGAATAGAAGTGAGGAAGAGACGATGTCATACAGCGACAAGCTGATGGATCACTACGAAAACCCACGCAATGTCGGCAATCTGGATAAAGACGACAGGCATGTGGGAACCGGAATGGTTGGTGCGCCCGCCTGTGGTGATGTGATGCGCCTGCAGATTCAGGTTAGCGACGATGGGGTGATTCAGGATGCCCGCTTCAAGACCTATGGTTGTGGTTCTGCCATCGCCTCCAGTTCACTGGTGACCGAATGGCTCAAGGGCAAGACCCTGGACGAGGCAGAAAAGATCAAGAACAGCGACATTGCCGAAGAGCTGGCTCTGCCACCGGTCAAGGTTCACTGTTCGGTGTTGGCAGAGGATGCGATTCGCGCCGCCATCACCGACTATAAAGCCAAGCACGACAAGTAATTCCCTGCGGAGGCCACCATGGCAGTCACTCTCACAGAAAGCGCGGCTGAACGCGTCAAGAATTTTCTCAGCAATCGTGGCAAGGGCGCGGGCCTGCGTCTCGGTGTGCGGACCTCAGGCTGTTCCGGCATGGCCTATGTGCTGGAGTTCGCCGATGAGGTCAATGCTGACGATCAGGTCTTCGACTGCAATGGCGTAAAGGTGATCATCGACGAGAAGAGTATGGTTTATCTTGATGGCACCGAAGTGGACTTCGCCAAAGAGGGCCTCAACGAAGGGTTCAAGTTTAACAATCCCAACGTCAAGGACTCCTGCGGCTGCGGCGAAAGCTTCAACGTCTGAAGCGAATTCAAGTTATGCAGCCCGCTTCCGGAAATAACTACTTCGACCTGTTCGGACTGCCACTCTCTTTCGAAGTGGATCATGAAGATCTCTCCCTGCGTTATCGTGATCTGCAACGCGCCGTTCACCCGGATCGTTTCGCCAACGCCAGCGAACAGGAGAAGCGTCTCTCAGTACAGCAGGCGGCACTGATCAACGAAGCCTTCCAGACCCTCAAATCGCCACTACCGCGCGCACGCTATCTGCTCCAACTCCATGGTATCGAACTCGACGATAACAATACCGCGATGGATCCCGCCTTTCTTATGCAACAGATGGAACTGCGTGAGGCCCTGAGCGAGGTGCGTGATCACGCTGAGCCGTTTGATGAGTTGAACCGCCTGCGCGATCGCATCGAAGGTAATGAGCGGGAACTGGTGGAATCGCTACAACAACTTTTTTCCGTGGGCGACAATCTCGAACAGGGAAAAGACCTGGTACGGCGAATGCAGTTTATGCAGCGCCTGTTAAGTGAAGTGGACGAACTGGAAGAGACACTGGTCCACGCGGCTGGCTAATCAATCAAGCAACGAATAATCATGGCACTACTGCAAATCAGCGAACCGGGACAATCCGCCGCACCGCATCAACACCGCCTTGCAGCCGGGATCGATCTCGGTACCACCAACTCACTGGTAGCCACGGTACGCAGCGGCGTGGCCGAGACCCTGGCCGACGAAAACGGCGATCACCTGCTGCCGTCGGTGGTGCGTTATCTGGCCGATGGCGAACGTGTGGTGGGTAAAGCGGCGAAACAGTGCGCGGCCCAGGACCCGCTCAATACCATTAGTTCGGTCAAACGCTTCATGGGGCGTGGCCTGGGGGATGTCAAAGGCCTCGGTTCGCGCCTGCCCTACGAATTTATTGACGCCGATGCCGGGATGCCACGTATTCGCACCGTCGCTGGCGATTTCAGTCCGGTGGAGGTCTCTGCCGATATCCTGCGTAGTCTGCGCGAGCGTGCCGAGCAGGCCCTCGGTGGTGAACTGACCGGGGTGGTGATCACCGTTCCGGCCTATTTCGACGATGCCCAGCGTCAGGCGACAAAGGATGCCGCGCGTCTTGCCGGACTCAACGTGCTGCGCCTGCTCAATGAACCGACCGCCGCGGCAGTGGCCTACGGTCTGGATCAGGGCTCGGAAGGAGTGATCGCGGTCTACGACCTGGGCGGCGGCACTTTCGATATCTCCATCCTGCGTCTTAACAAGGGCGTTTTTGAAGTTCTCGCCACTGGCGGTGATTCCGCCCTGGGTGGTGACGACATGGACCGCGCTATCGCCGAGTGGATCATGGCCGAGGCGGGGATCGCCGACGATGCCGATCACCACCAGATGCGCCGCCTGATGCGTGACGCCTGTGCCGCCAAGGAGGCGCTGACCGACAGCGATAGCACCGAGTTGAAGCTGGAACTGGCCGATGGCTCGCACTGGGAAGGGTGCCTCGATCGGCAGCAACTGAACAGATTGATCGACCCACTGATTCGCAAGAGTCTTATCCCCTGCCGCCGTGCACTCAAGGATGCCGGAGTCGATCCGGCCACCATCCTCGACGTGGTGATGGTGGGCGGTTCCACCCGCGTACCGCGTGTGCGTGAACTGGTGGGTGAATTTTTCGCGCGTGACCCCAAAGTCGATATCGACCCGGACAAGGTGGTAGCCATCGGTGCGGCGATGCAGGCCGATGTCCTGGCGGGCAACAAGCCCGGCGACGAGATGTTACTGCTGGATGTGATCCCCCTGGCGTTGGGTCTGGAGACCATGGGTGGCCTGGTGGAGAAGGTGATCCCGCGTAACACCACCATCCCGGTGGCCCGTGCCCAGGATTTCACCACCTACAAGGATGGCCAGACCGCGATGGCGATCCACGTACTGCAGGGGGAGCGGGAACTGGTTAGCGACTGCCGCTCCCTGGCCCGCTTCGAACTGCGCGGCATCCCGCCGATGGCCGCCGGGGCCGGTCGCATTCGGGTCACCTTTCAGGTCGATGCCGATGGCCTGCTCTCCGTGACCGCACGGGAGCAGACCAGTGGTGTTGAGAGTAGTATTCAGGTTAAACCCTCCTACGGTCTTACTGACGAGGAGATCACCCGTATGCTGCGTGACTCCATGGCCCATGCCCGCGACGATATGGATGCACGCAACCTGCGTGAACAGCAGGTCGAAGCGGATCGGGTGCTTGAGGCACTGGAGGCAGCCCTGGCCGCCGACGGTGAGCGCCTGCTCTCCGCCGAAGAGCGCACTGCGCTGGAGCAGGGGATGGCCGAGCTACGCGAATTGAAGCAGGGTAGCGACGAGAAGGCGATTAAGCGCGCCATCGAAAAACTGAACAGCGAATCGGGTGACTTCGCCGCCCGGCGCATGGACGATGGGATCCGCAAGGCACTGACCGGACGGGAACTGGATAGTCTGGAATAAAGCATTACTGAACGACGGAATTATGGAGTAGAGCACATGCCGCAACTGATCTTCCTGCCCCACGAAGAGATCTGTCCCGAAGGGGCGGTAATCGAAGCCGAGAAGGGCACCACCATTTGCGATGCGGCACTGGCCAACGGCATCGAGATCGAGCACGCCTGCGAGAAGTCCTGCGCCTGTACCACCTGCCATGTCATCGTACGTGAAGGTTACGATAGCCTCTCCGAGGCGAGCGACACGGAAGAGGATATGCTGGACAAGGCCTGGGGCCTGGAGCCGGAATCGCGTCTCTCCTGTCAGGCGCAGGTAGGTGACAAGGATCTGGTGATCGAAATCCCCAAATACACCATCAACATGGTTTCCGAATCCCACTGAGGAGCACGCCATGAGCCTGAAATGGACTGACAGCCTGGAGATAGCCATCCAGCTCGACGAAGCCCACCCGGAGGTCGACCCGCAGTACGTGCGTTTCACCGACCTGCATCAGTGGGTCTGCGAACTGGCGGAGTTCGACGACGATCCGGACAACTCCAACGAAAAGATCCTCGAAGCGATACAGATGCAGTGGCTTGAGGAACGCGACTGAGATATTCCCCCTCCCATGGCGTCTCCTGTGACGCCGGTCAAAGCCTTGATTTTTCATCCGGTTATGCTGGGAACTGCTGGAACGCCCCGCCAAGCCCGCGTATAATCGCGGGTTTGTTACAAAGGCCGTTTTGGCCAGTTCCTACGGAGAAATTTTTAGATGGCAATCGAACGCACCATTTCCATTATCAAACCTGACGCAGTCGCTAAAAACGTCATCGGTGAGATTTACGCCCGTTTCGAAAAGGCAGGCCTGAAGATCGTTGCTGCGCGCATGATCCACCTGTCGAAAGAGATGGCTGGCGCTTTCTATGAAGTGCACAAAGAGCGTCCGTTCTACAACGACCTGGTTGAGTTCATGACCTCAGGTCCGGTTATGGTGCAGGTGCTGGAAGGCGAGAATGCCATCGCCAAAAACCGCGAAGTAATGGGTGCTACCAATCCGAAAGAGGCCGCCCCCGGTACCATCCGTGCCGACTTCGCCGAGTCCATCGATGAGAATGCGGTACATGGTTCCGATGCCCCGGAAACCGCTGCCCGTGAAATCGATTTCTTTTTCAAGCCGGAAGAGCTTTGCCCGCGCACCCGCTAATGGTGTGTAGCGCTCTTGCGCACATGACGAGTCGAGCACTTTATGAGTGAGTCCGTGAGGACAAATCTGCTTGGGCTGACGCGCCAGGATATGGAGGCCTTCTTCACCGCAATGGGGGAGAAGGCCTTCCGCGCTTCTCAGGTGATGAAATGGATCTACCAGTTCGGGGTCGACGACTTCGAGCAGATGACCAACCTGAGCAAAGTGCTGCGTGAAAAGCTGAACGAAGTTGCCGAGATCCGCCTGCCCGAGGTGGTGAAGGATATGCCTGCGTCTGACGGCACCCGCAAGTGGCTGTTGCGCGTCGACGAGGTCAACTATATCGAGATGGTTTACATCCCGGACAAGGATCGCGCCACCCTCTGTGTCTCTTCGCAGGTCGGTTGTACCCTTGCCTGCAGTTTCTGTTCCACCGCCCGTCAGGGTTTTAACCGCAATCTCACCACTGCCGAGATCGTCGGTCAGGTGGCACTGGCGACACGCATCATCGGCCTGCCGGATAACAAGGGCGAGCGGGTGATCACCAACGTGGTGTTGATGGGCATGGGCGAGCCGCTGATGAATCTGGATAATGTGGTGCCGGCGATGGAGTTGATGAAGGACGATCTCGCCTTCGGTATCTCCAAACGTCGCGTTACCCTCAGTACCGCCGGTGTCGTGCCGGGTATTGATGAACTGTACAAGCGCAGTGATATCAGTCTTGCGGTTTCCCTGCATGCGCCTAACGATGAACTGCGCGATCAACTGGTGCCACTGAACAAAAAATATCCGATCAAGGAATTACTGGCCGCCTGCAAACGTTACGTGGCGGGTAAGCCGCATCATCGCGTGACCTTCGAGTACGTGATGCTCGCCGGGGTTAACGATAGCGTGGCCCATGCGCGGCAACTGGTGAAGATTCTGCGTGATGTTCCCGCCAAGGTGAATTTGATCCCGTTCAACCCGTTTGAAGGGGCACCTTATCAATGCCCCTCGCTGGAGGTGATTAATGCCTTCCGTGATGTGGTGATGGAGGCCGGGATCATTGCCGTCACACGCAAGACCCGTGGTGATGATATTGACGCAGCCTGCGGTCAACTGGCCGGCAAGGTAGAAGACCGTACCCGTCGTAGCGGACGGTTTCCCATTGTGGAGGAGAAGATAGCATCATGAGACGTATCGGTTTACCGGTTGTGCTGGCTTTGGTCATCGCACTCACAGGTTGCAGCACTTCCCCGATCAACAAGGAAGGGGTGGATACAGTCAAGGCTGCCCAGGCCAATGCCGAGCTGGGACTGCGTTATATGATTCAGGGCAACAACGAAGTCGCGATGGTTAAACTCAAACGCGCCCTGGAGTTCGACGATAATTACGCACCGGCGCATCACTATATGGCGGAGTTATATCGACGTCTGAATCGACCTGATGATGCCGAGGATCACTATGAAAAGGCGTTGAGTTACAGCGAAGGTGATGCCTCCCTGTTGCATAACAACTATGGTGCATTTCTTTGCGGCCAGGGACGATTCAGTGAAGGGGAACGACAGTTCCGCACGGTGCTGGAAAATCCGGTTTACCCACGCCGCGATCAGGTCTACGAGAATATGGGGACCTGTATGTTACGCAAACCGGATCTGAAAAAGGCCGAGGAGTATCTGCGCAAGGCATTACAGATCAATCCGCGTCTTCCCGGTGCACTGCTGGCGATGGCAAAAATCTCCTTTGAGCAGAAAAACTACATGTCCGCTCGCGCCTATCTACAACGCTTCCAGTCCGAGACCAAACCGATCCCGGAGAGCCTCTGGATGGGGATTCAGGTGGAGCGCATTCTCGGCGACAAAGATGCACTTGCCAGCTATGGCCTGGCTTTAAAAGGGCGTTTCCCCGATTCAAAGGAGACGAAACTCTACCTGGAATCCCTACGATAAAGGGGCAGGAAACATGACCGACAAAACAGCAGATCAACAGCAACCTGTAAAACAGTACCTATCCTCCGCGTCGCCAGGTCAGCGCCTGCGACTTGCGCGTGAGGCCGCAGGTCTATCACGCGGTGAGGTGGCACTCCACATGCGCATTAACGAGCGCAAGGTCGCAGCGCTGGAAGAGGATAACTATGAACTATTCCCTTCGGAGACCTTTGTCTCCGGTTATCTGCGCAGCTATGCCAAGGTACTGGGTCTGCCCGAAGGCGACTTTGTCCGTCCGGTCAGCAGCACCCAGTTGCCGCCTGAACTGACACCAACCAGAAGAGAGAATAAGCAGGCAAGTAGCATGGACCTGCCTGTGCGGATGGTTACCTATCTCATCATCGTGGCTGTCATCGTATCTCTTGCGATGTGGTGGATCAGTCAGCGCCAGCAGGGGAGTGAAAACCCTGTAGAACCGCCAGTGGTTATGCAGCAGGAGACGATTCAGGAAGCAATGCCGCAACAGGCCACTGCAGCGGAATCCGAAGCGGCGACTGCGGAGGATAGTGTAGAAAGCCCTGCCGTTACAGAGACAGAAACGCCTGTGCCTGAGCCGAGTGTCGGTGAAGAGAAAGCGGCGCCAGCAAAAGAGAGTTCAATCCCTGCGGCGTCTCCAGTGCAGCCACCTGCACAGAAGCCGGCACCGGACCCGGCGGTGCCACCGTTGCTGGTTGAACCTGCCACGGCAGCGGCGGTGGCTGAACCGGAAAAGAGTGCGCCGCCTATAGCGCCGCTCACCGAGGATATGCCGCAGTCCAAACTGGCGCTGGAGTATCAGCAAGATAGCTGGACCGAAGTCGTCGATAACGCAGGTCGTCAAATTGTCTATGGCTTGATGCGTGCAGGACAGGCCATTGAGATCAAGGGTGAGGCACCATTCAAAATCTTCCTTGGCTTTGCTGAGGGAGTCACCATTTACTACAACGGTGTGTTGTTTGATCACTCGGCCTTTCAACGCGGTGAAGTCGCCCGTTTCCGTGTCGGGCGTACGGAACACAATCAGACCGCTACCCGGTAACAGCTATGCAGCACGAATCTCCCGTGGTGCGTCGCAAGACGCGCCAGATCATGGTTGGCAATGTAGCCGTGGGCGGCGACGCGCCGATCACGGTACAGAGCATGACCAACACCGAGACCACCGATGTGGCGGCGACGGTGGCGCAGATCCATGCACTGGAACGGGCGGGTGCCGATATTGTGCGCGTCTCGGTGCCGTCGCTGGAGGCGGCCGAGGCCTTCGGCAAGATTCGTCAGCAGGTCAGTGTGCCGCTGGTCTCCGACATCCACTTCGATCACCGTATCGCCCTGCGTGTACTGGAGCTTGGCGTCGACTGTCTGCGTATCAATCCGGGCAACATCGGCAAGGATGATCGGGTGCGTGCGGTGGTTAATGCTGCCCGTGACAAAGGTGTGCCGATTCGCATCGGCGTCAATGCCGGGTCATTGGAAAAAGAGTTGCAGAAGAAGTACGGTGAGCCCACCGCCGAGGCACTGGTGGAGTCTGCGCTGCGCCACATCGATATTCTGGATAAGCTCGATTTCCAGGACTTCAAGATCAGCCTCAAGGCCTCGGAGATCTTCATGACCGTGGCTGCCTACCGCAAACTCTCGGCGCAGATCGAACAGCCGCTCCACCTGGGGATCACCGAAGCGGGCGGTTTGCGCTCAGGTACGGTAAAATCCGCCATCGGTCTGGGTATGCTGCTGGCCGACGGCATCGGTGACACCATTCGCGTCTCCCTCGCCGCCGACCCGGTGCAGGAGATCAAGGTGGGCTTCGATATCCTCAAAAGCCTGCACCTGCGCAGCAAGGGCATCAACCTGGTGGCCTGTCCCTCCTGCTCGCGGCAGAACTTCGACGTGATCGCCACAGTCAATGCCCTGGAAGAACGGCTGGAAGATATTCTGGAACCGCTTGATGTGGCGGTGATCGGTTGCGTGGTCAACGGCCCGGGTGAGGCGAAAGAGGCGGATGTTGCGGTCACCGGTGGACAGCCGAACCTGATCTATCTGGATGGTAAACCGAACCACAAGATCGACAACGAACAACTGGTAGACGAACTGGAAAAACAGATCCGTGCAGAACTGGCACGGCGTGCAGCGGAGAAAGAAGGTTGAGCAAGAACATTCAGGCCGTGCGCGGCATGAACGATATCCTGCCGGAGCAGACACCGGCCTGGCGCTATCTGGAAGAGACGGTACGCCAATTGCTGGACGCCTACGGTTATAACGAGATCCGTATGCCGCTGGTGGAGATGACCGAGCTGTTCAAGCGCTCCATCGGCGAAGTGACCGATATCGTCGAGAAAGAGATGTACACCTTCGAGGATCGCAACGGCGACATGCTCACCCTGCGTCCCGAAGGCACCGCCGGTTGTGTGCGCGCCGGGATCGAAAACGGTCTGCTGCACAATCAGGTACAGCGCCTCTGGTATCAGGGGCCGATGTTCCGCCATGAGCGTCCGCAGAAGGGGCGTTATCGCCAGTTTCATCAAATCGGTGTCGAGGTCTTCGGTCTGCAGGGGCCGGATATCGATGCCGAGCACATCCTGATGACCGCGCGTCTGTGGCGCATGCTGGGGCTGGATGATTCAGTCGAGTTGCAGCTCAACTCCCTCGGTACATCGGCATCCCGCGCTGCCTATCGCGAACTACTGGTCGATTACCTGCGTCAGCATGAAAACAAGCTGGACGAGGACAGCAAGCGTCGTCTGGAGAGCAACCCGCTGCGTATCCTCGACAGCAAGAACCCGGAGATGCGCCCCATCGTCGAGGCGGCACCCAAGCTGGATCAGCATCTGGACGAGGAATCCCGTGAACATTTTGCTACCCTGTGCGCCATTCTCGACGAGGCGGGCTTGAAGTACACCATCAATCCCTGCCTGGTGCGCGGTCTCGACTATTACGGCAAGACCGTATTCGAGTGGGTCACCAACAAGCTCGGTGCCCAGGGTACGGTCTGCGCTGGTGGCCGTTTCGACGGTCTGGTGGAACAGTTGGGCGGCAAGCCGACCCCGGCGGTGGGCTTCGCCATGGGTATTGAACGACTGGTCAGCCTGATCGAAGAGCAGGCTCTGTCGTTGGGACAATACCAGCCCCATGCCTATCTGGTGCAGGTGGGCGAGGCGGCGCAACGTCAGGGGATGTTGCTCGCTGAGCAGTTGCGTGATGCGCTGCCCCTGCTGCGGCTGGAAAGCCACTGCGGCGGCGGCAGTTTCAAAAGCCAGTTCAAGCGGGCCGACAAGAGTGGTGCCGCGCTGGCGCTGATCCTCGGCGACGAAGAGGTGGCAAACGGTACACTGGGAATTAAATTCCTGCGTCAGGAGGCGGAGCAGCAACTGCTGCCGCTGCCACAGGCGATCGATTTTCTGGCAGCCTGGCTTGCCGAAGCGGATTAGTTTAACGAATAGAATCTAAATATCAGGAGTCCAGAGTGGAACTGTACAACTCGGAAGAAGAACAGGTCGAAGCGCTTAAGGCGTGGTGGGATAAAAACGGCACCTCGGTGATCGTTGCCATTGTGGTGGTATTGCTCGGCGTTTTTGGCTGGAAGAGCTGGCAGCAACAGCAGCGCAGTGAAGCAGAAAGCGGCGCCATGGCGCTGCAGCAGGTGATGGATGCACTGCAATCCAATCCTGATGCCGCGCTGGATGCGGGTCGCGCTGTCACTGGCGAGCATTCCGGTAGCGTTTACTCCACCATGGCCTCGCTGGCGATGGCTCGGGCAGCAGTTGAGAAAGATGATCTCGACGGTGCCGCAGCCTATCTCCAGGCGGCACTGCAAGGCGCCGATCAGCCCGAACTGAAACAGCTGGCGCGACTCAATCTCTCCCGCGTGTTGCTGGCGCAGGGCAAGAACGACGAGGCGCTGCGTCAGTTGCTTACCGGAGAGGCGGGATCGATGCAGGCCGCCTACGACGAACTACGTGGCGATATCCTGCTGGCCCAGGGCAAACCGGCCGAAGCACGTGATGCCTATATCAACGCCCTGGCCGGCTTCCGCGACTCTGCGGAGAAGAAGGAACTGGTGCAGCTTAAACTTGATGATCTGGCGGAGCGTATTAGCGAGTGAAACGCCTTTCTCTACTCATACCACTGCTGCTGTTAAGCGCATGTGGTTCATCGCCGGCAACTCTTGAGCCCCCCGCGTCGCTGACCCCCATAGTCTCGCCGGCGCTGCAGGTGACCCATCTCTGGAGCAAAAGCCTTAGCGGAAGCCGCAGCGAAAATCCCAAGCTGGTCCCGCTGGTGGATGGCGAACGGGTCTTTGTCGCCGATGGTTCGGGCAAACTGGTGGCCTTTGCCTCAGATAGCGGCAAGCACCTATGGCATACCGATCTCGGTATGGCGATCAATGCCGGTCCCGGTGAAGGGGATGACCTGCTGCTGTTTGGTGTCGATAGCGGCGTGATTGCCATCGACAAGAAGGATGGCTCGCAACGTTGGCAAAGCCCTGCCAGTAGTGAAGTGTTGAGTATCCCGCAGCGCCGTGGCGATACCATCGTGGTGCACAGTGTGGATGGCAACATCATTGCGCTCAACGCCAGCGACGGTAAGCACCGCTGGCAACATCAGGAGACGGTCCCCGGTCTCAGTCTGCGCGGCTGTGCTGAACCGATCCTCTTCTCCAATGCGGTGATTGTCGGTACTGCCAACGGCAAACTCATCGCCCTGTCGATGGATGATGGAAGCCTGCTGTGGGAGTACGCCGTTGCCGAGCCGCGTGGTCATACCGAACTGGAGCGACTGGTCGATGTGGATGCGCCACCCCTCTTTGCCGATGGCGTGGTCTATGCCTCCAGCTATCAGGACGCGCTGTCGGCCATCGCCGCCAATTCCGGCCAGCTGATCTGGAGCCGTGCGATTGCCACCATCAACCCGATGGCGCTGGATGGTCGCAATCTCTACGTCACCGATCTGAACGGTGATGTGCTGGCGCTGGCGCGACGTAACGGTGGCGTGATGTGGAAGCAGAGCGCACTCCATGCACGGAGCCTCAGTGCTCCCGTTTTACAGGGTGAGTATCTACTGGTCGGTGATTACGACGGTTATCTGCACTGGCTGGATAAAGAGGATGGGCATATCGTTGCCCGCTCCAGAATAAGCACCTGGAAGGATTACTGGCCGGTGGGTGATGCGGTGGATGAATTCACCGCATTCTATAAGGAGGACCGCGCGGTGCAGGCGCCTCCCGCAGTCAATGGCACCCGGGTTTTCGGACTGGACCGACGTGGTGTACTCGACGTCTTCAGCGTCTCACCCGGGGCAGCCGAGAAGCAATAATATGAAACCGGTCATCGTCCTTGTCGGGCGGCCCAACGTGGGTAAATCCACCCTGTTCAACAAACTGACCCGCTCCCGCGATGCGCTGGTGGCAGACTTCGCCGGTTTGACCCGTGACCGTCAGTACGGCATTGGCCGTACCGGGGATCGCCCCTATCTGGTGGTCGACACCGGCGGCCTCAGCGGCAATAGCCAGGGCATCGAAAACGAGATGGCGACCCAGGTGCGCCAGGCGGTGGACGAGGGCGACGCGGTGCTGTTCATCGTCGACGCCCGCGACGGCCTCAATGCCGCCGATCAGAATATCGCCGCCTATCTGCGTCAGTGCGGCAAGCCGGTCACCCTGGTGCTGAACAAGACCGATGGCCTCGATGCGGAAGCCGTCGGCTATGAATTCCACGAAATGGGACTGGGCGAGCCGCATCCCATCGCCGCTGCCCATGGTCGCGGCGTCGTCAGCCTGATCACCGAAGTACTGCAACAGTTCCCCGCCGAGGAAGAGAGCGAAGGGGAAGAGGAGCAGGGGGTTCGCGTGGCCATCGTCGGCCGTCCCAACGTGGGCAAATCGACCCTGGTCAACCGTATCCTCGGTGAGGAGCGGGTAGTGGTGTTCGACATGCCGGGAACCACCCGCGACAGCATCTATATCCCCTTCGAACGCGACGGCCAGCAATACACCCTGATCGACACCGCCGGGGTCCGGCGCCGTGCGCGGGTCAACGAGGCGATCGAGAAATTCAGCATCATTAAGACCCTGCAGGCGATTACCGATGCCAATGTGGTGGTGATGGTGCTCGACGCCCGCGAGGGTATCAGTGACCAGGATGCCCACATACTGGGTCATGTGTTGGATGCCGGACGTGCCCTGGTCATCGCGATCAACAAATGGGACGGCCTGGAGCAGGAGCAGAAAGAGAAGGTTAAGCGTGAGCTGGATATCAAGCTGCCGTTCCTCGACTTTGCCCGTATCCACACCATCTCCGCCCTGCACGGCACCGGCGTCGGTGAGCTCTACGCCTCGGTCAACAAGGCCTACGACTCGGCGATGCGCAAGCTCTCCACCCCGGAACTGACCAACCTGCTGGAGTCGCTCCTGACCGCACACCAGCCGCCACTGGTGAACGGGCGCCGCATCAAACTGCGCTATGCCCACCAGGGGGGCAAGAATCCGCCGCTGATCGTGATCCACGGCAACCAGGTCGATGCGATCCCCGGCAGCTACCGCCGCTACCTGGAGAAGGGCTTCCGCAAACACCTGAAGCTGGATGGCACCCCGGTGCGCATCGAGTTCAAGGGCGGCGCCAACCCCTACGCCGGGAAGAAAAACACCCTTAACAAACGCCAGATCGCGAGCAAAAAGCGGCTGGTGCAGTTCATCAAGAAGAAAGAGAAGAAGCGGGCGCGGAAAAAGAACGGTTGAAATCGCTCCGTTGGCACATATATTAGCCACTGCTAATGTATGTGCGTATAATAGCGCCATTCTTCATTCATCCATTTGAGGGGAAATCATGAGTATCGACCGTATCGTCTTTGCCGTCGCAGGCACTTTCATCATGTTGAGCCTGGCCCTGGGTATGTCCATCAGCCCGCTGTTCCACCACGAATACTGGCTCTTCTTCACCGCCTTTGTCGGCCTGAATCTGTTTCAGTCAGCCTTCACCGGGTTTTGTCCGTTGGCGCTGATCCTCAAGGCGGTTGGTGCCAAACCGGGGCAGGCGTTTAGTTGATAGTGGTTTGATTTGATGTGGAGAAAGGCCCTTCGGGGCCTTTGTTTTCGCTCTCATTCCGGCTGAGTCTACAGTTTCATGTAGGTCGGATTAGCGTAGCGTAATCCGACAATGCTTTTGTAGGTTGGGCAGTGCTGCCCAGCATGGTTGGGGGGGAGGTATTCCGGCGAACGCCGGAATCCACCTTTTCCGTCATTCCGGCGCAGGCCGGAATCCATAGGTGTCGCTCCGCGACGGTTAACTGCATTGGAAAGCGGGGTCTCGCCCCCGCGGGCGAGGTACTTTCTTATGGCGATAAGAAAGTACCCAAAGAAACGCTCCCGAAATTCCCGCCCCTTCGGGGTTCATTCGGGCCATCCTTGGCCCTCACCCTACGGGCGGCTAAAGCCGTGCGAATCGGCAATCCTGCCGATTCGTCCCTGCGCGACGTGCAGGATGCACTAGTGCCGCGAAGCACATGGACGTGCGAGAGCGGCTTGCTCATTCCGGTCGGGCGTTGCAGACAGGCCGTCCATGGCCTGACTGCAACGTTGCGCACCTCCTGTGTGCAACCCTGACGGGCTATTCCTCCCTCCACTCCGCTACTCGGCGGGATTCACGGGCCTGAAAACCCCTTCGTTTGAATCTTTCGAGCACCCCACCACCGTCAGTCTGGCGAAGATCGGAATCCAACTTGCCAACAGCTCACTATCCCGGTAGAAAGAGATGAGGAGTCACCGGGCGAAGGATTGCTTTGTATCATTTCCCCCAGCCCCGTTAGCTTTTTCTTTTAGGCTCCGTATTCTGGAGATAAGTTGTTGTTTTATGAAAGCCTGGATTTTTATACACCCTAAAAGCTCCGTTTGTAACGGAGCTTTTAGGGTGTCTACTTATAGTTATGCAATGAAAATATACAAATGGAGGGCTAATTATGTCAACTAATATGGTTAGAAGTTTGTACGTGAACAATTTGCAGATCGTAGATATTGCAGCGAATCAGTTGGCCTCAACAGTAAATAACACAAAGGATTACGAGTTGAGGATTTGTATCAAAAACAACAATAACGACGATACGTTTTGGTACGATAATATACAAGTTCGCGTAGTGCCCGTGGGAACGAATATACAATTCTACACAAATTCATCTTTCTCTCAGAAGAAAAGTCCAAATAGATTTGATTCTGCTCTATTTAAGCTTAAATCCAAAGAAACCGACTGGTACACAATATATTTTAGATGGACGGGGACATCGGCACGGAATGCAACTCTTTTGAAATTTGATACTGGTGTGTATGCGCATGAGTTGCCTATTAACCGTCGATGGAAAAAACTTTCTCATCCTATTTAGTTAGTATCATTTATGCATAACAATGCAAATTCACACGGACAAATTTCCGCAACGTTCATTTGTGGCGAATGCCACAAGCCTCTCGTTGCTCCAATTTGCCGGTGATTTGCGGCGTTAGATTGCTGAGGGAACCGTCGATGCCAACCGTATCAGAGCAACCATGCCCAATCTGCAAACTTGCGGCGAAGGACGTTCGCGTTTGGGATTACGGAGAGCGCGCGACGCTTGAATGCCCAAGATGCGGCAAGTTCACGATAACCAGAACCGCTGCGGCAATGGCTAAAGCTAGGCAACTCGAACCGAAGTTGTCTGCGTGGATTCGAGAGCGCTGCGAAACCGGGGCTGAATCACCTGAAATCAACTCCAAGACTCTCGAAGAAGTGGCAAAGGCGCTCCCCAACTACAAAGTGGCCGAGAAACAACTTCTTCTCCTAAGAGCTCTTGAAAGGCGAACTTCATTTCCCGGCCAAGCAATAGACATTCATCCAGACTTCGACTTTCCATTAGCATGGGCGACTGGAGAAGAAGAATTCCTATACCTATTGAGGAGCCTTGTTGAACGCGGGCTCATACGACGCACAGATGGTTCGCCGGATCTCAGCGATTCATTTGTATTCAAGATCGAGATCACCTCGAACGGGTGGGATTTCTTGGACCAGCATGCTCGTCCTTCTGTCATCAGCGACCAAGCGTTTGTCGCGATGTCGTTCTCGCCTGAATTAAAGACCGCTTGGGAGAGCGCCATTAGGCCCGCTCTAGTCAGGGCGAAGTTCCGCCCCTATCGCGTAGACGTGGAACCACATATCGACCGAATTGATACCAAGATAATCACCGAAATCAAGAATTCTAGGTTCTTGGTGGCCGATGTGACTCAACAGCGGCCGGGCGTGTATTTTGAGGCCGGGTACGCGATCGGTCTTGGCATTCCCGTATTTTGGTGCGTTAGAGCTGACGACCTGACGAACGTACATTTCGATACAAGGCAATACAACCATATTGTTTGGAACAACGAAAACGAATTGGCTGAGCAACTTTATCTATTTGTGTCGGCACTAATTGGCAACGGGAACAGCAATCTAACAAGCCCATGAACTCCGACAGCCAAAAGCTACGCTCCTTCGTCGCTCCGCTTTCGGCTGCGGGTTATGGGCAGCGTTAGCATGAAAACATGAACAACCAAACTAAACATAAGAGACATTGGTCATTTGTTGTAACAGACAAGAAGTACCTATATCCATTAGTCGTGGTTTTTTCGCTGCTTGGTATAGCGGCTTCATATTATTGGGAAGATCCGACATGCTTTTCTAGAGTGGGTGGTTTTATCATTGGCATTGGTGTGTGGATGAGCATGAGATTTACTCTTAGAGAAGAAATAAATAGACATAAAAATGCTCTTAAGTCATCTCCAACCCTTCCAGGCCCAGGCCATGCTTACGCTTTGAATTCAGACTATTTCAACGAAATCGCATATTCAATTGGTGACGCACATTTGCAGTTGCACGGTTTTTATATAGTTATTTATGGCTCTACGGTAAGTGCATTTGGTGATCTTCTAATGAGGTATTTTATAAGTATATGCTAACAACCACATCAAGATCGCTCACTCTCGTTCGCTGGGAATAAGGAATAAGTGGGGGGCAGATGAAACTTTACACCAATAAGGATGCCGTGGTTGCATGATGGTTCCACCTGCCCACACTTATTCGGTTAGACTTTTCTGTTTATGAAAACGCTAAGGTTATGTGATGAGCGGTCCTCAGTTTATTTTCGATAATTTCAATTTGTTTTTAGGTTTGGTGTTGGCATGGACCGCCTTGTGGTTGGCTTTCTTTGCATGGCGTCGTATGCAAAGGGGAGCATGGCATCCACCTGTACTTCCGTCACAAGTACTCTTTTCTGAAAAGTTCGTCTCCGGGGCGTCTCAGAAGAACTTGCTTACCAAATTTGGTGGCGCCAGGAATGCGCTCTCAGTAACCGTTACGAGCGATGCACTTCTCATTAAATATTTGCCCCCGTTTAATTGGATTATGCCCTTTGGGTTTAACGATCTTGAACATTACGTTTCACGGAGGAATATTCGGATGGTGAAGCCAATTACCAGTTGGGGGCGCGATGGTGTAGTGATTGAATTCGTCGCTGAGAATGCTGGGCCTAAACGCATCGAACTTTTGTTGCGTCACAGAAATCAGTTCATGGCAGCAATTTCATAGAATATAAGAAATTAGAATAAATAGGGTCACACCCAATTTATTCGACATACACTGGGGGTACACAGTCATACTGACGGCGTGATAAGTTTCATCTGACCCCATTTATTCCCTCGTGCGGGACGCTGCGCCGCGTTGCGGTTTGCGCCCCACAGCTTAAACGTTATGTGGAAATAATTACATGCGAACGAAGTACTATCAAATCATTGTGTTTTTGATACTGCTCGTACCTTTAGCGGCTGCGAGTCCAATTGCTTCTCACTTTTATCGTGTGAAGATCCATCTAACTGATGGAAGGGTACTTACGGGCAATACTTGGGGCATTGGCTGGATGGGCGGTGCTTCACTCCAGGAGCTGAAGATCAAAAGGGTTGATTTAAAGTCGACAAGCGACACAGTCGCCGCGACGTTCTATCTCCTCGAAAAGGATGTCACAAAAACATTTACCTCGTCACTGAAAGATCGCCATGACCAACCTCGCGGTCTCGTTTTGTATTCAGACTATGAACAATTCGGAGATACGGGTGGCCCTGCATATTTTTGGGCAAAGAGCGGGAAGGAGATACCATTGACGCAGATATCGAGCATTGAGACCGTTAATGTAATCGGTAGTGGCCATGCTGTGGATGACCCCCACGCCTTTCAGAACGTTCAAGAGCCATTTATTGTTGTGGAGGACTGTGGGCTTGGCTGCGCTGTTAAGCTATTCTCCAGAGATCCAGCGGTGAACAGGGATGATCTGGAGCGTATTTGGGCGACGTACCTTAATTGCACGAGTGGCATGCCGAAAGCAGAACAAATTGAAATTAAAAAGCAGCATCAATTGGTCTTGTTAAATGATCCATTTTGTACGGATTAAGAAACGCATAACCATTTGCTCCACCAGATTCTGGCCAAAGAGCGGCCCTCTCCAATGAATAAGTGGGGTCAGATGAAACTTTCTGCCTCGACAGACCCGTAAGTTTATAACGCTCTTTGCCGTAATAGCCGCAGCTTGCTACCAATGACTAGTCAACAAAAAAGGCCCTTTCGGGCCTTTTTGTTCTGCAACGGTTCAGAAGACCTTAGTGGTCGTGACCTTCCGGGCCGTGCACGTGGCCGTGCTCCAGCTCTTCTGCGGTGGCGTCGCGAACTTCTACCACGGAGACATCGAAGTTGAGGGTCTGGCCAGCCAGCGGGTGGTTGGCGTCGACGGTGACGTTTTCATCGTCCATGCCGATCACGGTGACGATGTGCGGGCCTTGCTCGGTCATGGTCTGGAACTGCATGCCGACTTCAATTTCACCGGCTTCTTCGAACATGCTGCGTGGCACGGCGTGGGTCAGGGCGTCGTCGCGCTCGCCGTAGCCGTCTTTCGCTTCAACAACCACGTTCATGCTGTCTCCGACGCTTTTGCCTTCCAGCGCGTCTTCCAGGCCAGGGATGATGTTGTTGTGGCCCTGCAGGTAGGCCAGGGGGCCGCGTCCTTCAGAGCTGTCGATGACGGCGCCGTCGCTGCCGGTCAGGGTGTAGTCGATGGATACGACCTTGTTGGCGGAGATTTGCATTGGAGATCCTTGGGTCTTGGTAAGTAACAGGCGCAGTTTACGCGGATGAGGGGGCTAAATCCAATCGGGGTGCCGGATCAGGCCAGCCAGTAGTGGACCTGCTGGGCCTCGAGAAAGGCCGCCGCGCCGCTGCCCTGGAGCATGGCGAAGGTGGCGAGCATGCCTGCTTCCATGCAGCTGGCGGTGATGACGGTGACGGAGTGGGGGCCATCTTTCACCGGCCAGCCGGTTTTGGGGTTGAGGATATGGCCGTAACGACAGCCCTTGTGCAGGATGAAGCGCCGCGCGTCGCCGCTGGTGGCGACGCCGCCCTGCTGCACTTCCAGTTGGCCGACGGCTTTTTTGCCGCTGGCCTCCGGGTCGTCGATGCCGATACGCCAGGCCTGGCCGTTGCGTCGGGGTTTGTTGATGTAGAGGTCGCCACCGAAGTTGACGATGAAGGTGGCGTCGGTTTGCTGGCCCAGCAGTTGCGCCGCCCTGTCTACCGCGTACTCCTTGCCGATGCCGCCGAGGTCGATCTCCATGCCGGGGGGCAGGGTGAGGTGGGGCGGCTGCCAGTCGACCTTGTCCCAGCCGACCTGTTGCAGGCAGGCCTCGACCTTGTCGGGGGTGGGGAGGCGGGCACCGGGTTTGAAATCCCATACCCGGCGCAGTACGCCGGCAGTAATGTCGAAGAGGCCTTCGCTGAGCTGGTAGCACTGGTCGGCGAAGTTGAGCAGCAGGGCGGTCTCCTCGTCGACTTCAACGGCGCTGCCGTTGGCGCTGTTGATGGTGTGGACGATGTTGTCCTGACGGTAGCGGCTGAATTTGGCCTCGATGCGCCAGGTCTCCGCCGCCACGGCTTCCAGCAGTGTGGCGGCGGTTTCCCGCTCATCGATCTCCAGGAACAGCTCACAGGGGCTGGCCATGGCCTGGAAGCGACCGATCCAGTATTCGTCAGTGGGGTTTCTTTCCAGGCTGGTTTTCATCGTGCTTGTGCCGTCCATGGCGCAGCTATATCAGAATTTGAAGCGATAGCCTACCTGCACGATGGTGGCGGTGAGGGTGGGGTAGAGATCGTAGTTCTGCTGAATGCCGATGGCGTCGGACGGATGGCTGTTACCCTCCTGGACCATCTGCTCCACCCGTGCGGTGAATTCACCATCCTGCAGCGGCATACCGAACTTGAGGCCAATGGTGCGGCTGGTCATTTCGCCCAGACGCAGGTCGGCACTGGCGTACTGTGGCTGGTCGGCCAGGCCCGCCAGACTGTGGTGGTAGAAGTCCGCGGCCGTTTGCTGGTAAAGACGCAGATGGGGTTGCAGGTACATACCGTCGCCTAGTTCGTAGCGGTACTTCACGTCGGCGGTATGGGCGTTGATGCCCCAGTCGTCGCTGAAGTAGCGGTAGCTGACATAGACCACATCCTCGGGAAGCTGGTACTGCCACTTCCAGTAGAGCGCGGTGCTGTTGCGAGTGTCGGGACGTTTCTCGTAACGGTAGTCGATGGTGTTGCCTAAGGTATCTACCACGCTGAGGAACTTGTAGGGCTCGGTGAGATAGCCGCTGCTACTGGCATAGGCCAGGTTGAGCTGAGTCAGGGAGCGACGACTCAGGATCTGGGTTACACCGAGTAGCAGGTTGACGGTGTTTTTGTGCATGCCGTCATCTTCACCTTCCCCCGTCGTGGGCGTCGGGGTACTCATCAGTTGCATCTCAACGGGAACACCACCGCTGGGTTTGACCGTATCAAAGGTGAGGCCAAGGCCCGCTGAAACGGTGGTCAGTTTGTTGTTGAAATCACGTTTCACACTATCCGAGAGACCCAATGAGAAGTAGTCGGTCTCACTGGAGATATCTGCGGTGATGGTATTGGTGTAGAGGCGTGACAGTTCGTGTTCGTAGTCGATACCAAAGGCGTAGCGTACGTCACGCATGGAACGCATCGGCAGATCGCCCGGCTGCACCGTATAGGTGTTGTTACCCGAGGGCGAGGTGAAGGTTTGTGCGACATCAGTTGCGGTGGCGCCGTTGGGCGACGACCCAGTGATGGAGTCGAACAGCGCACGCAGGGTAAGAATTGCGCCTGACTTGGTTGTCTTGGTGGCCGAGGCGATGGGTTCGATGATGTTGATACGTCCGTCTTCGCTGTAACTCATCAGGCCGCTTTTAACATCCCACTCACCCTCGCTGGCAGTACCGGCGGCATGCAGTGGTTGTGACAGGACACTACAGGTGGCCGCGGCGAGAGCACCGCGGATCGACAGGTGGCGTTTTTTCAGTTGCATCCGCAGCCACCTCCGCCTACGCCCTGACCGCCAAAGGCGGCTTCTTTACTGAAGAAAATGTGTTCATCCAGGGTGTTCTCCAGGGAATCGGGTACCAGTTGCATCTTCTCCTGGGCCAGCAGATCGCGCTCCCAGGGTTTGATGGGTTCAAGGCTGCAAGCTGCCAGCGGCAGAAGCAGCAATAACAGAGTGAGTTTTTTCATTACTTATTCCTTGCTGCCAAGTAGTTCGACGATGCTTTTTTCCAGTGTCTCCCGGTCCTTGGCGCGGAAACCGACGTGCGTGCTGTGCAGTTTTCCCTGACGGTCGATGAGGTAGGAACTGGGCATACCCATCACCTCATACTGTTCGGCGACTGAGCCTTCCGGATCGAAGGCGATGGTGAAGTTGGGGTGGGTGGTTGTGATGAACTGGCGTGCTTTTTCTTTTTCGCTGTCGAGGTTGATAGCGACGACCTTCAGACCCTGTTTGGCATAACGCTGCTGCATCTCACTCATCCAGGGGAAGGAGGCGCGGCAGGGAGTACACCAGGAGGCCCAGAAATCGAGATAGACCACTTCGCCTTTCAATTTTGAAAGGCTGACGGGGCCTTCGAGACCATCAAGGTTAAAATCCGCCGCGGCGGATTGTGCGGCATGGGTGAGTGGCGAAAACATAACGCCAGCCAGCATGACCAGACTCAGGAATAGGGATCTCATTGCTGTGGTTACCTGTAATTGTTTTTATCTGTTTTGGTACAGGCAAAATAGTTCGAAAGGATTAAACAAATCTTAAAAAATAGCCGGGATATAACCCTATTCTACGTGCGTGATGGTGTCCACGATGCGCCGGGCGATGGGCAGTACCAGCAGGATAGTGGGAAAGGCGATGAGAAAGGCGCTGATCCAGGCGTTCATCCAGAGCTGAATAAAGTTATCGACCAGGCCGAGATTGAGCAAAGTGATCACCATCGACATGATGAACGACATAATCAGCGAGGTGAACAGCGCCAGCAGTCGTGGTGCGTGGCGGCGGGGAATACGCTTCATTTCTGGTTGGCGGCATCCAGTTGCGCCATCACTTCGGCGCTGAGGAACAGTGCCGGGTCGATACGGCTATTGTTCATGCTCACACTCCAGTGCAGATGCGGACCGGTGACCCGCCCGGTCATTCCGACCTGCGCGATCACCTCACCCTGTTTGACCTCCTGTCCCTTGGTGACGCCAATAGTGTCGAGGTGGCAGTACATGGTGACCAGGCCCTCACCGTGATCGATGAAAATGGTGTTGCCATTGAAAAAGTAGTTACCGGTTTCGATCACCTTGCCCGCTGCCGGTGCCTGTACCGGGGTGCCCCTGGCGGCGGCAATATCGAGACCACTGTGGGGACTGCGCGGCTGTTCATTGAAGAAGCGCTTTTTGCCAAAGGTACCACTGAGCCGCCCGCTTACCGGCGTCAGAAAATCGAGTTGTGCGCCACGGGATTTATCCCAGCTGGCGAAGGCCTTGCGCGAGCGGGCCTGTTCGCCACGAATGCGTTTGAGGTCTTCGGCGGTGGGATCGACCATGCGTTTATTCTTCAGGGTGATGTGTTGTTCTTCGTAGCGCTTGTCGTTCACCTTGAAGGTGAGGGTGGTGGCTTTGCCTGGCTGCTGAAAGAGTCGCAGGGTATGGGTACCCGGTTTGGTGGTGAGGGGCAGTCCCACTAACGCCAGCCACTGCTGGCCGTCGTGTTTGACCATGACCTCTCTTTTGCCGTAGTAGGCGTCGGGCTTTTGCGCGGATTCACCCAGTTCGATGATCGCTACGCCACCTGGCACCGCCAGGGCGCGGGGCAGGGCGGCAGCCTGCGCGGATATGGAGACGAAAAGCGCACAGAGCAGCAGACAGTGACGAATCATTGGCTGATCTCCTCGACGCGACACAGGAGTTCGCCATGATGCAGACGGGTACGCACAGTGTCTCCCTGCTTCACTTCGCGACTATCCCGGATGACCTGATTCTGTTGGTCCTGCACGATGGCGTAACCGCGGTTCAGGGTTGCCAGTGGGCTGACCGCTTCCAGTGCCCCCACCTGGCCGGCAAGGCGTAGCTGTAACTGTTTGAGTCGTTGTTGCCACGACTGGCGCAGGCGCAGCGAGAGTTGCTGCTCGGTCTGCCGCAGTTGTTGCAGTCGTAGCAGTGGGTTGTAACGTTGCAGTATGGCATCGCCGGTACGCAGTTTCGCCTGGAGATGGTGCATCCGGTTTTTCTGTGCCTTGGCCAGACGCAGTTCCAGTTCGTCGAGCCGTTGTGATCGTTGCTGTAGTTGTTGTGCCGGATCGCGCAGGCGCTTGTGTAACCAGATGAGTCGTTGTTGCTGCTGTTTGAATTGCTGTTGCAGTGCTCGGCCCAGTCGATTTTCGTAGCGGCACAGGGTCTCCAGCCACTCTGCGCGATCCGGGCTCAACAGTTCGGCGGCAGCCGAGGGGGTTGCTGCACGCAGGTCAGCAACAAAGTCGCTGATGGTGACATCCACCTCGTGACCTACCGCGCTAATCACCGGCAGCGGCGAAGCGTAAATGGCGCGGGCGACCACCTCTTCGTTAAATGCCCAGAGATCCTCCAGCGAACCACCGCCGCGACCGACGATCAGCACATCACACTCGCCGCGTTTCCCGGCCAGCTGGATCTGCGCGGCGATCTCGTTGGCGGCCCCCTCTCCCTGTACCGCAGTGGGGTAGATCACCACCGGAATAGCGGGGAAGCGGCGGCGCAGGACGGTGAGAATGTCGCGAATCGCCGCACCGCTCGGCGAGGTGACCACGCCGATACACTTTGGCATGGCAGGTAACGGGCGTTTGCGCGCAGTCTCGAACAACCCCTCCTGATCGAGGCGTTGTTTCAATGCCTCAAAGGCGCGGCGCAGTGCACCATCGCCGGATTCTTCCATGTGCTCGACCTGAAGCTGGAAATCCCCGCGTGGCTCGTACAGCCCGATGCGTACCCTGGCCATCACCTGCATACCGTCTTTGGGGGCAAAGCGCAGGTTGCCTACGCGCATGCGAAACATGGCGCATCGCACCTGGGCGAATTCGTCCTTGAGGGAGAAGTAGATGTGACCAGAGCGAGGGCGCGCCAGATTGGATATCTCCCCTTCGACCCAGAGTAACGGGAAGTGTCCCTCCAGCACGGCACGGGCTTCGCGGTTCAGGCGGGAGACGCTGTAGAGCTCACGCTGGGGAGTTTCGCTGTTGGCGCTGTTTTTCATCATGGCTCCCAGTCTACCTACTGTTCGGGCACAAAAAAACCGCCACGGTGTGGCGGTTTTTAGTGCTGGAAATAGCTCTGGTCTAGTCCTTGAAAACAGACATCTCCAGCTTGTATTGCTTGTATGCTGCAATAGCCTGGCGTTCAGCACGACCTGCCAGTTCTACAGCCTTGTTGTAGTCTTTTGCCTCATTGGCAGCCTTGGCATCCGCCAGCATGGCGCTGGTGTCACGCCACTCATAGCCAACCTTGGCAACCTCGGCGATAGCAGTCTCCGCCTCTTTGATTACCCGGTTTGAGTCAATCATGTTGTAGCTGGGGGAGCTTTTAACGCCGTTGCAGCCAACCAAAATGCTAGCAAGCAGTGCCGCAAAAATTACTCTACTCATGGACATCCTCCAAATGGCAGTATTATTTTATGGAGCTTTCCTCTCCATTTGGCCTCGGGGGCCGACTTCCGGTGCATTTCACCCTGTTCGGGCGAAGTAGCAAGACTATCCAGTTTACCGGGGGGGCGTCAAACCCTATAATTACGCGCTTACCCCCGGAACCGGACAGAGAGCGCGGATATAAATATGAGAATAGTTCAGGAAGCCCTTACTTTCGATGATGTTTTATTGGTGCCCGCCCATTCCACCGTTCTACCCCGTGATGTCGATCTGACCACCCAGCTGACACGCGAAATCTCGCTGAATATTCCCCTGATGTCTGCCGCGATGGATACGGTGACCGAGGCCCGTCTGGCGATCGCCCTGGCGCAGGAAGGGGGGATCGGGATCATCCATAAAAATATGACCTCCGAGCAGCAGGCCAGTGAGGTACGTTCGGTTAAGAAATTCGAAAGTGGCGTGATCAAGGACCCGATTACCGTTTCACCGGGTATGAGCATCGGTGAGTTGATGGCGCTGACCCAGGCGGAAAATATCTCCGGTGTGCCGGTGGTTGATGGCGAGGATCTGGTGGGTATTGTGACCAGCCGCGATCTGCGCTTTGAGACCCGTTTCGATCAGCCTGTCTCCACCATTATGACGACCAAGGATAAGCTGGTGACGGTCAAGGAGGGGACTGACCGGGAGAAGATCAAGGCGCTGCTGCACGAGTACCGCATCGAAAAGGTACTGGTGGTGGACGACAATTTCCGCCTCCGCGGCATGGTGACCGTGAAGGATATTCAGAAAGCGACCGACAAGCCCAATGCCTGCAAGGACGATCAGGGTCGCCTGCGCGTCGGCGCGGCGGTGGGTGTGGGTGAAGGCACCGATGAACGGGTCGAGGCGCTGGTCGCCGCCGGGGTCGATGTGCTGGTGGTGGATACCGCCCATGGTCACTCCCAGGGTGTACTCGACCGGGTCGCCTGGGTGAAAAAGAACTTCCCCCAGATGCAGGTTATCGGTGGCAACATCGCCACTGCCGATGCGGCACTGGCGCTGGTGAAGGCGGGTGCTGATGCGGTCAAGGTGGGTATCGGTCCTGGCTCCATCTGTACCACCCGGATTGTTGCCGGGGTGGGCGTGCCGCAGATCTCTGCCATCTCCAATGTGGCCGAGGCGCTGAAGAAGAGTGGCATTCCGCTGATCGCCGATGGCGGTATCCGCTTCTCCGGCGATATGGCCAAGGCGCTCGTCGCCGGTGCCTATTCAGTGATGCTGGGTTCCATGTTCGCCGGTACCGAAGAGGCGCCGGGTGAGGTGGAGCTGTTCCAGGGGCGTTCCTACAAATCCTATCGTGGCATGGGTTCCATCGGCGCCATGGGTGGCTCTCAGGGCTCCTCGGATCGCTACTTCCAGGAGAGCACCGAACAGGAGAAGCTGGTACCAGAGGGGATCGAGGGCCGTGTTCCCTACAAGGGTTCGATGCAGCCGGTGATCCACCAGTTACTCGGCGGTCTGCGCTCCTCCATGGGTTATACCGGATGCCGTACCATCGACGAGATGCGTACCAAACCCGAGTTTGTGCGTATCACCAACTCCGGACTCTCCGAGTCCCATGTTCATGATGTGCAGATCACCAAGGAAGCCCCCAATTACCGTTTGTAATGGCTCTCCTGTCTGGCAAATAAAAACGGCTCCCCTGGGAGCCGTTTTTTTGCCCGGAGATTCCAACGCTGCGTTATGTGGATGGCCTTTTTTTCGCCATACCCGCATCGAAACGTTCACGGTCGATGAGGTAACGCTCATGGGTGCCCCGGGCGATAAGATCGACCCCATCGTGCGCCTCGACCCGGAAGCGCAGTCGACGGCCGTCAATTTCGTATAACTCTACCGAGGCGGTGATCTCCATTCCCGGTGGCGTGGCCGCTTCATGGCAGACATCGATGTGGGTGCCGAGGGTCTGTTCCCGCGGCCAGTCGATATGCGGATTG